>NZ_JBIWML010000036.1:0-82692 GCF_044766665.1 Kitasatospora sp. NPDC101801
GGAGTTTCGTTGCGTTCGTGACGGGCCAACCCCCACCCCTCGCACCGCTGTGGCCTGCAGACTCACATGATCACCGGGACTTTGGAACACCCCTGGGCCGCTGATCGTCGAGCGGTCTCGGGCGGGGGGGGGGGAAGACCGAGGCTCTCCCGGAGCTGCTCGGCCCGCGGACGCAGGGTAACGCAGGAGGGGCTGCGGAATTCCTGGGCGCTCAGGTGGGTGGTGCTGCCGGCCGTCATCTGCCGCAGGACCCCTCGGGCCCGATCCAGGTCGTCCAGGGTGACCCTGTCGTCCACGGTGCCGAGGCTGCCTGCGGCTGGTCGAGCTCCTCATGGTGCGGAGTGTTCACCCCGCACCTCCGGCACGGCGCCGCTCAGGGCGTGGCCGCGGGGCCGGGCGGGATGGCCAGTGCCTTGATCCGCGCCAGCTCCGCGCGGCATCGCGCACCGGTGTGCCGCCGGGGGTCGCGTGGTAGCTGAACCGGCGGCTCCGGCGGGACTTCCAGCCGGGGCGGTGCGGGTCACTGGTCGCGCGTCGCCCCAGCGTCATCGCCTCCGGCGTCCCCCGCACCCCTCGTCGTTCGCGGTACTCGCCCGTCCCGTCTGGTCAGGACCCGAGGTTCGGCACGACGGCAGGCGCACCCGGGGCGGGAGTGAACACCTCGCGGGTGCCGGTGAGGTCCAGCAGACGCCCCACGCACCCGCCGGGCCGCAGGGTGAGCTGCCGGCCGGCGGCCAGCGCCCGGGAGCGCAGTTCGAGCAGGGCGTTCAGACCGGAGCTGTCGGCGAACGTCACCGCAGTGGTGTCCACATCGAGCCCGGCCGGGCCTGCCAGGGCGGCCTGGCTCAGCACCTTGAGCAGCCGGCCGGCGTTGTCGAAGACGATCTCCCCGCTGACGTGCGCCACCGCCCGCTCCGCGCCACCGGAGACGCTGACCTCCAGCGGGCCATCGATGGCCAGCACCGTGACGGCCCTGCCGCGCCCGGTCGAGCCGTCGGGAGTGGGACGTGTCATCGAACCACCTCCGTCAGCAGCCGCCAACAGGCGGCCCGTTCGAGCAAGGACCTCTCAACTGTTCGCCCGCCGCGCAGGAGATGTCAAGGTTTACATGAAACGGATGTCGTGCTTCTGCTGTCGTGAAACGGGAGAACCTATCCTTGGTCCATGGACAACTCAGCGGCGCCCGGACGGCAGTGGACCTTCCTCACCAACCACGCCCGGGTACTCGTCCAGATCGCCCGCGACCCCGGCATCCGAGTCCGCGACATCGCCACCCGCTGCCTGCTGACCGAGCGCGCCGTCCAGCGGATCATCGCCGACCTCGAAGCCGCCGAATACCTCAGCCACCACCGCGAAGGCCGCAGCAACCACTACAGCGTCATCGACGGCAAACCGCTCCGACACCCGGCCGACAGCGGCCCCACCCTCGCCGAACTCCTCGCCGTCCTGCTGCGCTGACCGGAGCTCCCGGCGCACGGACGCCTCTCACCTGAACGGGCTTGTTCATCCGACAGGTGCGCGGCGGCCGCAGTGCGCTGCGTGCGGCCGCACGCGCCGGCCCGGGGCCGGGCAGGTGGCTCGTGGTCGCCGGCCCCTCGGTGGCCGACTGCGACGCACTCGTGCCGCCCGGCGGCGTCGCCGATCCCGACGCTCTGCGCAGGGACTTCGACACCGGGAAGCCGGCGGCTGCCACCTGCCACGGCCCGTGGACCCTGGTCGAGGCCGATGTGGTGGGCGGGCGCAGCCTCCTCTCCTGGCCGAGCCTGCGCACCGGTCTGGTCAACACCGGCGCCCAGTGGGCCGACGAACAGGTCCGGGTGTACACCGACCTGGTGAGCAGGGGTGAGCCGGGCGACCTGCGCGCCTTCGACGACACACTGGTCACGGTCGTCGCGACAGCCTGACCGGACGCCGCTGCCGAGCGGCCTGCCGGTGGCCGACCGGCCAGCTACCGATCCTGGGGCCGGACGCTGTCGGGGGGGGGGGGGGGGGGGGGCCCCCCCCCCCCCCCCCCCCCCCCCCCCCCGCCCCGGTCAGCCGCGTGGCGCCTTGAGCATCGGATCAGCCAAACCGAGGCCGCGAAGGCCGCGGGTGTCAGGCAGGGGAGATCCGGCCCCGCCAGCCGCCGCTCTCCTGGCCACGTTCCTCGATGAAGCCCTTGAAGCGCTTGAGGTCGCCCTTCACACGGCGGTCGAGGATGCCGAGCATGTCGCCGGCCTTCTCCGCCATCCCGTGCGGCTGGAAATCCATCGCTAGGCTGACCCGGGTGTGGTCGGCGTCGATGGAGTGGAAGGTGACGGTGCCCATCTGCTGGACCTCACCGCCAACCGTCCGCCAGGACACCCGCTCATCCGCCAGCTGGTCCACGATCTCCGCGTCGAACTCCCGCTCCGCGCCGGCGATGCTGGTGCGCCAGTGGGTGCGGCGGTCGTCGATCTGACGAACCTCCTCGACGCCCTCCATGAACTTCGGGAACTCCTCGAACTGCGTCCACTGGTTGTAAGCGGTGTGCAGCGGGACGTCGACGTCGATCGACTCCTTGACCTTGCTCATTGATCCTCCTCGGACGCTCCGAAGCGGACTCTCCGCTCCCGTGCCAGGCGCCTGCCCCGCTTGGGCGGGGCCAATCGGAGGAACCGGCGGATGGATCGGAAGAGGGCGGCCCGGCCGTACCCGCTGCCCAGGCCGGGCAGGTTGTCGGCCTGTCCAGCCCGTCGAGGTGCCACTACGTCTTCCTCCTCTCCTACCAGGGCGGTGGGTCCGGCCACGCCAGTGCGGCCGAGCCCTCCGGCCACTGGGCCAATCGGGAGAAACGGCAGGGCCATTGGGACGAGGTTCCGCGTCTCTGGGTGGGTTGTCCTCGGCTGACGGGGTAGCCGGGCCCGTATGCGAGCTCTCATCATCAACGCCACTCTGAAGCCGTCCCCCGAGCCGTCGAACACCGAGGCGCTGGCGTCCGTGGTGGGCGCGGAGCTGACCTCGCGCGGGGTCGAGGTCGCCACGGTGCGCGCGGTCGACCTCAACCTGCTGCCGGGCGTGAAGACCGACCAGGGCGAAGGGGACGAGTGGCCCGGCGTCCACGAGAAGCTGCTGGCCGCGGACATCCTGATAGTCGCCACCCCGACCTGGGTGGGCCGCCCGTCCTCGGTCGCACAACGGGTGCTGGAGCGGATGGACGCGATGATCTCCGAGACCGACGACGACGGCCGACCCGTTGCGTACGGGCGGGTGGCCGGGGTGGTGGTGACGGGAAACGAGGACGGCGCCCACCACGTCATCAGCGAGATCAGCGGCGGCCTGGTCGACATCGGCTACACCGTTCCCGCCCAGGCGTGGACGTACTGGCACCTGGGCCCCGGCCCCGGTCCGGACTACCTGGACGAGCAGCGCGGCCACGAGTGGGCTCACAAAACCGGCCGCACCATGGCCGCGAACCTGCACCACGTCGCGTCAGCGCTCACCGGCCGCCCCTGGCCCGTCCCCGCCACCTGACCCCCGATCGCCTGTCCCCCTCTCACCGCAACCGGAAGGGCCCCGATGGATGCCATCGTGCTGTTGAAGGACGACCACAAGACCGTCGAGAAGCTGTTCAAGGAGTTCGAGAAGGCCGGCGAGAACGCGCACAAGCACAAGCGGGACCTCGCCGACAAGGTGATCGAGGAACTCACCGTGCACACCTGGATCGAGGAGAAGATCTTCTACCCGGCCGCACGCGAGGCCGCCCCCGACACCAAGGACCACGTGCTGGAAAGCATCGAGGAACACCACGTGGTGCTGTGGATGCTGTCCGAACTCGCCGGGCTGGACCCGGCCGACGAGCGGTTCGACGCCAAGATGACGGTGCTGATGGAGAACGTCCGCCACCACGTCGAAGAGGAGGAGAAGGACTGGTTCCCCGAGGTCCGCAAGTCCATGGGCCGCAACCGCCTCACCGAGCTCGGCGAGCAGATGCAAGCGGCCAAGGACGACGCCCCGCGCGACCCGCTCCAGGTCCCGAGCGCGCGCGAGTAACGGCTCCGGCGAAGGCCGCCCCCCGTTCCGGCTCACAGAGAGGTGCGGGGGGGTGCATCGACGCCTTGACGGCCGCAGCCTGCCGGAGCCGTTCGGAGCCCGGGGTTGATGTCCTACGCCGCAGGGTCACGGAGATTCTTCGTGGGTGACAACCGAAACCCACCTGTAGAGCCCCCCAAGCGGACAGCACCGCAGGAATGGGCTCTCACCGGTGGTGCTTGCGCCCTCCGACCTGGTGGCCTTCGGCGCCCAGGACCGGTAGTCGTCTCGGCCGAACCCGTCGGTTCGCTGCCACCGAGCTTCGCCCTACATCGGCACCGCGCTCGTGCTGATGCCGCGTGCTGCGATCAGGTGGGCGCTGCCGTCGACGAGGCGGTAGGAGAGGCCGACGACTGCGGCGCGTCCGGTTTCGACGGCGTCGGCGAGGACCCGGGAGCGGTCGACGAGCAGGTCGACGGTCTGCCGTATGTGCTCGGCGATGAACTCCCCGTCCTCGGTGTGGCCGGCGGCGCGGGCGGCCAGCACGCTCGGGGTGACCTTCTCGATCACGTCCCGCACATACCCCGGCGCAGTCGTGCCCTCCTCGACCGCTGCGCGGGTCGCGGCGACCGCACCGCACGAGTCGTGGCCCAGCACCACCACCAGCGGGCAGCCCAGCACGGCAACCCCGTACTCGATACTGCCCAGCACCTCCGGCCCCACGACCTGACCGGCGGTCCGCACCACGAACAGGTCGCCCAGACCCCGGTCGAAGATGATCTCGGCCGCGAGCCGGGAGTCCGCGCAGCCGAACAGCACCGCGAACGGGTTCTGGCCCGGGGCGGTCTCGGTGCGCCTGGCGGCATCCTGGTTCGGATGCTCGGGCAGGCCCGTGACGAACCGGCCGTTTCCTGCCATGAGCATCGTGAAGGCGTCGTCCGGGGTGATGGTGGGCGTGTTCGACATAGCGGCAGCCTATGACGTGGCCTCCGCCCGTGGTGCTCCCGCCCACCAGGTGCGGGCCCCGACCAGCAACCCGGAGCCCTGGGCCCGCCATCGGCGCCGTCCGCCCCGGGTCCGTGCCGGAAGTCCGGGCGACGACTCGCGATCCGGCCACGCGGGTGAACCAGCGTGCCGGTGCCGACTCCTGGCCCACTTCGCCGAACAGACCTCCCTCACCGATCGCCCCGCCCTGCGCCGGGCACTCCCCGGGGAGCGGTCGGTGCCCGCAGCCGCCGTCAGCACGCCCCCCGGTCGGGGCTCCCACCGCCTTCACGAAAAGGGGGCTCGCCCTTGTTCAGGTCGGCGAGCTCCTGGCGGAGGGTGTCCAGGCGGGCGAGGCGGGCGTCCAGCGCGGCGACTGCCACATCCGATTCACGCAGCATCCGCAGCCCGACCTGGACGAGCTGGTCCTGAAGGCGCTCCCATCGCTCCCGGGCGCCGTCGTCCGGCGCGACGGCACCCGGCGTGGTGGTGTCAGGTGCGGCGGTGGTTACTGTCATCGCGGAGCTGGTCCGTGTGCTGGTTGAGTGCGTCGAGTCGGGTGCCGAGATCAGGGTGGCCGGCCTCGAGATGGGAGCGCATGGCGGCCAGGGGGCCGATGAGTTCGGCGGGATCGGTCGAGGCGAGCGCGGTGCGCAGGGCGGCCAGGCCGGGGCGGGCGGCGGGGGCGAGGTCCGTGAGGGCGGCGATCTGCGCGGCGAGGATGCGCAGGTCGGCGGCGTTGTCGCGGGCCCAGGCGGTGACGGTGCGCTCGGCCGCGCGGCGGTCACGGACGGCCTTCACCCGCTCGACACCGGTGGCCGGCGTCCGGCGGGTGCCGGCGGGGCGCAGGCGCAGGTAGCGGGTCTCGGCGGCCTGTCGGCTGGCCACGCCCATCGGCTGGGCGAGGTCCGCCCAGGTCGCCCCGGCGTCCCGGGCGTTCTCCACCAGGCCCGCCTCCCAGCCCGCGAGCTGGGTCCGCAGCTCCCGCAGCAGTTGAAGGGCGTCGAGGGCCTGCCCGGGCCCGGAGCCCCCCGCTGAGGGCGTACGGCCCTTCGGCTCCGGGCTCTGGGCAGCGCGGACGGCGTCGTCGATGGCGGTCAGGGCGGCGGCCGCCGCGGGAAAGGAGGCGGGAGCGGCGGGTGCGCTGTCACTCGGCGGGGGCGTCCCGGGACTGGGGTTCATCGCGTCACTCTCCTGGCGACCTGAGTGTTTGTCATCGGATGGATGACATGCTACAAAAGTCTCAGGTGAAGCGCACTGGCTGCCAAAGCCCAACCACCTGGAGGTGTTCCCCATGCTGATGCGCACCGACCCGTTCCGTGAGCTGGACCGACTCACCCAGCAGTTCATCAACTCGACCGGCACCTGGTCGCGTCCGACCCCGATGCCGTTGGACGCCTACCGCGCCGGCGACGAGTACGTGATCTGCTTCGACCTGCCCGGGGTCGACCCGGAGGCGATCGACATCGACGTCGAGCGGAACATGCTGACCGTCAAGGCCGAGCGCCGCCCCCGCCGCGAGGCCGAGGGCGTGAAGTGGGAGCTGACGGAGCGTCCCCTCGGCGTGTTCTCCCGCCAGATCATGCTCACCGACACCCTCGACCCCGAGGGCATCAGCGCCGACTACGACGCCGGCGTGCTGACCCTGAGGATCCCGGTCGCCGAGAAGGCCAAGCCTCGCAAGATCGCCATCAGCCGCAGCGGCGACCGCAAGCAGATCAAGGCCTGACCCCGCTCCCCGGAGCTGCCGTCCCGCACCACTCAATCCCCCCGGGGCCGTGCGGGACGGCCACCCCGGCGGGCCGACGACCAACCACCCCTGCACGAAGCACCATCCCGGCCTCGTACCCCAGGCGGTGACCGTCGGCCGGCACTTCCTCCAGTCAGCCCGGCCGGCCTCGACCCACCCGCTTCGCTGCCGCCCGGACCACCGACGCAGTGAAGGCATGGGAGGCCCACGATGACTCTTCGATGGGAGACGTTCCTGCGACAGGTCCAGGAACGCGGCGAATACGGCACACCCCAAGAGGCGGAACGAGCAGCGCGCGTCGTCCTCGCCCTGCTCGGCGCCCACCTGGTCGGCTCCATACGCGCCGACCTCGCAGCCCGCCTGCCCGAACACCTCGCACTGATCCTGCTCAGCCCGCTGCAGGCCGCCGAACCTCTCAGTCCCGACCGGTTCGTACGCGCCACCGCCGCGTGGATCGAAGGCGCCACCGAACACACCGCCCTGTGGGACATCGGCGCCGTCCTGAGCACCGTCGCCGACTGCGTCGGCAACGACCTCACCCAGCGCGCCCTCCTCCAGCTGCCCGCGGGCTACGACCTGCTGTTCGGCCGGCCCGGCCCAGAACGCCACCCCTGAACCGTCCCCGGGCCAACAGCCCGCACCCGGAAGGCAACCCGCCATGACCTGGAACCACCTCGTCCAGCAGGTACGCGAATACGGCCGCTACGACAGCGGCAGGGAAGCCGAACGCGTCCTGGAAGCAGTCCTCGCCACCTTCGGCGGCCAGCTCGTCGGCGAGGAACGGTGCGACCTCGCCGCGGCCCTGCCCGACCGGGCACGGGAAATCCTGGTCGCGCAGATCCCCCACATCGAGCCCCTGGACGCGCCGGCCCTGGTCGCGGCCATCGCCACCACCCTGAACACCACCACCGCCTCCGCCCGCTGGGACACCTCCTCCGTCCTGGCCGTCCTCGCCGACCACGTCGGCACCCCGCTCACCGACCGCCTCATCGCCCAACTCCCCGCCGGCTACGCGCTCCTGTTCGGCCGTGCCAGCCTCGCCACCGCCGCCTGAGCGAGCCGGAGTCCCCGGTGGGCACCCCCCGGCCATGCCCAGAGGATTTGGGCCGCGTGCCGACTACGGAGCTGCTGCTCCGGCGCACGGCCGGGGCATCGGACCCGGAGAATCTGCGACGTCGCACACGGCAGGCCCGCCGGACACGGGGCCTGCCGCTGCCCGTTTCGCAGTGCCTGAGATCAGCGGCGGGCCGGTGGCTGACGTTACCGATGGCGGCGCGCTGCGCCGTGCTGACGGTGGGAACCCTCGGATCGGCCCCGCAGGATCTCCCTCCGGCCTGCGGGTAGGGCGAGGCGACGCGGACCCGTAGCACCCGCTGAACCAACCCCGCCCGGCCGACCCGATGCGGAGTCCCCCGGCGGGTGTTCCGGCCGACGGGATCAGCGCGTCGCGGGGCCGGGGGCGGTGGCGGCCGAGACGTCCGGGTGGACGGTGAGGACCTGGTCCAGGCCGACGATACGCAGAATGCGGATGACGTTGGCGGGTACTGCGGCCAAGGCGATGTCCCCACCGCGTCCGGTGGCGGTGCTGCGGGCGGCCAGCAGGGCGCTGATGCCACTGGAGTCGCAGAAATCCAGGCCGGCCAGGCCCAGGACCAGCAGCTGCCCGGATGCCAGGTTGAGGCTGTCCACCGTCTGGCGGAGTTCGGGCGCCGTGGCGTAGTCGAGGTCGCCGGTGATCTCCAGGACCGGGCCGGTGGCGGCCTGGAAGGAGGTGATCGTCAGCGGGCTCATCTCAGGTTCCGCTCTCGGGACCGGGAAAGGGAAGAACCCCGAGGGCGAGCAGCGCGGTGTCGTCGTCGAGTCCATCGCCGAAGCTGGCGAGCAAGCTGGTCAGGGCGGTGATCAGGGCCTTGGGTCCGGCCGGCGGTTGGGTGGCGGTGAAGGTGCTCAGGGCTGCCTCGCCGTAGAGGTGGCGCTCGGGCCCGATGCGGGCTTCGGTCAGGCCGTCGGTGTAGAGGAGCAGGGTGTCGCCGGGGAAGAGTTCGGTGCTGGCGGGGGTGAAGTGCACGCGGGGCAGGATGCCGATGAGCATGCCGCCGGGGGTGGGGAGGTAGTGGGTGGTGCCGTCGGCGCGTTGGATCAGTGCGGAGGGGTGGCCGCCGGAGGCCAGGTGGACGCTGACGTGGCCGCTGCCGGGTTGGAGGATGCCGAACAGGGCGGTGCAGTAGCGGGCGTCTCCACTGTCGTACCGCTCGTGGAGCACGGTGTTCAGGGTGGTGAGCACGGTGACGGGGTCGGGGTCGTGGAGGGCTGCGGCCCGCAGGGTGTAGCGGGTCAGTGAGGTGACGGCGGCGGCCTGGGGGCCCTTGCCGCACACGTCTCCGAGGAAGAACGCCCACCGGTCGGCGTCGAGGGGGAACAGGTCGTAGAAGTCTCCGCCGAGGAGGTCCGGGGAGGCGGTGTGGTAGTGCGAGGCGGCCTCCAGGCCCGGGACGGCGGGGAGTTCGGTGGGCAGCAGGCTCTGCTGGAGGACGGCGAGCGCCTCCTGTAGCCGTGCGCGGTCGGCCACGGCCTGCCGGCGTGCGGTTTCGGCAAGGCGGTGTGCTTCCTCGGCAGCTTGGCGGCCGCGAAGCAGTTCCATCTCGTAGGCGCGTCGGTCGCGGGCGTCGAAGACGGTGGTGCGGACCAGCAGCGGCTCGCCGTCCACGCTGGTCTTCACCTTCGAGGTGACCAGGATCGGCATGCGCTGCCCACCGGCCGCTCGGAGGTCCAGGGCCACGCCGCTGACCTCGCCCCGCATCTGCAGCAGCGGCGCGAAGTGCGTCTCGTGGTAGAGCCTGCCGCCCACGGTGAGCAGGTCGGCGAAGCGCATCCGCCCGACCACCTGGGTCGGGGGGAGTCCCAGCCACTCCAGCAGGGTGGCGTTGATCTTCGCGATGGTGCCGTCCATCAGCGTCGACAGATAGCCGCAGGGAGCCTGCTCGTACAGTTCCTCCGCGCTGTCCTCGAGCAGGGTGGTGAACGCGGCGTCGGTGGTGTCCGCTTCCTGCTCCCCGTCCGGGTCCTGGCCCGTGCGGCACTTCATCCGGTCGCCCGGATGAAGTCGAGGACGGCCTGCGCGGTGGCCTGCGGGGCGCTCAGCTGCGGGCAGTGCCCCGTCGCCTCCAGGGTCACCAGCCTACTGTCCGGAATCGCCGCGTGGACGTAGGCGCCGACCTCACGAGGGGCGATCACGTCCTGCCGGCACTCCAGCACCAGTGTCGGCACCGTGACCGTGCCGAGGTCCGCGCGGCTGTCGGAAAGGAACGTCGTGCGGGCGAAGACCCGGGCCATGTCCGGGTCGGCCGCGCAGAACGAGGCGGTCAGTTCCTCGCCGAGCTCCGGCCGGTCCGCATTGCCCATGATCACCGGAGCCATCGCCGCCGACCAGCCCAGGTAGTTCGATTCCAGCGACTCCAGAAGCTCGTCGATGTCCTCGGCGCTGAACCTGCCCCGGTACCCGTCGCCGTCGATGTAACAGGGGGACGGGGCAACCATCACCAGCCGGGACAGGCGCTCGGGTGCGGCCGCCACGGCGAGCACGCCGACCATCGCACTGACCGAATGCCCCACGAACACCGCGTCCCGCAGGTCCAGTTCCTCGCAAACCTCCAGCACATCGCGGGCGTATCCCCCCAACGAGCCGTAACGCTGCTCGTCCCAGGCCGACAGGTCGGAGCGGCCGGAGCCCACGTAGTCGAACAGCACCACCCGGAACTCCGCGGTCAGCGCGGGCAGCACCAGACGCCACATGTTCTGGTCGCAGCCGAAACCGTGTGCCAGCACGAGCGCCGGGCCGTCCGGAGGGCCGGCGACCGTGACGTTGTTCCGTTGGCGGATATCCATATCTCCCCAGCTTGCCATCCCTGCCGGCATCTCCAGCAGGGCCTTCCGATCACCGGCTCGCCCGGGCGGGTTTCCCGCGACGCCGCACGGACCCAACCGTGCCGCAGCTCGGGCGAAATGATCGGACGAGCAGCTCCGGGCGGGGGGGGCGGCCCCCCCCCGGGGGGGGGGCCCCCCCCCCCCCCCAGAAAAACCCGGTACGCGCGAAAAGACTGGCCGGGCGCCCGCGGAAAGTTGGCGCCGGCGGGGGCGCCCCCCCCCCCCCCCCCCCCCCGGGGGGCGGCCCCCCCCCCCCCCCCCCCCCCCCCCCCCCCCCGCCGGGGGGCCCCCCCCCGGGGGCCCCCGGGGGGGGGGGGCCCCCCCCCCCCGGGCGGGGGCCCCCCCCCCGCCCGGAGAGGAATTCAGCGCTTGAACGCGTCCTTGACGTGCTCGCCCGCCTGCTTCAGGTCGCCCTTGGCCTGGTCCGCCGTGCCCTCGGCCTCCAGACGCTCGTTACCGACCGCCTTGCCGACGGTCTCCTCGACCTTGCCCTTGAGCTTGTCACCGGTGTTCTCGATCTTGTCGCCCGCGCTCATCGTGATCTCCTCACACTCGATACGCCGTACTTCTGTCACCGCCCCGCCTGCCCGCCCCCTGTCCGAAAGATTCCTGTGAATATCCGCCGCCGACCGGGGCAGCAGGATCTCTGTCAACCGACTACGGAGGTCACGATGGTCCCCCTTCTGCTCGTCCTTCTGCTCGCCCTCGTCCTGTTCGGCGCCGGCTTCGCCATCAAGATTCTCTGGTGGGTGGCGGTCATCGTCCTCATCCTGTGGCTGGTCGGCTTCGTCGCCCGCGGTACCCACTCCTCCGGCAGCCGCCACCGCTGGTACCGCTGGTAACCAGCCCTGGGCACCAGACCCGAGGCGGGGCGCTCGCGACCACGCGGCGCCCCGCCTTTGCCTGCACAGACCCACCTGGAGACATCACCCGGAGCCGGCGCGCCGCACTACCCGCACCCGCTGCGGAGCCGGCCTGGCACCCACCCTGTCGCACGACGTCGGCGAGATGGCGACGCGGCCGGCGCGTGGAGCGCTCTGGGGTGCCAGACCCGGTCAGCAGCGGTGTGGTTCCGCCAAGGCCGGGCCCTGCGCCGCCCCATGGCCATCCGCCCCGTACGTGCCGGGATCGCCGACGACTCACGCGTCCGGACCCGCGACGTGACGCACGCTGGGCCAACAAGCCGGACCAGCTGACCAGGACGAAACCCAAGCGCCTCTCCTCCGCTGCCCAGATGGAGACCAGCCCGGACATCGCGGTCGCCCCGGCCGCCCTCGGCGGCATGAATCGCAGCGCCGTCGCGCCGTGCCACGGGCGGCTATTGGCGCGCGGTACGGCAGGCACGCCGCCCGAGCGCCACGGGCGGAGCCTCCCCAGCCAGGTCAGCCCGCCCTGAGGAACAGCCGCAGCTCGTGGCGATCCGCCGTCCTGCCGAGCGGGTTGTCCGTGCCGGCTCCCCTACCAGTGCCCGGACTGTCGCAGGCCGCCCCGGCCCACCAGCTCAGGCTTGCGGATCGGCCTTCAGCCCTCGACCGGGCGGGGACCAGTGGTGGGCGGCTGAGCGGTGAGCTCGGCTGTGCCGGGCGGCGTGACCGCGGCACGGCGTAGTTCCGCCGCGAACTGAGCGCCCGTCAGCAGGGCAAGGTTGGAGAGCCAGAGCCAGATCAGGAACACCACCGCCCCCGCGAGCGAGCCGTACAGGCGGCTGTAGGTGCCCAGGGCGCTGGTGTACAGCGCGAAGCCCGCCGAGAAGGCCAGCCAGAGCGCGGCCGCCAGAGCACCGCCTGGCAGGCTGGTGCGCCGTCGCCACGCCGGTTCGGGGCCGGTCCGGAAGACGATCAGCACCAGCATCGCCACCACCACGAGCAGCACGGGCCAGCGGACCACCGACCACACCAGCGGGGCCGTCCCGCCCAGGTGCAGTACCCGGCCCGCGCCCTCGGCGACGGGACCGCTCAAGATCAATGCCAGGGCGCTCGCCGCCAGCAGCACCAGCAGCACCGCCGCTGTCGCCACGATCCGTGGGGCCTGGCGCAGCGGGGAGCGCTGGTCGGTGGTGCCGTGCATCCGGTGCAGCGCGCGCCGGAACACCGCCAGGTAACTGCAGCACGACCACAGCGCGCTGCCGGCGCCCGCCGCCAGCAGTGTCCAGCCGGTCGAACCGCTGCCCAGTGCCTGGGTCAGTACGCCGTCCAGCTCCGTACCGGCCTGGCCGGGAACCAGCCCCGCCAGGTGCGCGACCGCGTCCCGGGCCGCCGCTGGGCTGATGAGCGCGAAGCCCACCACCGTGGCCAGCAGCGCCGGCAGGACGGCCAGGATCGCGTAGTACGTCAGGGCCGCCGCGAAGTCGGTGACGTCGTCGTTCCACATCGTCTGCGGCGTGCGCCGCAGCGCCCGCCACCACGGTCCACCGTCCGACGACCGAGCCATCGCACACCCCCACCCGCCGAGAACACCGAGCGCGCCCGACCGGCCGCCTCGACCGGATGCCCGCCCTGCCTGCCGCGAAACCGCCCCCAGTGGCCTCACAACTGACCAGGCCGGCCGGCGCGGTCGGCCGGCCGCGCCCCTGGCCCGAGCCCGCAGCAGCCCCGACAGGGCACTGGCACCACTGACAGCGATCTGGTCCTACCCCGCAGGGCCATGGCTGCGCGATCGGGGATCATGGCCGACCTCTCTCTGCCCGCCTTCTCCGACGCTCCCGTGCCCGCCCGACCCGGCGGGCACCGGCTGCTGCCGGTCGAGCCGGGCGCCGACTTCCGCCAGCCGCCCGGCGACACCGCGCCCGCAGCCGACCCGGCCCGACGCCCGCTCGCCCTGGCGGCCCGACCTTCTCAGACCCGGCCCGCCAGGTCCTGGCGTTACCACCGCGGGTTGCGCCACGTCCGGGATCAGCTCGCCACCCAGCCCCACCGTCCGGTGTCTTCCAGTGCCTCCACCTGGACAGCGGTCGTAGCCGGCCCGGCTCCCGGCTCGGATATCGTGTTCCTCTACGGGGTGCCATAACGGATGTGACGCCCCCCACCGGAGGTAGTCAGCGTATGAGTTCAAAGCGCAGCAAGAATCCAGCCCTGCCCGTACTTGACGACGCATTCCGACTCGCGTCGGTCAAGGACGCCGAAGAGTCCACCCGTGACTTGGCCGCGCGGCTGGCCACCACCGAGCTGCGCCGCGTTTCCCACCCGGGCCGGGTCACCTGGGAGCCCGTCGACCAGGCCGAGCCCGTACCGGCCCCGCCGACTGTGGTCGACGGTGACGGGGACCTGTGGCTGCGGGACCGGGGCACCGGCACCTGGACCATGCCCGAGTTCAACCCGAAGGATTTCCCGGCCCGCTGTGGCGAGGTTCTGACGTGGAACCAGCTTGCCTGCGAGTACGGCCCCCTGACCGCACTGGCCGACGACCGCCGCGTAGGCGGCGGCCGACGCTGACGCCCGAAGCGCCCGTTGCGAGGAACTGGGCGGCGCGCAGGTGAGCGTGGTGGCGTGCGACGGCATCGAGTAGCAAGGTGCGGGCCCGGGGTCACCCGGCGCCCGGCCCCGCGCTCCGCTCCTGGTCCCGTTCCGCCTCGCTCACGCCGGCCGCACCGTGGAGCACCGCGGCCAAGAGGCGGCAAGCTACGGAGTGACCGGTTCCGACGCCCCCTGGTCCGCGGCCGGGAGCTGTCGAGCGGGCGCTCCGGGGACGCGGTCGACCCGGTCACGGCCGCCGTTGTGTTCTACGCCTGGCCCCAGGGCGAGGCCGCCGAAGCCCTGGCCCCCGGCCCAGCGGGTGCGGAGTGTAACGACGTCGCGGCATCGAATCCTGTGTGTGCCCGGGAGGGCGCGCCCGAAGCCCGGATCGGGCACCAGGCAGCGAACAGGTGTCTTCGGCGTGCGTGAAGCTGGAGTGCGGTCAGGATTTCACTCATGGACGATGAGGAACCGCCTACGGCTGAACTACCCACTGGGGCGCGGACGCAGCGGGCGGTGGCCTGCGGGCGCGGTTCACCCCGTCGGGTTCCTTCGTCTCTGCGGTGGGCAGCGGCCCGGCAGACTCGATGCCGCAGGAACCGGACGGCGCCCCGCTGCCCCGGCCCTGATGCGTCCGGTAGCAGTCGTCGCACGGCACGCGCGGGGGCTTCACCAATAGTGCTTGCGGCCTCCGACCTCACGGCCGACCGCGCCCAGGACCCACAGGACGAGTCCGATGACGACGAGGGCGATGCCGATGGTCCACAGGATGGAAATGCCGGCGACGAACCCGATGACGAGAAGGATGACTCCAAGGACGATCACGACTACCTCCGAAGAAGGTCTCCCTCCACTGTCGCGCTGTTCGCCCGACACGGCCACAGGCAGGAGCGCCCCACGCAACGCAGCCGGCGAGGGGTCGGTGAAGCAGACGAAGGCGGACACCGGAACCATGCCCGTTGCCGCCGTGGCTGGCTACGTGTGCCTCCTGGCTGCAACCGAAATGCTCACATCCGACGGCATCCCCGTCCAAGCGCTGCGCTCTTCGGTGGGAGGTCTCCCGATCGGGTCAGCTCGGTGACGGTGCCGGTGCCGGTCCTGTGGGATGGTGCCGGGCGGTCGGCGGTGAGTGTGCGCTCACCGCGGACCGGGAGCCGGGGAGGGGGGGGTGGGTCAGGTGTCGGCGGTGGGGTCCGGAGCAGTGGCGTTGCTGCGGAGTTTTTCGTTGATGCGTAGGGCTTCTTCGAGTTGGTCTTCGAGGATGATGATGCGGCAGGCGGCGTCGATGGGCGTGCCCTGGTCGACGAGGTCGCGGGCGCGCATCGCGATCCGTAGTTGGTAGCGGGAGAAGCGGCGGTGGCCGCCTTCGGAACGCAGTGGGGTGATGAGGCCCTGCTCGCCCAGGGCCCGTAGGAACCCCGGCGTGGTGCCGGTCATCTCGGCGGCGCGGCCCATGGTGTAGGCGGGGTAGTCGTCGTCGTCGAAGCTGCTTGTGGTGGTGGGTCGGTTGGTGGTCGTGGTCACTGCACCTCTTCCTGTTGCCTGTTCGGGAACGCGTGGAGGGGCCCCGGCGCCATTGCGGCTCCGGGGCCCCGAAGGGGAACTTCACCATCTACCGGCCCTGGGCCGGTCCTTGTGTCCGCAACTCCTCGGGGGAGGAGGACTGCGGGGATCGCGTATGCGTGACCGGAAACCACCGTCCTTCGTACTCTGAGGGGTCTGCGGTGTCCGCCCGGACGAGAACTGCTCATCTCACGGGCCGGGCGATCCTGATGGCGCTAGCGCCCTCCGTTTCTTCCTCTACATCACTGGACATCCTGCGAACTGCTGGTACTGCACCTGCTGATACTGCGAGATTCACACCTGTACTGCTTGGAACTGCGAACTGCGTTGGTACCGCTCCGGTGTCCGTGAGGGCCCACCTGTCCGGCAGCCAGCCCCGTCGCCTGCCCTGCTCAACCACTCGGCTTGGAACCCCACTGCCCGGACCTCCCAGCACGCGCGCCCGCAGTCCGGCGCCTTTGCTGAGAACCTGCACACATCAACCACTGGTGACTGCGAATCACCTGCACTTACTGCGATACCGCTCTTCGGTGACCCCTGATCACTGCGGGCCACCCGGCACGGCCGCCAGCCCCGTCGCCGTCCAACACCTGCGCTTGGCTCCGGAACTCCGCTGCCGCACCACCTTGTTGCGTCACTGCTCCACGCCCACCAGCCCGGCGTGTCCCGCGAACTACCTGCACTGCTTCCACTCACTGCGGTACCGCTGATGGCAGCCCCTGATCACTGCGGGCCACCCGACCCGGCCGCCGGTCCCGTCGCCGCACTGCACCAACCCTGGCTTCAGAACCCCACAACCGCGCCGACCTGCGAACTACCTGCACTACTCCCGCCAGTTCGTGTCTGGCGGGCCCTGCCGACTGCTTGCTACGAGAGAAACACTAACCACACCCCACGCCAATGTCTACTCCGGCCAGCACAGATTTTTCGATGTTCGAAGAGAAGGTAGTCTTCGCCCCGCGCGCGCGACAGAACACACTGCGCGTGACCAGGGACAACGCGCAGGAGGGTGAACGGTGGAGGAGACCAGGAGCATGTCGGCGGCGCGCACACCCGCCCCCCATACGAGGGACTCCCTGCTGACCGCCCTCGCCGAAGCCGTCCACGACCGCGACGAACGGGCCCTTCGCCGACTCCTGGCCCGCTTCGCCGAACAGGCCACCCTCGCCGACCTGCCCGCCCTTCGCGCCACCCTCGGCGCCGCCCGGCGCGAGCGCGGCAAGCTGCGGCGCTCGCGCCAAGGCCATGCCTCGTAGCTGCTGCACCCTCCACGAGTACCGAGATGCGGCATGACCTGCACGGACAGAGTTGTCGGCACCCACAGGGGCGGTGCCCCCGAAAGACCCTCGGCAGGGTCCGCACCTGCGCCGTCGTCGTCCGCCGGGCCAGGCGCCGAGCCCGGGCCGAGAGGTCGGCGATCAGTCCGCCGTGGCGATCAGCGGCTGGAGCAGGATGTCGGGTTGGGCGCGCTGGAAGGCGTTCAGCTGCCACTTGTCGGCGAACAAGGCCAGTAGTGCGTCGTCCGAGCGGCGGGTGAGCACCTCGCCGTTGATCAGGCGGGCTTTGTTCAGGACAGCAGCGCCGGCGACGTCAGTGATCCGGGCCAAGCGGTAGGAAAGCTGGTCGAGAGCGATGGGGGAAGAGAACTCGTGCTCCATCCGGTGCAGGATCACATCGAACTGCATCGGGCCGACCGCAGCCATGACCGGCGCCTGGTCGCCACGCCGGTCGGAGACCAGCACCTGGATCACGCCTTCCTCGTCGAGTTGGGCGATGCCCTTGCGGAACTGCTTGGACCGGCTGATGTCCTTGGGCCGTGCCACCGCGAAGTACTCGGGGGCGAAGGCGGGCAGCGGGGGAAACTCGGCCTTCTTGCCGGTGAAGAGGGTGTCGCCGACCCGCAGCGCGCTCGCGTTGATCAGGCCGACCACATCGCCGGGGTACGCGGTGTCGACCACGGTGCGCTCGGCTCCGAAGACGGTGTGCGCGTACTTGGTGGCGAACGAGCGGCCGCTGGCCGCCCGGGTGACGTGCATGCCGCGCTCGAAGACGCCGGAGCAGACTCGGACGAAGGCGATCCGGTCGCGATGGGCCGGGTCCATGTTCGCCTGGATCTTGAACACCAGGCCGGAGAACTCCTCGCCGACCTCGCGGCTGCCGGCCTTGGCCAGCGGGCGGGGCCCGGGAGCCGGAGCGAGGTCGACCACGGCGTCCAGCAGGAGCTTCACACCGATGTTGGTCAGCGCGGCGCCGAAGAAGACCGGGCTGATCCGGCCGGCCTCGAAGGCCTCCTGGTCGTAGCCGGGGCCGGACGAGAGCACCAGCTCCAGCTCCTCCAGCGCGGTCGTCCAGGCTTCGCCTTCCTGCTCGGTGGCCTGCTCGGAGGTCAGCTGCTCCTCGAGGGCGGCGTGCGTGCCGGCCGGCACCTTGGTGTAGCGCAGCATCTGCTCGGGGTTCCCCGCTTCGACCAGGCCGCGCAGGTTGCCCGCGCTGCCCACCGGCCACACGACCGGGACGGGGGTGATCCCGAGGTGCGTCTCGATGTCATCGAGCAGGGCGAGTGCATCCTGGCCGCGCCGGTCCCACTTGTTGATGAAGGTGATCACGGGGACGCCGCGATGGCGGCAGACCGCGAAAAGCTTGCGGGTCTGCTCCTCCAGGCCCTTGGCCGCGTCGACCAGCATGATCGCGCAGTCGACGGCGGCCAGCACCCGGTAGGTGTCCTCGGAGAAGTCGGCGTGGCCGGGGGTGTCGACCAGGTTCATCACGTGGCCGCGATAGCCGAACTGCAAGGCGGCCGAGGTCACCGAGATACCACGCTCGCGTTCCAACTCCATCCAGTCGCTGGTCACGCCGCGCCGGTCACCCTTGGCGTGCACCGCACCAGCAGAAGTGATCGCCCGCGCGTGCAACGCCAGCGCCTCGGTGAGCGTGGACTTGCCCGCGTCCGGGTGGCTGATCACAGCGAAGGTCCGTCGGCGGCCGGCCTCACGAAGGACCTGCGGGACGGGGATGGACTGTACAGTGCTCACGTGTTTCCTCGGGTACGCCTCGGCAGCAGGCCGGTGACGCTTCTCCGTACCTGGTGAGCCGGGATCAGGTCCGCAGGCCCAGGAAGAGATAATAGGCCGTCGGGCGGCGTGGCCCTGAAACTCCCGGTCGCGCAGCACGTCGACCCAGATGACATGGGACTGGTCGTCGGCGTCCAGCGTCTCCCTCACCGCCATGACTCTCCTCGACCAGCTGCCCACAGCCACCTTCTGTCCGGGGACCTTGACCTCGCAGGACTGCGCACGCAGCGAACGCGATGGCCCGGACCGACATCGCCGCCACCAGGGCCGTCCTGCCCCACGACCTCGGCCCGGAGGTCACCGTGCGCCTGCTCTCCATGCACGGCTCTCGCACGGAGCCGGTCGGCGAGTGGTGGGAATCAGGCTGGTCCGCATCGCGGGTCCGAAGCGTCGCACCCCCCGGTGAGCGCCGGGCCCTTGCACAGCCCGCACCCAGGACGGCGTCGCCGCCCCCCTGCCCCCGGCGCAGCGGATGGAGCTCCACCGGGAGATGGGGCGCCCGCAGCCCGGAGCGCGGGGCAGGCGACGGTGCTGCGGGACTGTGAATCACCGTGAACCCCTGTGAACGGTTCGACAAGTCGTTCCCCTGTGTGTTGACGGCCTTCGCGAGCCGTCGATAGAACACTCAGCACATAAGTCATTCCACACATAGGGGCCTCGATGCAGTTCGAATATGTCCTGCTCGCCCTGCTGGCCGGCCGTCCGCTGAGCGGGTACGACCTGCGCAAGTGGGTCGAGACGGAAGGCCAGTTCCTTCGTTCCCGGGCGCATCACAGCCAGATCTACCGCCTGCTGGGACGGATGGTCACCGACGGCTGGGTGGCGTTCGAGGTCGATCCGCGCGAAGGGCGCCCCGACGCGAAGGTGTACCGGCTCACGCCGGTGGGGCGTGAGGCGTTGCTGGAGTGGGTGCGCTCCCCGTACGAGCCGCCCAGCCGGTTCCAGGACGCGGACTTCATGGCGCGCTTCGCGTTCGCCGCGGCCCTGGACCGGGCGGCCGCGATCCGCCTGATCCGCACCGAGCTGGACCACCGGCGCGCGCAGATCGCCCGCAACCGCCCCCGCGATCGCACGGTCAGCTTCGAGGACCCGCTACCGGAGCTGGACCAGGACCTGGCACGCGAGGTCTACGAGGAGCTGCACCGGTACGGCACAGGCGCGGTGGACGCATGGGTGGACTGGCTGGAGCACATGCTCCGGCGTCTCGAACAGTGGCAGCCGGGGCCGCAGGTGCCGCCGGCCGGAGAGGGGAACGCCCGATGAAGGCGATCATGGTGATGTTCGACAGTCTCAACCGGCATCTGCTGCCGCCCTACGGGGGTGACTGGACGCACGCGCCGAACTTCGCGCGGCTGGCGGAGCGTTCGGCCACCTTCGACAACGCGTGGGCGGGGTCGATGCCGTGCATGCCGGCCCGGCGCGAACTCCACACCGGGCGTTACAACTTCCTGCACCGCAGCTGGGGCCCGCTGGAGCCGTTCGACGACTCCATGCCCGAACTCCTCAAGCAGAACGGCGTGTACACCCACCTGGTCAGCGACCACCCCCACTACTGGGAGGACGGCGGCGCCACCTACCACGGCCGGTACAACACCTGGGAGTTCTTCCGCGGCCAGGAGGGCGACCCCTGGAAGGGCCAGGTCGCCGACCCCGAGATCCCGGCAGACCTGAAGAAGCTGCGGTTCGAGGCCTACCGGCAGGACTGGGTCAACCGCCCGTACCTGACCACCGAGGACAAGCACCCGCAGACCCTGACCTTCGACGCCGGACTGGAGTTCCTGCGCACCAACCGGGACGCCGACAACTGGTTCGTACAGATCGAGACCTTCGACCCGCACGAGCCGTTCTTCAGCCACCAGCGGTACAAGGACCTCTACCCGCACGACTACGACGGCCCGCACTTCGACTGGCCGGACTACAAGCGCGTGGTGGAGACCGACGAGCAGGTCGAGCACGCCCGCTACGAGTACGCGGCGCTGCTGTCGATGTGCGACCACTCCCTCGGCCGGGTCCTCGACTTCATGGACGAGGAGAACCTGTGGGACGACACGCTGTTGATCGTCAACACCGACCACGGGCTGCTGCTGGGCGAGAAGGGCTGGTGGGGCAAGGTCGTCCAGCCCTGGTACAACGAGCTGGTCCACCTGCCGCTGTTCGTCTGGGACCCCCGGGTGCGCGCCGCGGGCGAACGGCGGCAGGCGCTGGTGCAGACCATCGACCTCGCCCCCACCCTGCTGGACCACTTCGGCGTCGAAGTCCCCGCGGACATGCAGGGGCGGCCCCTGCCCGTCTCCGGGGACACCGAAGTGCGCGAGGCGGCCCTGTTCGGCGCCCACGGCGGCCACGTCAACGTCACCGACGGCCGGTTCGTCTACATGCGCGCCCCCGCCACGGAGCAGAACGCGCCGCTGCTGGAGCACACCCTGATGCCCACCCACATGCGCGGGCGGTTCTCACCGGCCGAGCTGTCCGACCTTCGGCTCGCGGAGCCGTTCACCTTCACCAAGGGCGTCCGCACACTGCGCATCCCCGGCCGTACCTTCATCAACCCCCACCAGCACGGCACCCTGCTGTTCGACCTGGAGAGCGACCCCGAGCAGCGGACCCCGCTGGTCGACGACGCCGCCGAACTGCGGATGGCGAACCTGCTGGTCGAGCTGCTGCGCGAGAGCGACGCACCGCCGAGCCAGTACGAGCGCCTCGGCCTGCCAGCCGTGGGCCCGGTCGGACCGGAGCACCTCCTGGTCCGGGCCCAGCGCGAACACGCCACCAGGACGGCCGCGCCGCTGCCCCGTCCGGAGGACTACCCCCAGGGACGCTTCTCGCTGCGCACCCCGGTGTTCGCCCTGATCTCCGACCCGGTCGCGGTCGAGGTGATGCGCCGTCACCTGCCCGGCATCGTCGACTCCGAGTTCCTGCAGTTCCTGGGTCCCACTCCGCTGATCGACGTCGCCGCCCTGGCCGGCTCCCTCACCGACGTCTCCGCCCTGCACCGGGTGGCCGAGGAACTCTCCGCGCTCTGACCGGCCCACCGACGAATTGCCGGTGACGGGGCGGCAACCCCGTCACCGGCGACGCACGACCCGCTCGGGTCCCCGCACTGCCCCTTTGACGAACGATGCATGAGACGGAGTCGCGCATGTCCGACCTTATCGAAGCGGCCACGGAGCCCACGACGGGAACCGGACCGCCTCCCGTCAGGGGCCGCTGGCGCCAGCTCTCGCTCCTGGGCGGCGCGATGCTGGTCGACGGCACCGAAGCCGGCCTGGTCACCGGCCTGTTCCCGGTCATCCGACACGCCCTGGACCTCACCCTCGGCGCGCTCGGTGTCCTGACCGCCGCCGGCAAGCTGATCGGCGTGCTCGCGGCCCCGCTGTGGGTGTGGGCGGCCCGCCGCTGGTCCCGCAAGGGCGTCCTGGTCGTGTCCACCGGCCTGTGGGGGGTGTGGGGGGTGGCGGCCGGCTTCTCCCGGAACTTCGCCCAGTTGCTGCTCTTCGTCACGGTCCTCGCCGCCGGCTACGCGGCCGCCCAGCCGCTGGTCTCCGAACTCGTCGGCGACCTGTTCGACTCGGCGTCGCGCGGCCGCGCCGTCGGCGCCCTCTACGGCTCCCTCGCCTTGGCCGGCTCGGTGCTCGGCCCGCTCATCGGACAGCTCGCGGGCTTCCGCGAGGGCTGGCGCTGGGGCCTGTGGGGTGTCGGCGCCCTGAACATCCTCGTCGGCGTGGTGCTGCTGCTGTGCCTGCGCGACCCCGGCCGGGGCGCGGCCGAGCACCAACTCGCCGACCTCGACCACGCCACCCGCGAGGCCCGGACGAAGATCGACGTGGCCACCGTCGTCTCGCTGTTCAGGATCCCCAGCTTCGCGATCCTCCTGGTGTCCCGGCTGCTCTCCGGACACCTGCTGCTCTCCTCGTTCGCCGTCGTCTACCTGGTGGACGTGTTCGGCTTCACCACCCAGCGGGCCGCCGTCGTCCTGATGCCGCTGGGCATCGGATACCTGCTGGGCACCCTGGCGGGCGGGTTCCTCGCCGACTGGGCCGCCCGCAGGAGCCCGCGCCACGGACTCCCCGGTGTGCTCCAGGGCGCCCAGATCTCATTCGCCGTCCTCGCCTTCCTCGGCACCCAGGTCCACTACAGCGGCATCGGCGCCTACGCCCTGCTCTTCTGCCTGATGGGCATCGCGCAGGGCGTCAACCCGGCGGTCAACCGCCCGATGGTGATGGCCGTCACCCCGCCCGAACTGCGGGCCACCGCCTTCACCGTCTACGTCTCCGTCTTCGAAGCCGTCGCCTGGGCCGCCTTCGGCCTGGGGGCCGGCTTCCTCGGCCAGACGTACGGACTGCAACCGGTCTTCCTGGCAGTCCTGGTGGTCCTCATGCTCGTCAACGGCGCCTTCCTCACCCTCCTGCACCGGCCCTACGCCGAGGACGTGCAGCGCGTGCAGCGCGAACTCGACCTCAGACGCCAACACGCCCTGGCCTGACACCCGGCCGACCCGGACCCGGCGCCGAGCCGTGCCCGCCCACACCTTCCGGAGAAACCATGTCCCAAGCCCCGGCCCCCTGCTGCACCCCCTCGCGCGAGGCCGGGCCGAGCAGTGCGCTCACCCTCACACCCGCGCCGGCGCCGCGACGTCCCGACGGGACGTCGCACGGCATGGTCCTGCTGCCCGGCGGGGAGTTCCTGATGGGCACCGACGACCGCGAAGGCTTCCCCGACGACGGCGAAGGCCCGGTGCGCCGGGTCCGACTGGATCCGTTCCTCATCGACGCCTGCGCCGTCACCACCGAGCAGTTCGCCGCGTTCACCGCCGCAACCGGCTACCGCACCGAGGCCGAACGGATCGGCTGGTCCTACGTCTTCGCCGGGTTCCTCCCGGCGGCCCTGCGCCGCACCGCCGCACGCGTGGAACGGACCCCCTGGTGGTGCGCCGTCACCGGAGCCGCCTGGAACCGGCCCGAAGGCCCGGGCAGCACCGTCACCGACCGTGCGGACCACCCCGTCGTCCACGTCTCCTGGAACGACGCCCACGCCTACGCCACCTGGGCCGGCAAACGCCTGCCCACCGAAGCGGAATGGGAGTACGCGGCCCGCGGCGGACTCGAACAGGCCCGCTACCCGTGGGGCGACGAACTCGACCCGGACGGCACCCACCGCTGCAACATCTGGCGCGGCACCTTCCCCACCAAGAACACCGCCACCGACGGCTACCGCGCCACCGCCCCCGTACATGCCTTCGACCCCAACGGCTTCGGCCTGTACAACATGTCCGGCAACGTCTGGGAGTGGTGCGCCGACTGGTGGACCACCGATCACCCACCTCGTCCCCTGGCCGACCCCACCGGGCCCGCCACCGGAACATCCAAGGTCATCCGCGGCGGCTCACACCTGTGCCACCAGTCCTACTGCAACCGCTACCGCGTCGCCGCCCGCAGCTCCAACACCCCCGACAGCTCCAGCGGCCACGCCGGCTTCCGCTGCGCCCGCGCCGCCCCCACGCCCGCTGACACCCTGGCCGACCTGACCACCGAACCGCCCCGGCAAGGAGGCAACCGATGACCCGAACCCGCCCCGCCGCCCTTGCGGCCGCACTCCTCGCCCTGACTGCCGGCGGCCTGACCGGCACGACCGGCGCCGCCCAGGCCGCCACAATCAACTACGTGGCCCTGGGCGACTCCTACTCCGCGGGCGGCGGATCATCCACCACGTACCTCAACAGCTGCAACCGGAGCACCAACGCCTACCCCTACCTCTTCGCCCAGGCCAACTCACCGGCGACCTTCAGCTTCCAGGCCTGCGGCGCCGCCACCACCGCCGACGTCCTGAACCACCAACTCGCCCCGCTCACCTCCAGCACCACCCTGGCCAGCATGACCATCGGCGGGAACGACATCGGCCTGCGTGAGGTACTGAGCTCCTGCCTGCTCGGCAGTGACGCCGACTGCCACGGTGCCGTCGCCTCCGCGGCGAACACAGCCCGTACCGAGCTCCCCGGCAGACTCGACACCGTCTACGGCAGCATCCGCTCCCGCGCCGTCAACGCCCACGTCGTGATCCTCGGCTACCCCCGCTTCTACGACCTCGGCAGCTCCTTCTGTCCAGGGATCAGCCCGACCAGGCGAGCCGCCCTCAACGCTCTCAACTGGCCTGTCGGCCAGTCCTTCCACCCGACCGCAGCCGGCCAGTCCGGCGCCTACCTCTCGGCCCTTGAGGCCAGCGACTGACCCAGCCCCGTCACGGTCGATCGGAGGCCGGGTCCTGGAAGACCGAGTGGCTGCAGAGCGTGATCGCCGCGCGTGTCCCCTGCCCTCGTCGACCACAGGAAGGACATGATCATCTCCGGCGGCTCCAATCCTCTGCTGCAGCAAGGTCGAGGCCCGCGTGAAGGAGGAGGTGGGCACCTCCGGGCGGCGGGTACGAGGGCACGCGAACCGGGATGACGAGGGCATGAACTCACCGGGCCCGGGCAGGCGCGGGGCACGGCCGGACCGGCAGGGCCCGGCCCGCCAACCGGGAAGGCACCCGCCATGAGCACGGTCGAGCAGTCGGTCGACGTCGATGTCCCCCTGCACACCGCCTACAACCAGTGGACCCAGTTCGAGGAGTTCCCCCACTTCATGGAGGGGGTCGAGGAGGTCCGCCAGATCGACGACCGGCACACCCAATGGCGGACCTCCATCGCGGGCGCCGAGCGTGAGTTCGACGCGGAGATCATCGACCAGGTGCCCGACCAACGGGTCTCCTGGCAGACCGTGGGCGGCGAGGTCCAGCAGATCGGCATCGTCACCTTCGAGCCCCTCGGCGAGACCCGCACCCGGGTCAGCCTGACGATGGCCTTCGAACCCGGGACCATCACGGAGCGGGCCGCCGACGCCCTCGGCATCATCGACCGGCGCGTCAAGGGCGACCTGAGCCGCTTCAAGACCTTCATCGAGGCCCGCAGCCACGAGACCGGAGCCTGGCGCGGCCGCCTCACGCCGAACTGACCATCACCGGCACCACGTCGAGCGGCCGGCGCCCGGAGGTCCGCAACCACCGATCGACCAGTCCCAGGTGGCAGGTCGAAGCCCCGTCGGGAAGGTGGCCTTTCCAGGCCGCCTCCGTTCGACGGGGCTTCGTTGTGCACCGCTGCGGCTCCGGCGGCCGTCGTCACACCGCCGGGGCCTGCACCTTCACACGATCATCCCGGCTGTGAAGCCGCCCTCGGCGCGGGTGTGCCGGTGTCCTGCTGGTGGTTGCTCAGAAGTGGAGCATGTACTGGAAGGAGGACTCCGCGCTGCTGACCCGGAGGTGGCTGCGGGTGCCGTAGGCGAGGGGGTTGTTCCAGTTGTACTCCTCGACGTCGAAGGAGCCGTCGGAGTAGACCGCGTTGACGTAGGCGACGTGGCCGACCTTGTGGGTGTCGTTGACGGCGATGGCACCGACGGTGGGGGTGGTGTTGACGGTGACGCCGACGCGGCGGGCGGCGTCGTCCCAGGTGCCGGCGTTGCCCCAGGTGGTGCCGCCCCAGGAGTTGCTGAAGTTCGGGACGCCGAGACGGTCGGCGATGCGGAACGCCGCGAAGGCGGTGCAGTTGTCGGCGGCGAAGCCGCGGGTGCCGTGGTCGAAGTCGTTGGTGGTGCCCTCGTTGCCACCGCCGCCACTGCTGAGGAACTGGTGCGAGGCCTCGTTGTTCTTCAGGGTGGAGTTGAGGTTGCCCTTGGCGCCGGAGGCGAAGTCCTGGCCGGCCCCGCCGAAGTCGCTGTTGAAGTAGACGCGGACGGTCTGCCCCGTGCGGTTCCACACCGATGCGGCGTTGTTCTTGACGCAGACGCCCTGGCCGCTGCCGGCGCTCTTGAACTCGTAGCAGCTCGGCTGGGTGGCCCCGTAGTCGCTGATGGAGCCGGTGAAGTCGGAGATCGAGCCGGCCTGGTCGCTGTTGTAGTAGAGGCAGAACTCCCCGGAGTCGCAGACTCCGTCGCGGGAGGCGGCGAAGGCGGGGGCGGAGGTGGTGGCGATGAGGGGGACGGCCATGGCCAGTGCGGTGCCGGCGATGGTGAGCGTGGTGCGTATGTTCTTCAAGGCCTGCTCTTTTCGTGACGTGTCATCAAGGGGCTCTTGGGTCGTGCTCGGGTGGTGCCGTGCGCGGTCAGTGGGTGCGCTGGTACTCCTCCCAGGTCTGGATGGGGATGCGCGGGCCGTCGTCGGCGGCGTGGTTGGCCAGGCCGTTGAGGCCGAGGTAGTAGTCACCGACCTGGTTCTGGGCCTGGGTGGCCAGATCGGTGTCGCTGATCGCCGCGGCGTGGATGTGCCACGGCCAGTCGCCCTGGTTGGGGTTGCGGACCCAGGCGGCGAATCCGACCTGGCGCAGTGCCCGGGCCAGGGCGGTGCGGGTGGTGCTGGTCATCCCGTCGACGTTGATGTCCACGACGCCACCGCCGTCGTGGGTGCCCGCCGAGGTGGGATCGCCGCCGGGGTTGTAGGAGCCCTGGTCCAGGGTGAGATGGAAGCCCAGCAGGCGTTCGGCTTCGGTGAGCATCGTCTGGGTGCGGGTGTCGACGGTGTATCCGTCGCGTTGCACCTTCGCGCCGGCCGCGATCTGGTGGGTGAGGGTGAACCGGCCCTGGCCGAGCGCGGTGAGGGAGGAGGAGCCCGGCAGTCCGTTGGCGTCCAGGCCGCTGTAGCCGAGGGAGCGCTGGAAGGCGGCGTACGCGGTGATGGTGGTGGTGCCGAAGTACCCGTCCACCCAGCGGGCGTCGAGGAGGTTCCGGGCCTGCAGGGCCCGCTCGACGGCCAGGACCGAGTCCTTGGCCCCCGGGGTCAGCGTGCTGTCGGGGCGTCGGGGATCGATCTGGGCGGCCAGGACGGTGGCTTCCATGTCCACCACGGGCAGCGCGGCGGCGACGGCCGCCGGCGCCTCGGTGCGGGGCGACGGGGGTGCCGCGTGGGCCTGTACGGCGCTCAGCGCCAGACCGCTCAGGACGGCGACGGCCGTGAGCAGTCGGGTTGCGGTGGTGCGGGTCCTGATGGCGGATGCCATGTGGTGGTTCCTTCTGTTCGGTGGAGATCGGCCCTGAACTCGTCCCGCTGTCGGGCACCGGCGGGCGAGAGGTCTGAGGGAGGGGTCCCGGCTGGGGCGGCGGGCAGCGGGCAGCGCTCAGCGGCACCGCTGGTGGGTGCGGCCGTCGCTGACGTGGTTGCTGCGGAGAAGGGCGGCGCATGCGCGGGCGCGCTCGCCGCTGCCCGGCGAAGCCGGGTGAGCGGTACGAATTCCGGTGACAGCTCGGGGACCGGTCCTGCTCGATGGACGCGACCGGCTTCGCAAAATCCGCCGGACGGTCGGCAACAGCCGTTGTGCGAAACGGTGTTGGCGTTCAATGACGGCCCGTCACGGCCGTCGAGGTCGGCCTTGGCGCCGAACATCGTGGCGGCGGCCGCGGGAGGGCGGGTGTCCCCAGCGCCGCGGTGGCCACCACGAGGAGCGGAGGGGAAGTGCGGACGGGCTTCGTGCGGATACGGGCGTGCATGCCCACGGTCCTCCATGAGCTGGAGCGGTGCGGCGGCCGGCTGGTCGCGAATCCACGGGAATCCTCCAGGCGGCGCGTATCACCCCCGTCATTGGTCGGTAACTCAGCCTCTGACCACGGACATGACGGCGCATCAGGTACTCCCGGGCCGTAAAACCCTTGCGGGCAGCCGGAGTTGTAGCTCGTGCGGTCGGGTCGGGTCGCGATACCGGTCCGAGACGGCGGCGGTACGCGGAGTCGCCATGCTCGCGTGGTGGTCGGCGATCCGACCTGCCCCTCCCGGGCAGAACCGTGCCGTCAGCGTCAAGGCCGGCAGCCTCTCCGGCACGCCGGCCCTGACCCAGGCCGCCCGGTGTTCCACTGCCGAGCTGGGCCACCGAGGTCTGGCGCGGCAGCCGGACGCCGCGTCAGACCTCGGTGGCCCAGCGCACACCCGGAGTCGGCGGCGCGGCCAGCCGTTCGGCGGCGGCGCGCCTGTCCTGCTGGGCCGGCACCGCCCCGGGCCGCAGGCCACCCTGTTCGCGGGCGAAGGCCCGCAACAGAGCCGGATAGCGGTACCGGCCGGGCGCGTCGGTAAGCAGCAGGTGTGCGTCGACGAGCCGTTCGAGCAAGTGCTCGGCGGCCGGCAGCGGAAGGTGCAGTGCCCGGGCCGCCTGTACGGTCGAGAGGGGGCCGTCCGTGGCCGTGGCGAGCAGCCGGAAGGCCCGGGCCGCGGCGGGCTCGAGTGCCCGGTAGCTGGGCTCGACACTGGCCCTGATGTCCAGGCTGCACACCCGCAGTTCGTTCAACAGCATCAGCTGGTCGGCCAGCCGGTCCGCGAGGTGCCGCATGCTCCAGCCAGGGCGCGCGCCCAGCCGGGCCGCGCAGATCCGCAGCGCCAGCGGAAGCCGTCCGCAGGCGGCCACCACCTGGGTGGCCGCCTGCGGATCGGCTGCCGACCGTGCGGTTCCGACCAGCCGCCGCAGGAGCAGCTCGGCCTCCGCCGCCGACAGCACGTCCAGTTCGAGCGGCAGCGCCCCGGCCAGGTCGGCGAGTCGGTAGCGGCTGGTGACCAGCGCCGCGCAGCCGGGGTCGCCGGGCAGCAGCGGGCGGACCTGGGCGCTGTCGCGGGCGTCGTCCAGCACCACCAGGATCCGACGGCCGGTCAGCAGCGAGCGGTAGAGCGAGATCCGGTCCTCCAGTCCGACCGGCACCAGGTCGGCGGGAACGCCGAGCGCGATCAGGAAGGTCCGGAGCACGGTAGCGGGAAGGGCCTGACTGTCGCCCGTCCCACCGAGCTCGGCGTGCAGTGTGCCGTCCGGGAACGCGGCCCGGGTGGCGTGGGCGACCTGGCCGGCCAGCGCGCTCTTGCCGACGCCGGGCTGGCCCGAGATCACGGCGGTGAACGGCGCCGTGCGGTCCACGGCGGTCAGCCGGCCGGTGAGCAGGGACGTCTCCCCTGCCCGGCCGGTGAAGTCGGGCAGCGCCGCGGGTAGCTGACATGGCGTCACGGCGAACGCCGGCCGACCGCCCGCGGTCCGGTCGGGTACCGGGTGCCCGGCCGCGCCCGCTCCGGACCCCTCGTCGGCTCCTGGGTCTGCCGCCGCACCGGCGCTCGCGGAGCTGATGCCGATCGGCTCGGGGCGGGGCCGGGCCGGCCCGTCGAGGGCGGGGTCACCACGCAGGACCCGCTGGTGGACCTCGCGCAGTTCACTGCCCGGCTCGACGCCGATCTCCTCGATCAGGGTCTGCCGCACCCGCTGGTAGACGGCCAGTGCCTCGCTCTGCCGCCCGCTGCGGTACAGCACCGTCATCAGCTGGGCCCAGAGCAGCTCCCGCTCCGGGTACTCGGTGGTGAGTGCCTGGAGCTCGGCGGTGAGCGCCCGGACGTCGCCGCCCAGCCGCAGCTGCGCCTCCAGCCTCGCCTCCACGGCGTCCAGGCGGGCTTCGGCCAGCCACCCGGCCTCCTTGCGGAGCAGCGCGTCCGAGGGGATGTCGGCCAGCGCGGGCCCGCGCCACAGCTGGAGGGCGGTGTCCAGCCGGGTGGCGGCGCCCTCGAAGTCCTGTCGGCGCAGCGCGGCGATGCCCTCGTCGCGCAGGACGGTGAACCTCTGGAGGTCGAACTCCTGCGCGTCGACGTCGATCCGGTAGCCGCCGGCGGTGGTCTCGATCCGCTCACCCGCCGCGCCGAGCGCCTTGCGCAGCCGCATCACGTAGTTGCGCAGGGCGGCGGCGGCACTCCTGGGCGGGTGCTCGTCCCAGATGGCCTCCGTCAGGAACTGCGCCGACGTCGGTTGCCCGTGCCGGATCAGGAGCGCCGCGAGCAGCGCCCGCTGCCTGCCGCTGGGGACGGTGCGGGTCTGCACGCCGTCACTGATCACAAGGGGCCCCAGGATCCCGAATTCCACTCGCCTGTTCTCCTGCGCCGTCGGTGTTCCGAACGGTGCGCCCGGGCTTGCCGGGCGCACCGTGCTGACGGACGAGATCTAAGGCGACGGCTGGTTGCCAGGTGGCGTCTAGCCGGTGATGGGCGGTCAATCCCGTACAAGCGCCAGGCGTTCCGCTGTCCTGACAGGGTCCGTACAACGTCCTGACAACGCCCTGACAACGTCCGAACGGACCGTTGGACAGCCGGACAACGGGCCGACCACACGAGCAGGGGTCAGCCGCAGTGGCTCCAGCCGCTGGTCCACGAGGTGCCCGCGTAGGAGCCGCCCCACTGCACGCAGACGTTCGCCGCCCCGAGGGTGACCGGGCCGGCGTAGTACGTGAAGCTGCCCGGATTGCCGGCCGAGGAGCCGCCCTGCGCGGCCAGTGTCGCGTCCATCGCCACCTTGCCGCCCGGGTCGGTGGCCACGGTGGTGACGCAGTTCTGAGCGGTGGAGCCGTTGTACAGCAGGTAGACGACCGCGCCGCCGAGGGCGTGCGAGTCGATCACCTTGAAGCCGGTGCCGCAGATCGCGGTCGGGGTGTTCGGGTTGGTGCTGCCGGTGGTCGTGGGGGTGGTGTAGCCGACGATGGTGTAGCCGTCCGCGGGGTCCACGGTCCCGGGTACGCTGCCCACGCTCTTCTGGCCGGCCGAGATGGTGAGGGCGGCCACCCGGGAGCTGACCGCGAAGTCGGCCATCGAGCCGGTGCCCGGGGTCCCTCCCCAGTCGCCGTTGGCGGTGGTGATCGAACCGTCGGCGTTGACGGAGGTCACGATGGCGACGTGATGGATTTCGGTGTCGTTCACACTGCCGTAGACGACCGCGTCACCGGGCTGCGGCTGGTAGGAGGCCGAGGTGTGCAGGGTGCCGTTGTCCCGGCCGTAGGCGTAGAAGCCGGCAGCATCGGCATCCAACCCACCGGTGGAGAAGCCGGAGTTCTGCCAGACCCACTGCACGAAGTCGGCGCACCAGTACTCGGGACCTCCCGACCCCCCGCCGGAGCAGCTGGTTTCGAACTGCGCGCCACCGAGGCTGTTGTGGGTCGGGCTGTTCGCGCAGGTGCCGGCCGTCTTGTCGATGTTGGCGGCGGCGAGCGCAGCGGCGCCCGTGCCCGTGGCGGCGGAGGCGGTGGTGACGTGGGCGAGGTTCAGCAGAGCGAACACCACGGTTGCGACCGTGGCGCCGGCTATCCGCCGGACCAGGCCCGGAAGGTGACGGTGATTCACCATTCTCCTCGGGAGGGAAGGACAGGACATGGCGCGGCGCGGCCGGCGGTGCCGTCCGGCAGCCGACCGCGCCGCGCGGGACATTCTTCGCGCGCGCTGTAACTTCTCCGTCGCACCCGGCGGGCCGGATCAGCGGGCTGCGGCGGCATCGGGCGGAGGGGAACGCCGAAGCCCCGCCACCGGGCCGGACCGCTGTGGGGCGGGGTCCGGGTCCGGTGGCGGGGCCGTCGTCGGCGGGGGTCAGCCGCAGTGGCTCCAGGGGCTCTCGTACGAGCTCTGGTCGTTGTCGCTGAACCAGCCGTTCCACTTGACGCACTTGCCTGCGGCGTAGGCGTAGACCGGGCCGGCGTAGGACCCGTAGTAGCCGGTGTCGGACTTCTGGGCGCTGCCCTCGACGGTGAGGCCGGCCGACATGTGCACCGGGGTGCCCGCGTTCCCGCGGACGGTGACCACGCAGTTGTAGCCGTTGGAGCTGTTGTAGGTCAGGTAGACCCACACGTCGCGGTTGATGAGCTGTTCGGAGTCGACGACCTTGTAGCCGGGGCCGCAGACCTCCGCCGGCGAGGCGGCGAGCGCCGAGGCCTCAGGCGCGGTCATCACGGTGGCGGCTCCGGCCATCGCGAGGGCGCCGAGGACGGAGACGAGCTTCTTGCGCACGGAAAAAACCTCTCTTGCGCCGAACACCAGTGGTTCGACACGGTCGGAAATGCGGATCTGCCGGGCTCCGGCCGGCCCGCCGGAGGCGGGACGGGACCTCGGGGGCGTTCCCGCGGCCCGTCGAGGGGGCGGGACGCAGGGCTCTCAGCAGCCCCGGGTCCCGCTCGACACGGAGTACTCGTGGCCGGCCCAGTTGACGTAGCCGTAGGCGTAGACGCAGTGGTTCGCCGTGCCGGTCACGCCGACCGGTCCGGCGCTGTACGCGTACGAGCCCTTGTCGATGCGCGACGAGACGTCGACGGTGCAGCCGCCGCCCGTACCGGACCTCTGCAGGCACCGGTAGATCTCGACGCTGGTCGTCGCCGAGACGCCGTAGGACGCCCCGCGGTGGTAGAAGCAGGCGCTGTTGGTGCCGCCGTTGTCGCTGTTGTAGTAGATGACCAACTCGCCGATGACACTGCCGTTGTGCGAGACGCTCTGGTCGTACGTGACGGTGCCGGAGCAGGAGGTGGCGGCCTGCGCGGTGGAGGACGCGAACAGGCTGACACCGGCGAGCAGCGCCAGGCCGGCGAACGCCGCGAGGACTCGGCGGAGGACGTGCATACGGAACCCTGTCTGAGGCGGATCATCGATGGTCGGTCGAACGTCGACCATGCTGGCGCAGCCGCGTAACGCCGCCGTATCGCCCGAGGGCCTCGCCGCGGTCCCCCGGGGAGCGGCTGTTGCAGGCCGGCCGCCGACCCGCCGGGGCGGCCGCGCAGGGCTCGGACGGAGCCCGAGGCACCCGTCCGTCCACGCCCCGCCGCTGCGCCGACCCGGCCGCCCACTCCCCGCTGCCCTTCGCGGTCGAGCAGCCCACGGATCCTGCGGGATGCCGCGGGCTGTGGTCACGCGATTCCCCAGGTCCTGGCTGTGGGCGGGGTCTAGGCGGGGTAGCGGCAGGCGGTCCGTTCGGCCGTGCTCCGGTCGCCGTCGCCCAGCGAGAGTGGCTGTGCCTGGGTCGGAGTCGCAGGGGGGAGGGTCAGCGCGTCCAGCACATCGGTGGGACCGTCTCCGCCCAGGCAGGCGACGGCGACCAGCTGGATCGGGCTCTGATCGGCCGTCGGCTTCGCGATCCGCCAGGGGAGCACGAATCCGTCGACGCCGACGCCGATCAGGCCGAGCTGGTGCCAGCGCGGCACGGGCACGGCTTGGCCGCTGTCGGAGAAGTATCCGGCGAACCCCACGATGCCGAGGTAGGAACCGCTGGCGCGCAGTTCCACGGCCTCGGGATCGGATGGCCGTGGCACGACCGCCAGGGAGATCGACGAGGGAGCCGGGAACTCACCCGGGCAGCGGTCCGGCCGCAACTCCCACGGCGGATTGCCGTGCACCACCGCCGACGAGACCAGCCCGCCGCTGCCCAGTTTGAACCAGCGCACATCGGGAGTCCCGCCCGTCACGTCCAGCTCGGCGTCACCGATGCAGAAGCCGACGAACTGGACCGTGCACCCGGGCGGGATCTGGTCGATCACCGGTGCGCTGCGGCTGGCGCTGCTGCGGACCCGGGTGCTCCCGCTGTAGGTCAGGCCCTGGAACGTCGTTCCGCCGGCCGGGGCGGCCGGACAGCCGGCTCCGGAGACCGTGTGGGTGTCGCCGGACCCGCGCTTGAGACCCACGAGCAGGCCGGTCAGCACCAGCACCAGGGCGACGGCCATGGCGGGCAGCCACGCCCGCGACCGCCACAGGCGCCGATGCCGTGCTCCCGGCTCCTCGCCGTCGACCGGCTCGGGCTCGAAGCCCGGTTTCCGGAACGTGTCCACCACCGGGACGCGGTTCTCGGCGTCCGCCTCCGTCGGCTCGATCACCTCCGAGACGGTCAGTGCGGCCTGGACACTCGACTCCCGGGCCCGCACGTCGGCCCCGGCGCTGCCGGCGAGCCGCCGGTCGAGTGCGTACCAGCGCTTCTCCCAGAGCTTGACGTCGCCACCGCAGGCGCCGACATACGCCAGCGTCACGTCCAGGGTGGGCCTGCGCACGCCGCCGGCGGCGTCGCTCAGCGTCGTGGCACTGAAGCCCGCGGTTCCTGCGAGCGCCCGGTAGGTCGGGTTCCCGGCCGCTTGCCGCAGGCACCTCAACTCGTAGGCGAACGCCTGCAGTGGGCCGTCATCGGGGTCGAGTGGTCGTGGCCTAGGGGGCATCGGACTCCCCTTCGCCGCCCATGGTCGGTACGGACATCCCCGGAACCCCTTCAGCTCTGTTGCCGTCAGCCGTGACCGGTCTCGCTGCTGCGAACCCGTCGGCCCCACTGCTGACCTGCAGCAATGTGTAACGCGCACCAGATGACTGATCATCAGATTGTTGCACAGGGGGTGGATGTACTGAAGACCGGGAACGCACGGGGGCGCCGCCCCGGGACCAGAGGTGTCCCGGGGCGGCGCCCTGTGGGTGTCGCGGAGGTGTCCGGCGGATGCGGCCGATCAGGTCCAGCAGTAGTTGAGGTTGCCGGTCCCCTGGGAGGTGCCGGTGGACCAGGTGGCAGTGCCGCTGGTGTTGAGGAAGACCAGGTTGCCGTCGTTCCGGAGCTCGGCGTGGCCGCCGGGCGCCGGGTTGAGCGCGCCCAGGGTGCAGACGATGCCGCCGGAGGAGTTGAGGAGCTTGACGTATCCGGACCGCGACCAGTCGACCCGCACGACGCCGTCGCCCTTGGTCCCCGAAGCCCAGACCGGGTAGCTGTCGGCTCCGGTGAACTTGTAGAGCACCAGGTTGCCGTCGGACTGGAAGACCAACTGCGACATGCCGTTGTCCGCCCCCACGCCGGCACCGGCGGTCCAGTCGGACTGGGAGAGCGTGAAGTTCGCGACGAAGGCGGCGGCCGACGCGGTGGTGGCGGTCAGACCGATCGCGCTGGCGATCGCCGTGCCTACGAAGGCGGCGCGCACAAGGCGCCTGCGGGCCGTGGAGCGACCGGACTTGCTGGGTGTCACGAGGGTCCTTCCGAAAGGCGGCCGCGCAACGGCGTGGCGCGGCGGAGGTTGTGGGTGTCGCGATGCTTCGGGTCGATCACCCTGCCGTCGGGCTGGAACGTCAGCCTCGCGTCGGCAGAGCTCCGGCCCGGAATCGGCGGCACCGGTCCACTTCGGGAACCACCCTAGGAAGGGCGCGTATCAGCCGGATAACCCCGCTGTCACACCGCCACGGGCCCGGTGCCGAACCCGACAGGGACGCTGGACCTCGCCCCGGAGACGGCCCCCGAGTTGGCGCTCCCGGCGAGGTGGGTGGAAGTCTGGGCCGGTGGACCACATGATCACTGCCGCCCTGCGGCGCGCGGCCGGGCACCGGCGCCGGTTCGACGCCCGGTTCGCGGCGTACTTCGACACCCTGACCGACCCCGCGGGCGGAGCCCTCGACGGGCCGCAGCACGGACGGTTTCCCGCGCGCGCACTCGACCTGCTGCGCGACATGTCACTGCGCGGCGGCAAACGCCTCCGGGTGGCGGTCCTCCACGAGGCCGCCGCGCTGATCACCGACCAACCGGTGCCGGGCCTGGAGGAAGCCGCCATCAGCCTCGAACTGCTCCAGACCCACGGCTTGATCCACGACGACATCATCGACGGCTCGGCCGTGCGCCGTGGCGCACCGTCAGTCCCGCAGACCTACCGCGCCGAGTACCCGGACCGGCCCGACACCGCCCTGGGCCTGGCCGTCCTCGCGGGCGACCTGGCCGCCTTCCTGTCGCTGCGCGTCCTGGTCACCTCCGACCTGCCACCCGGCCTCGCCGCAGCGATGGTCGCCGAGCAGGCCGACGTCGGCGCCACCACGGTCATCGGTCAGTTCCTCGACCTGGAACGCGACTTCGGCCCCGTCCCCGACCTCGACTTCCTGCACGCGGTCACCGAGTTCAAGACCACCCGCTACTCCATCCTGGCCCCGCTGCGCCTCGGGCTGCTCGCCGCCGAGGTCGACCCGGCCCCGTACGACCGCGAACTGCGCCGCTACTCCAGCGCGTTGGGGATCGCCAACATGCTTCGCGACGACTGGCTCGACCTGTTCGGCGACCCTGCCGTGGTCGGCAAGTCCCTCGGTTCCGACCTCCGCTCAGGCCGCCGCAGCTACGTCCTCCGCGCCCTGCTGGCCGCCGACACCGACGAGTCCGAGCGCAGGATCCTGGACGCCGCCCTGGGCGACCCGCAGGGCGACGACGACACCCTCGACCGCGTGCGCTCCATCGCACGGCGGCACGGCATCGACCGCGCGGTGCAGGCCGACGCCCACCGCTACGCGCGTGCGGCATCCGCCGTCGCAGGCTCCTGGCGCACCCGCTGGCGCGCGGACGCCGTGACCTTCTTCGAGCACATGCCGGCCTGGACCGCAGAGCGCGACCACTGAACGTGCATCGACCGGTTCGGCCAGGCTCCGCGGTGTCGGGAGCACTGCTCAGTTTCCGAGGCGTTCGATCACCTCGCGTGCGATGCCGACCTTGCACTTCTGGAAGGAGCTCAGCCTGTTCAGGGCCGGGGACTTCTCCTCGATCATGCGCGTCTGGATCTCGGCCTCGACGGCGCCCCACCTCTGCAGCAGATCTGCCTCGGTCTTGCAGTCCAGGTCGGCCAGGGCCACGGCCTTCTCACGCTCCGTCGGCGCCGCGGTGTCGAACGCCCGATCCCCCACGGAGGCCATCGGGTCCTGGTACCGGTAGCCCTGGCGTTCCATGCAGGCCGACCACGTCCGGAAGGCGGCTACGACCGTCGCGTCCTGCCGGGACTGCTTGAAGCTCTCCTTGTCGATGGCCGCCGCGGCGGCGATGTCGGACTCAGGGCGCGGTCCGCCGTCCAGCCGGGCCTCGGCATCCCCGTAGCAGCCGCCTGGTGGAATCGGGCGGCCGTCGGGGCTCGTGGACTGCGGTACTCCCGCACGAGTCGCTCCGAACAGGATCGCTTCCTGCGCCTCGGTGGGCTGCTTGGCGACGCCCGCCCCACCGGCCGGTGGCGGGAGGTGGTAGCCGAGGTCGCGGGCGACCCCGCGGTCCGCTATCCCGTAGCGCCTGGAGGATTCGGCAACCAGCGGCGGGCGCTCCGGTATCCGGTAGTCCAGACCGAAGCCTCCCAGGCACTCGTTCGCCAGGAGGACCTTGGCCCGGTCGACCGCGCTGGACTCCTCGGCCGTGAGAGCGAACCTCTCGATGGGCATGGCACCGCGCCCCGAGGCCCCGGCCGAGGGAGGAACGTCCACCCTCCGCCCGCCGGGCTCACCACCGGTCCGGTCCTTGGTCGCCGAACAGGCGGCCGTCGCCATGAGCGCGGCCGCGACGAACACAAGAGCGCGCGATGCCCCGGTCGGCAAGCCCTGTCTCCCCACAGTCATCCCCTTCTCTCCACAAGGAACATGGCGGCCGCGTGGGTGCGCGGCCGCCACGAATTCATGACTCCGATCAACCGAAGTTGACGCAGCCCTGGTTGACCGGAACGTTCCGGAAGTACACCGACGCGTTCTCGTTGTACGTGTTCGAGAGCTGCCAGGCGACCGGGTACTCGGTCCTGTGGAACTTGTCGCAGGGGCCGGCGTAGCCGCTGTTGAAGTAAATCGTCACGCTGGCGTCGATGCCCCAGACCCGGGCCTTCGCCGAGGCTGCGTTGTTCTTCAGGCTCTCCCCCTGCCCGGCGCCGTCGCTCTGGAAGGTGTACCCCGCCAGGTCGTACACGCCCTCGCCACCGTTGGGGGTGCCGGACTCAAGGGTCGTGTGCGAGCCGCCGTAGCCGGTGTTGTAGTAGAGGACCAGGCACTGGGCGTCACAGTCACCGACGTTGTACGAGCCGGTCGATATTCCTGCGCTCGCCGGAGAAGCTACGGCAAGGGTACCGACGACGACTGACACCGCCATTGACGCAGTGACAAGTGCCTTACGAGCAAAGAGCATTGACTTTCCCATGTTCTTGATCATTTTCGGGTGGCCCGAGCGTACCCAGTGGCGACGTGTGCCATCCACCGGAGCGGCCAGGGCCGTTGGGCACAATTCGGAACAGAACTTCTCCGGGCAGGCCCGGGGCAGTGCCGGAATTTCTCCCCCACCGTCTCCCCGGACGTCTTGCCGAACCGGACGTGCGGCTCTCCCCCGGCTCCGCAGCGGTCAGCCGCAGTGGACGTTCTCGCGGTAGACGTAGACGGTCTCGATCTCGCCGCCCCAGTCGATGCAGGTGCCGGCCGCGGAGACGTACACCGGGCCCGCGTAGGTGGTGAACTGGCCGTAGTTGCCGATCCAGTCCGGCGAGCCGGACACCCGGACCAGTGCGTTCATGTACAGCCGGGCGCCCGGGTTGTCGCGCACGTTCACGACGCAGTTCTTGCCGGTGGACCGGCTGTAGGTGAGGTAGATGGTCCCGTGGTCGCCGACCTCCAGGGCGTCGACGACGGTGTAGCCGCTCCCGCAGGCGCCGTTGTAGACGGCGGCCTCGGCCGAGCCGGGCACGAGGACCACTCCGGCCAGGGCGGCGGTCGCGAGCGCGACGGCGGTGGTGGCACGGTGGACGAGCTGGCGCATGAGAACTCCTCGCACGGGGCCGCGTCCGTGCGGCGCCCGGGCTCGGGCGGTGGCGCGACCTGCGCCGCGACGCTAATCGACCATGATCGCGTGCAGGTATCGCGGGGGTATCGCGTACCAGCACCGGCCATCCGGCCGCCTCGCCCCGTGCCCGGGCTGACGCCGAGTCACTTGAGGGCTGTAGGAACGGGCATCGCGCGCCCTCCCCACCCACCTTCCATCGCGCGGTCGGGGATGTCTGCGGCGAACCGCCCTGACCGGCACGGACGGTGGCCAGGCACTCGGGCGGCCGGCGCCGCCGGGTATCACGGGGCTGAGACCACTGCGATACCTCCGCGCACCACGATGGCGTCACAGGCCGAGGGCTCACCCGACGGCCCACTGCCAACGGACCGGAAGAGGACGCAGGACGAGATGCGGAAGATGTGCAAGCACCTGGCCAGGAGTGCAACGGTGACCGCGACCGAGGCCGTCGGCGTATGACTTCCGCCGTGCATCAGCGATTGACCGGCAGAGGTGTGGGAGTGGGCCTGGCCGGGCTCATCTGCCTTGCCCTGGCAGGTTGTTCGCCGTCCGGGGGTCCAGCCGCCGAGGCGGTGCCGACCACGCAGCTCCCGTCCGCGCAGTCCCCGTCCGCGCAGTCCCCGTCCGCGCTCCCGGCGAGTGCCGATCCGCATCTTCCGATCGAGACGTATCTCTTCTCCGAGGCGGAGACGGAGAAGCTGGCCAGGGCGGGAGCCGTGCTGCGCAAGGCGTGCCTGCAGCGGTTCGGTCTCGACTACGACACCGGCCCCGCCGGCCCGCCGACCGGACCGCGCACGTTCATGGACCGCCGGTACGGCGTGACGGACCAGGCCGAGGCGGCGGCCAACGGCTACCATCTCGGCGACCGCGACCCGCGCACCCACCCGGTCCACCCGCCGCAGTTCTCCCCCGAGCAGCAGCAGGTGCTCACCGGGCACCTCCCGGGGAAGACCGGTACGGACGACACGAAGCTCCAGGTCAACGGCCTACCGGTACCCCCCGGAGGCTGCTACGACGAGGCGAAGCGGGGCCTGGCCGGCTCGGGGGACCTGGGCCCGAGCGACGTGGCCCAGCAGGCCGACTTCCAGACCTTCAAGGCCAGTCTGTCGGTGCCGCAGGTCACCCAGGCATTCGAGGCGTGGTCCGGCTGCATGAAGGACAGGGGCTACTCCTACCCCAACCCGATGGATGCCATCAGCGACCCCCGCTTCCTGGCGGACTCACCCACACCGCTGGAGCTCCAGGTGGCGACGGCAGACGTGACCTGCAAGCAGCAAGTGGCCCTGACCGACACCTGGTTCGCGGTCGAGACTTCCTTGCAGAAGGAATTGATCGCACGGCAACAGGCGGACTTCACGGCGGCGTCCGCGGCGAAGAACGAACAACTCGCCAAGGCCGACGCCGTGCTGCGCGATCAGTGAAGTAGTGGGCCGACACTTTTCCCCGTCCGGGCGCGCCCACCAATCCCCAGGCATAACAAGGGGATTGCCCACGCCTGGCACGTCCACCAAGAGAGGACCCAAAGAAATGAAGCGTACCCTCAGGCTCACCGCAGCAGCCCTGGGCGCTGTCCTGCTCGTCCCCATCCTCGCCACCACCGCGCAGGCCGACGCGAGCGACTGCGAGGAGAACACCTTCTGTTTCTTCTACAACTCGAACGAGCAGGGCTCCCACACCGCCCTGCGAGTGCGGGACGTGCCCGACCTTGCCGGGTACACCTTCGCCAGCCCCGGCAACGGCCAGGGGCAGCGGCTCAAGAACAACGCCGCATCGGCTGTCTCCAACGTGTGCATGACGGTCACGGTGTTCTACAACTCCAACTACGGTGGCCCGCGCGACGCGTTCAACTACCGCAACTCCGGGAACCTGGTCAACACGTACAACGAGAACGCCTCGGTGATATTCGCCAAGGACTGCTGAGCCTCCCCCACCTGCACCCGGGCCCCGGTACGCGCTCTCGCGTACCGGGGCCCGGCTTTGGCGAAGACTGCGGCAAGCGCGCGAAATCGAGTCCTTCGCCGCACGCTTGATTTACCCTCAGATCCGGAGCGGCACCACTCACGCAGCGAAGCAGCAAGCAGGCTCTCGCCCGGGTGGGCGTCGGCGTCCAGATCGACGACGACTCGGCACAGCAGCTCGATTCTCACTGCGGCTGAGGTCGTGGAGGTTCGTCGACGTAGGTCGATCTGACGGTGGGTGAGGTTGTCGGCCCGGGCCTACCGGCCTGGCTCGGCTACCAACTGCTGACCGGCGCACCGCTGTTCGGCCGAGCCCCGGCGGTCCCGGCGGTGCGGCGGAGGCGCTGGGACCAGGAGCCGTGAGCCTGCCCCCGTGGGTGAGCTCGGTCGCCCCGGCCACGCTCACCGTTCCCCCCGGTCCGGGCCGTCACCAGTCAGGCGCGTATGCCCTTGGTGCGGCCAGGACCCGGGGAACGGTCACGCCTCCACCGGTGCGGAGACCTCGCCGGTGCGCCGGAGCTTCTGCCAGCGCAGTCGGCCGCCGGTCAGCGCGGTGATGGCGGACTGCAGCAGGACGATGTACATCAGCTGCCGGTAGACCAGTTGCTGGGTCGGCAGGCTGATAAGGTGCCAGGGCTTCTCGTGGTCCAGCCGGAAGGCGTACCAGGACAGCACGCCCTGGACCGCCAGGAAGCCGCCGAAGCTGGTGAGGGTCAGCCCGGCGTCCGCGAACAGCACGCCGTAGATCAGGAAGATGTCGACCAGCGGGGCCAGCAGCGGGGCGACCACGCCGAACAGCACGACGAGCGGCAGGCCGCGGCGGCCGAACCGCCCGGCCGGCCCACGGGCGACGACGGTGCGGCGGTGCTTCCACATCGCCTGCATCGAGCCGTAGCTCCAGCGGTACCGCTGGGACCAGAGCTGCTGGAGGCTGGCGGGAGCCTCCGTCCAGGCGCGGGCGCGCTCGGCGTAGACGATCCGCCAGCCTTCGCTGAGCACCGCCATGGTGATGTCGGTGTCCTCGGCGAGGGTGTCGTCGCTCATCCCGCCGACCGCCTGCAGGGCCTCCTTGCGGAAGGCGCCGACCGCGCCGGGGATGGTCGGGATGATGCCGAGCATGTCGTACATCCGGCGGTCCAGGTTGTGGCCGAGGACGTACTCGATGTGCTGCCAGGCCCCGATCAGGGTGTCGCGGTTGCCGACCTTGGCGTTGCCCGAGACCGCGCCGATCCCGGGGTCGGCGAAGGGCTGGACGAGTTCGCGCACGGTGGCCGGCTCGAAGACGGTGTCGCCGTCCATCATCACGACGATGTCGTGCGAGGCGGCCGCGATGCCGACGTTCAGGGCGCTGGACTTGCCGCCGTTGACCTTGCGGATCAGCCGGACGAACGGGAGGTTCATCTCCTCGACGATGTCCGCGGTGCCGTCCGAGGAGCCGTCGTCGATGACGATGACCTCGATCGGGTAGTCACTGGCGGCCAGCGAGTTGAGGGTGTTGGCGATGCACTCGCGCTCGTTGTAGGCCGGCACGAGCACGGTGACCGGACGGGTGACGGGCTCGCCCCAGGCGTCCTGCCGCCGGGAGCGGCGGGCGTGGATCGGCGCGAGGACCAGCATCAGCGCGAACCGGCCGAAGTTCAGGAAGCCGACCACGGCCAACAGCCCGATCAGCGCCGGCAGGGTGTGCAGGGACAGCTGGGTGGCCCAGATGTAGCCCTTGCCCGCCCACAGTTGGAAACCGCTCACGGGCGTGGTGGCACTGCCGGCGCCGAGCGCCTCGGAGATGGTGGTGAAGCGGTAGCCGTCGGCCTGCAGCTTGTCGATGAGCACGCCGAGCGCCTCGACGGTCTGGGAGCGGTCGCCACCGGCGTCGTGCAGCAGGATCAGCTCGCCCGCGCCGGGGACGGCCGGCACCGCCTCGTTGACGATGGCGTCCACCCCCGGACGCTTCCAGTCGTCGGTGTCGTGGTCGATGAAGGCGGTGACGTAGCCGCGGGCACCCAGGTACTGGATCACCGGGTAGCTCCAGTCGTCCAGGGCGGCCGAGTTGGAGGAGTACGGCGGGCGGAACAGCGAGCTGTGCACCCCGGCGACACCGGCCAGCGCCAGTTGGGTCTGGGCCATCTCCCAGCTGATCCGGGCGTGCGACTGGAAGGCGAAGTCGGGGTGGGTGAAGCTGTGCAGGCCGATCTCGTGGCCGTCCGCCACGATCCTGCGGATCAGGTCCGGGTGACGGGCGGTCATGGCGCCGGTCACGAAGAAGTCGGCGCGGACCTTGCGGGACTCGAGGATCTCCAGGATCCGCGGGGTCCACTCGTCCGAGGGGCCGTCGTCGAAGCTCAGGACCACGGTGCGGTCCGGGATGCTGTAGCTCACCGGGTGGTCGTTGTTGCTGCCGCGCGCGTCGATGATCGGGCCGCCCGTGAGCAGGTTCTCCGGCACGATCGTCTTGTCGGCCGAGTCGGCGACCCGGGTGTCGTGGAACACCTCGTTGGTCGCCAGGCCGCGCAGGACCAGGAGCGCGAGCAGGCACGCCAACAGGGACAGTGGCATGAAGAAGCGCAGCGGAGGCGCGGCCAGTCGGCGCGGCCTGCGCGGGGACTGCCGGCGGCGCTGATGGCGGGACAATGGCGCTCCTGGAGATGGGTGGGGCGGCGGTTCAGGGGTGCTTGGTCGACTGGCCCGAAGGCGTCGCGCCACGCGGCGCGGTGGTCGTCGGCTTCGACGTGGTCTTCGTCGAAGGGGTCGCGGAGCGCGGAGGCGTCTTGGACGACGCCGACGGTGAAGGTGACGGGGTGGGCGACGGAACCGGTGACGGCGACGCCTCGGGGGTGGGCGACTGGGCGGGCGACTGCACGGGTATCCCCATCGCCGGGGCGTCCGCCTGCATGCCGACCAGGCTGCTGGCCATGACCACCGCCAGCAGTGCGCCGACCACCGAGACCGGCCAGCCGAAGCACCGCAGCAGCCGACCGCGCAGACCCGACCGGGACACGAACACCGGTGCGGGAGCGGCCTCTTCAAGACTTGATTCGTGCACGTCAGGCACCGGTGGGTACGCCGATCCGGGTTCGATGGGGGTGGTGACTGGGCGCACCTTGCGACGCCTTTCAAGCAGGGTACGTAGACCACGTGAGCGTAGAGCGAACGCTAGTGCACCACCTGGATCGAATTGGGCTCGATGGGGGGATTTGACCTGATCTGGCGAGGGGTTGTAATCGGATCGCAATGCCGGTAGGCGGGTGCCGGAAAGTAGGCATGCGTGCCGTTGACCTCGGACTCCGCCCCTCCGGATGCGGCGGGACGCACCTCGGACGGAGGCGCACCGGAGAGGCCAGCGGGCCGGAGGGGTCTGCGGGCCCCCGTTAGGATGACCCCCTCATCCGATCAGTGCGCAGGTGCGATCGGTACGCCCCGAGGAGCCCGCGTGAGTCAGCCCCGCCGCACCCGTCGTCACCGCGCGTCGAGCGTGCTGACCCTCCCGGTCCTGCTGGGCGTGCTCGCCGCCTGTTCGAGCGGTCCGGCGGCCGGTGGCGGCGACAGCCCCACCGCGACGGCGAAGAGCGGGTCCGCGACCAGCGCTTCGCCGACCCCGACCGGCCCGCCGGGGACCCTGTTCGACAGCTTCCGCTACGCCGGTCCGACCGACCCCGCGCTCACCGCGCACGGCTGGGAGATCCGCACCGGCGAGGGCGGCCCCGGGATCAAGGACTCCTGGTCCGACTCCGGCGCGAGCTTCCCCGCCGACACCACCGCCCAGGGGGGCCGGACCCTGCAGCTGCAGGCGTCCACCGACGGCACCCAGAAGGGCACCAGGCAGGTCGAGATCCAGAGCACCGGCAGCAAGCTCTTCAACGGCACCTTCGCCGCCCGGGTCTACCTCAGCGACAAGCCGGCCAACGGCAAGAACGGCGACCACGTCGTCCAGTCCTACTTCCCGATCTCCCCCGCGGACGACTCGGCGAACTACAGCGAGCTCGACTACGAGTACATGCCGAACGGCGGCTGGGGCACGCCGGGTCCGCAGCTCGACACCACCAGCTGGTTCAAGGCCGATCCGGCGGACCGGGTGACCAAGCCGCACAAGCAGCACTTCGAGGGCTGGCACATCATGATGGTCACCGCCGTGGACGGGAAGGCCACCTACTCGATCGACGGCAAGGAGCTGTTCACCAGCACCGGCAAGTACGTGCCGCGCGAGAAGATGGACGTCCACTTCAGCAACTGGTTCGTCGACCTGCTGCCGTCTCTCGGTGGACAGCGGACCTGGAACCTGAAGATCAACTGGTTCTACTACAAGGACGCCGCGGCCGTCTCCTACGCGGACGTCCAGAAGACCGTGGACGGCTTCTACGGCGCCGGCACCGACTTCGTGGACACCCTGCCGAAGCCCTGAGCCACGTCAGATGAGGCGGTCGCGGTGCCGGGCGGCGGTGGTCCGGACGAGGGTGGCGAAGGCTTCGCGGCTGAGCTCCTGCTGCCGTTCGGCCCGCTGGTTGTCCTCGTCCGAGCCGGTCGGCTCGTCCTCGTCCTGGTCGTCCTCGTCGTCGGATTCGACGTACTGGTCGTGCAGGAGCCAGCAGCCCTGGATGCCCGCGAGGAGGTCTTCGAGCAGGTCGCGGGCGGGCCGTTGGGGGTCGAGCGGGGTGATCCGCAGGCCCGCCAGCTCCATCTCCTCCTCGTCGTCGCCGTACTCGGCGAGCATCTCCTGCGCCTCCTCCAACTGCTCGCGGAAGGCGTCGGGGTCGGGCAGGATGCCGTCGGCGACGCGCATGGCGTGCCGGACCAGACCGGTGACCGCGTCGTAGGGGGAGGCGCCCTCGTCCAGGAGCTCCAGGACCAGCGTCGGTGTCTCGTGCGCCAACGACTCGATGTCGTCCGCCTCCTGGACCACCGCGGTCGGCGCGTGCCCGGAGACTCCCGAGGCGACCTCCGCCGCCGCCAGCAGCCAGTGCGCCGCCGCGACCGCCGCCGCCGTCGGGTCGACGTCGCAGAACAGCGCGGCCGGGCCGAACGGGTCCCGCTCCAGCAGGCGGTCGGCGGCCGCGACCTGCGCCGGGGAGGCGCCCTCACGGCTGAGCAGCACCGCCTGTTGGGCCCGGCCGGTCAGGTCGCCGAGCTCGGCCGCCTCCACCGCCGCCAGCTCCAGGACGGTCTCGGCGCGGACCGCCTCGGTCAACTCCGGTACGCCCAGGGCGAGGAGGGCCCGACCGACCCGGTTGGCGTTCTCCACCAGCGGGCTGTAGGCGACCACCATCGAACCGCCCTGCGGGACGTTCGGATCGGCCACGGCATGGGCGACCTCGTCGAACGCCTTGCGCTCCTGCTCCCTGCGCCACCCCTCGGTGTTGGGCTCCAACGACTCGGTGGCGCTGGCGGGGTGGGTGTAGGTGTGCCAGGCCGCCGCCGACAACTGGGTCAGCACGCTGGCCAGTCGGGTGAGCGCACCGACATCGGTGCCGGCCGGGAGGACGGCGATACGGGTGGCCAGATCGCCGGTCCCGCTCCCCCAGGTGGCGATCAGTTCGAGTCGCGCAGGGTCGACGCAGTACCGGGTCATCAGGGGACCACCTCCAGGCTCCGCACCGTCATATCACCTGACACGGAGTCCGGATGACCGGATCACCCGGACGGACTCAGCAGGCCGGACGGCCGGCGCGTGTCGCTGGGGCGGATTCCTCGGTCACCGGAGGGACCGTGCGTGGACGCAGGACCATCAGCGGGCCGTCCGAGGCCGCCACCATCGCGAAGGGGAACCGGTCGACCTCGAGGCAGAGCGCGACGTCGTCGGGGTGGACTCCCTCGCGCACCCCTTCCGCCAGTTCGGTGGCGGCCCGCGACTCGGCGGCGCGCCGGACGAAGCCGGCGACGTCGGTCCCGTCCTCGGTGGCCCGCCGGGCGATGTACTGGGCGCACGCCAGGTCCTCGTCGGCCTGCCCGTCCTCGCCGGTGACCACGAAGGTGACCGTGTCGCTCCCCCGCAGGACCCGCGCCGTCGCCTCCGCCACCACGAAGCTTGCGCACAGCACCAGCGACGCGTCCTTGACCGCGAGCGCGCCGACCGTGCCCGCCGTGGTCTTCTGCACCACGGTCCGCCCGCCGAGGTCGACCGACCGCAGCAGGCCCGGCGAGTTGACCAGGTCGAACCCGGGGGCGGCCGGGCCGTCCTTGAGCGCCACCCAGTCCGGGTGCTGCTCCTTGAGTGCCAGGGCCTCGTCCAGCGACCCGGCGAGCACGATCTTCTCCGCGCCCTGGGCGAAGGCCCAGGCCGCCACGGTGAAGGCCCGCATGACGTCGACCACCACCGCCACCGACGGGGCCTCGACCAGCTCGGGGATACCAACGAAGCGAGCGTCCATACCGATCATGATCGCGCATGCCCGCCCCCGGCCGCCCGGACAGTGACGCGCATCACTCCCGGCGGCTCGCGGTGCGTCGGCCCGTCCTAGGGCCCGTCGTCGAACTCCCGCCTGCCCCACGACGCCTGGCACGCACTCTCACTGCACCGGACGAAAGCCCAGGTGCGACCCGACGCGGGCTCCCGCCCGGCACGCCGAGAGCACGCACCGGACGCCGCAGGCCCGCCCTCCGGGCGACGACGGGAGTTCGACCACAGGCCCTAGCCGCCGATCACCTGGAGGGACCCCCACAGCGCCGCCGCCGCCAGGAGCAGCGAGGCGGGCACGGTCAGCAGTCCCAGCCGGCTGTACTCCCCGAGGTCCACCTCGGCGCCGTGCTCGCTCACGATCCGGCGCCACAGCAGTGTGGCCAGCGATCCGGCGTAGGTGAGGTTCGGTCCGATGTTCACCCCGAGCAGCACCGCGAGCACCGCGCCCGACCCGGCCGGGGCGGCGAGCGGGAGCAGTACCAGCACGGCGGGCAGGTTGTTGATCAGGTTCGCCAGCAGGGCGGCCAACGCCGCGAGCCCCAGCAGCGCCAACAGGCCGTCGCCGCCCGGCACGAGGTGTCCGAGCGCGTCGGCGAGCCCGTTGTCGACCACCGCGCGGACCACGATCCCCAGCCCCAGGACGAAGGCGAGGAACGGCACGCTCGCGGCGCGGATGATCGTCACCGGACCGGTCCGGCGCTGGGCCAGGGCACGGGCGGCGAGCACCAGGGCCCCGGCCAGCGCCGCCCACGCCGGGCTGATGCCGACCGCGGAGGCGACGACGAAGCCCGCGAGCGTACCCGCCACGGTGACCAGGGCGAACAGCGGCAGCTCGGGGGCCCCGGTGGCGGGCGGGGCCTCGGCCCCGGCGGCCAGGTCGGCGGCGAAGAACCGGCGGAGGACCAGGTACTCGACGCCGATCGCCACCAGCCACGGCAGCGCCATCAGCGCCGCGAACCGGGTGAAGCTCAACCCGCTGGCCGCGAACGCCAGCAGGTTGGTCAGGTTGGAGACCGGCAGCAGCAGCGAGGCGCTGTTCGACAGGTGCGTGCAGGCGTAGACGTGCGGCTTCGGCCGGGCCCCCAGCCGGGCGGCGGTGGCGAACACCACCGGCGTGAGCAGCACCACGGTGGCGTCCAGGCTGAGCACCGCCGTGATCACCGAGGCGACCGCGAACACCTGCACCAGCAGCCGTCCCGGCCGGCCCGCCGCCGTGCGGGCCATCCACGCCCCACAGGCCTGGAACAGCCCCTCGTCGTCGCAGAGTTGGGCGAGCACCAGCACCGCCGCGAGGAAGCCGATCACCGGCCCCAGCCGCTCCGCCTCCGCCCGGGCGTGGTCGAGCGGGATGGCGCCGGTGACGATCACCAGACCGGCGGCCGGCACGGCGGCCACCGCCTCGGGCCAGCCCCACGGCCGCACGACCGCACAGCCCAGGACGAGGAGGAGCAGGGTGACCGACAGGATCTCGGCGAACAGCGGGTTCAGGGCCGGGTCCTTCCAGGAGAGGTGACGGCAGTGCGACGGGGCATCGTACCGGGCGGCGTGCGAACCCGAGTCGGCTCCAGTCGGATTCCCGGCGGTCCGCCCGCAGGACACCAGGGGGTACGAAGACCGTACACGGACGGGAAATCGTCCACCCGCCGGCGAATTGCCCGGAGGGCATTCCGATGGACCGCCCTGTCCCGTCCACCGGGCCTGGCAACGTGGGAGAAGTTCCCGGCTGCCGGCCCGTGTCAGAGTGACTGCGGCCATGCAGAATCGGCGCCGAGCCGAATGAGGGCCGCCCCATTTTCGTGTCTCTGCCATCGTATTCCGAGGAGCACAGATGACGACCATCGAGGCGCCGACGAGCGCTCAGCTCGTCCGCCGGGCCACCGAGTTGATCCCCTTGATCCGCCGGCACGCGGCCTGGCAGGAGGAGCACCGGGCACTGCACCCGGAGGTGCTCCGGGGGGTGGCCGAGGCCGGGCTGATGAAGATGCGGGTGCCGGCCCGGTACGGCGGCTTCGAGTCGGACGTCCGGACGGTGTGCGAGGTGATCTCCGAACTCGCCCGGGGCGACGGCTCGGTGGGCTGGACGGTGAGCACGATGACGATCAGCTCCTGGCTGGCCGGGCTGCTCCCGGACCAGGTGCAGGACGAGATCTTCGCCGACCCCGACGTCCGGATCGGCAGCAGCGTCAGCCCGAACGGCATGGCCGTGCCGGCCGAGGGCGGGGTGGTGCTGAACGGGCGCTGGCCGTTCAGCACCGGGGTGCTGCACAGTCAGTGGTTCATCCACTCGGCCGTACTGGCGGGCCCGGACGAGGAGTTCACCCCCGTGATGCTCGCCGTCCCGACGGCGGAGCTGACCGTCGTCGACGACTGGCACACCGTGGGCCTGCGCGGCACCGGCAGCGTGACGACCGTGGCGGAGGACCTGTTCGTCCCGGAGGGGCGGATCCTGCCGATGATCCCCCTGGTGCTGGAGAACCGGCACCGCTCCGAGCTGAACGCCGGGTCCCTGATGTGGCAGGCGCCGTTCTCGCCGATCACCGCCGCCGGTGCCGCCGCCGTGCCGCTGGGCATGGCGAAGGCGGCCCGGGAGGCGTTCTTCGAGAAGCTGCCGAGCCGCAAGATCGCCTACACGCACTACGAGCACCAGGCCGAGGCCCCGCTCACCCACCTCCAGGTGGCCGAGGCGGCGATGAAGATCGACGAGGCCGAGTTCCACGTCCGCCGCGCCGCCGACCAGGTGGACGGCAAGGTCCGCCACGGCGAGGACTGGTCGATCGAGGAGCGCGCCCTGGCCCGGATGGAGATGGGCGCGGCCACCCGGCGGGCCAAGGAGGCGGTGGACGTGCTCAACACCGCCGCCGGCGGCTCGTCCATCTACTCCGACCAGCCGATGCAGCGGATCGAGCGCGACATCCAGACCATCAGCCTGCACGGCGTCCTGCACCCGGACACCAACCTGGAGCTGTACGGGCGGGTGCTGTGCGGGCTGGAGCCCGGCACGCACCTGATCTGAGATCACGAACGCGAGCGGGGCCCGGGTCTGCCGACCCGGGCCCCGCTTCACGTGCGCAACGGTCCTCGGTGGTTCAGTCCTTCCAGAGCGTGCGGGCGAACGCCCGGAGGTCCCCCACGTACAGGTCGGGCTCCTCCATCGCGGGGAAGTGGCCACCGCGGTCGAACTCCGACCAGTGCGTGATGGTCGGCAGCACCCGGTCGGCGAACCGGCGGAGCGGGAGCGCGGCGTCGTGCGGGAAGACCGCCACCCCGGCCGGCATCGTCAACTCCCAGGGGCCGCCCAGCCGGGCGGCGATGTTCGGGAGGGTGCGGTCCAGCGACTCGTAGTACAGCTGGGCCGAGGAGCCCGCCGTCGCGGTCAGCCAGAAGACGGTGACGTTGGCCAGCATCAGGTCGCGGTCGATCGCGTCCTCCGGCACCTGGTCGGAGTCGGTCCACTCGCGGTACTTCTCCATGATCCAGGCGAGTTGGCCGACCGGGGAGTCGGTGAGGCCGTAGGCCACCGTCTGCGGGCGGGTGGCCAGCAGCTTCAGGTGCGCCGACAGCTCCCGGTCGAAGTGCCCCAGCCTGCCCAGCCGGGCCAGCTCCGCCTGGTCGAGGTCGGCCAGCTCGGCCGGGTCCTGCGGCGGGAAGGTCACCAGCGAGTTCACGTGCACGCCCGCCACGTGCTCGGGGTCGGCCAGGCAGAGCTCCAGCGACACCATCATGCCCCAGTCGCCGCCCTGCACCACGTAGCGCCGGTAGTCCAGCCGGGCCATCAGCTCCTTCCAGGCCCGCGCCACCCGGTAGTGGTCCCAGCCGGCCTCGCGGACCGGGCCGGAGAAGCCGAAGCCGGGGATGGTCGGGATCACCAGGTGGAACGCGTCCGCCGGGTCACCGCCGTGCGCCCGGGGATCGGTCAACGGGCCGATCACGTCCAGGAATTCGACGAAGGTGCTGGGCCAGCCGTGGGTGATCAGCAGCGGCCGGGCGCTCGGCTCGGGCGACCTGACGTGCAGGAAGTGGATGTTCGCGCCGTCGATCTCGGTGGTGAACTGCGGGTACCGGTTGATCCGGGACTCCACCGCCCGCCAGTCGAAGCCGGTGCGCCAGTACTCCGCGAGCTCCTTCAGGTAGTCGGCCGGGACACCGCGTGACCAGCCGGCGCCCGCCACCTCGCCCGGCCACCTGGTGTTCTCCAGTCTCCGGTGCAGGTCGTCGAGATCGGCCTGGGGGATGTCTGTCCGGAACGGTTGCACGGGCCTGCCGCCTTTCGTCGGGGAGGTCCGGTCAGGTGGCCGGGGCGCCGGCCCCGGCCACCTGACCCGGAGGTCGGTCCGTGGCCTACAGGAGGTCGGTGTTCGGCTCCAGGCCGCACAGGATCCGGCCGTAGGTCTCCGCGACCGTGTTCGGGTGCAGGACACCGTTCAGGTTGAGCGCCTGGATGTCGCGCTCGATCCGCTGCATCGGCTGGTCGGAGTAGATGGACGAGCCGCCGCTGGCGGTGTTGAGCACGTCCACCGCCTCCTTGGCCCGCAGACAACCCATCGCCGCGTCCATCTTCGAGAGCGCGCGCTCCTCCAGCGACCACTGCTCGCCGGCCCGCACCTTGGTGTCCAGGCGCTCGGCGGCGCGGCGGACGTGGAACTCGGCCTCGTCGATCTTCATCGCCGCCTCGGCCACCTGGAGGTGGGTGAGCGGGGCCTCGGCCTGGTGCTCGTAGTGGGTGTAGGCGATCTTGCGGCTCGGCAGCTTCTCGAAGAACGCCTCCCGGGCCGCCTTCGCCATGCCGATGGCCGACGAGCTGGTCACCGCGGTGGCGTGCGGCACGAACGGGAGCTTCCAGGTGAGCGAGTCCGCGTTCTGCTTCGAGAGGTGCTCGCCGTGCATCATCACGGGGATCATCGGCAGCACGCGGGCCTGCGGGACGAACAGGTCCTTCGCGATGGTGGTCACACTGCCGGTGGCCCGCAGACCGGCGGTGTGCCAGTCGTCGACGATGGTCAGGTCCGCCATCGGGACCGCGATGGTGGCCGGGGCGAACCCGCCGTCCTCGGTGGCCAGCAGCACCGAGTGCATGTCCCACTGGCTGTGCGGCGCACCGGAGACGAAGTGCCACCGGCCGTTCAGGATCACGCCGCCGTCGGTCGGGGTGGCGATGCCCGACGGGTTGACGCCGCCGCAGATCCGGACGCCCGGGTCGGCGAAGATCTCGTCCTGCACCTCGTCCGGGAACAGGCCGGCCAGCCAGGAGCCCATCGTGAACGTACTGATGGTCCATCCGACGGCGCCGTCGCCCCGGGCGAGTTCGGAGATCACGGCGGACACCGTCCGCACGTCGGACTCGGCGCCGCCGTAGCGCACCGGCACCCGCATCTTCATGATCCCGGCGTCGGTGATCGCCTGCAGCACCTCGTCGTGCAGGACCCGGTGCTCCTCCTGCCACGGGACGTGCTTCCGGATCACCTCGATCAGCTCCGTGGCCCGGCCGACGAGCTCGGCCTGCGGTGTCGCCTCGTTGATCGTCATCTGTGCTCCTCAATTCGATGACAGGGAAAGGAAAGTGGAGTGGAGTGGAACCCCGCCGGAATCGGCGGTATCCGCGCGGAATCGTGTCGCAGGTCTCCCCTGCTGTCCGGCTGGGCGGCGATTCACCGTCGGCTGGGAACGACTCTGACAGGGCGCCGCAGCCGTGGGCTTCTCCCACATTGCCGAGCCCGGAGGCCCTGATTCCCGGTGCGCGGGGAACACCCGGAGAATGCGCGCGGGAATGCGTGGTCGCCGTACGGCGCGGACCGATGGCCGGTCCGGGTACGGAACGTCCGCCGCCGAAGGGTCAGAGCCCGCCGAGGAACTTCAGCAGTTCGGCGGAGACCTCGTCCGGGCGCTCCTGCTGGGTCCAGTGCCCGACCCCGGGCAGCACCACCGTGCGGGTCAGGTTCGGCACGAACACCTGGAGGTTGGCGATCAGCTGGTCCAGGCCGGGGAGTTGGACGCTGCCGTCGCGCTCGCCGTACAGGTACACCGCCGGGGTCGTCATCGGCGCGCCCTGCCAGGGCGCGGTGAGCTCCCAGCTCAGTTCCATCGTCCGCCACCAGTTCAGGCCGCCGGTGAACCCGGTCCGGGCGAAGTCCGCCGCGTAGACGTCGAGATCGGCCTCGGTCAGCCAGTCGGGCAGCGCGCCCGCCTCGGGCAGCAGGTCGGCGAAGCTGCCGCCCTCGGGCACCAGCGGCAGGGTGGGCGCCGCCACCTGCGGCGAGTCGCCGAAGCCCCATTGGAAGACCCGGAGCACACCGGCCCGCGGGTCCCGGGCCAGTTCGGCGTCGGCCACGCCGGGCTGCTGCAGGTGGTTCATGTAGAAGCCGGGGCCGAGCCCCTGGGTCATCCCGGCCAGCGCGCTCACCGGGCCGCGCGGCAGGTAGGGCAGGCCCAGCGCGGCGATGCCGCGGACCCGGTCGGGGCGCAGCAGTGCGGTGTTCCAGGCGACCGGCGAGCCCCAGTCGTGGCCGACCAGGACGGCCTGCTCCTCACCGAGCGCGTCGATCAGACCGACGACGTCGCCGACCAGGTGCAGCTGGGAGTACTGCTCGACCGCCTCGGGGCGGTCGGTCCGGCCGTAGCCGCGCTGGTCGGGGGCGACCACGTGGTAGCCGGCCGCCGCGAGCGCGGCGAACTGGTGGCGCCAGGAGTACCAGGTCTCGGGGAAGCCGTGCAGCAGCACGACCAGCGGTCCTCCGCCCTGCTCGGCGATGTGCATCCGGATGCCGTTGGTCTCCACGAACCGGTGGGTCACCTCGGTGGTCGGGCCTTGACCCGGTGCCGCCTGCGAGTCGTTCATGGCACACCTTTTCTGTCGGTGAAGTGGGGATGTCCCCAAGCTCCCACCGCAGTCAGGGCCGTCACTACTCCTTCCTTGCCCACCTCCCCGGGCGGCCGGACACGCGTTTCGGAAGCACGGTGGTGACGGGACCGGGTGGTCACCACCGTGCTTCCGAAAGCTGCGAGGAGCGGTCCGACGGACGGTTACGCGGGCTCGGGCACCGACTGGACGGCGGCCGGTGACGACTCGTCGACCACCGGCGGCTTCAGGTAGCTGGTCCCCCAGGCGACCGCGATGGTGACCACACCGAGGATCAGACCGGTGATCACGGGGGCGGAGGCGCTGTGGTTGTCGATCGCGAACCCGCCGGCCAGGGCGCCGAACGCGATGCCGACGTTGGCCGCGGAGACCGGCAGCGACTGGGCGAGCTGGCCACCGGGGCCGGCCAGGCTGATCACCCGGACCTGCAACGAGGGCACGATGCTGTAGAAGGACAGGCCCCAGGCGAGCAGCGCGAGCGCCACCAGCCAGGCGATCGAGCCGACGAAGTAGAGCACCAGCAGGGAGGCCGCGATGCCGACCGAGCCGATGATCAGGGTGAGTTGGGCGTTCCGGTCGGCGAACTTGCCGCCGCCGAACGAGCCGACCGCGGTGGCCGCGCCGTAGGCGAGCAGGAACACGCTCAGCACGCCGCCGGAGATGCCGGTGACCCGCTGCAGGAACGGCACCAGGTAGGTCAGCGTCGCGAACACCGAGGAGAACACGATGAAGTTGAGGAACAGCACCGCGAGCACCCGGGGGGCGAACGCGTACCTGGCCTGGTGGGCGGCGCCGGCACCGGCCGGCGGGACGACCGGGATCAGCGCCACCGTGCCGCCCAGGGTGAGCACGGCGCCGACCACGATCGCCACGAACGAGCCGCGCCAGCCGAGGGTCTGGCCGACCAGGGTGCCCAGCGGCACGCCGAGCGCCCCCGACATCGCGACACCGGAGATGACGATGCCGATCGCCTTGCCGATCCGCTCCGGCGGGACCACCGTCATCGCCGCGATGAACGCACCCGCGATGAACAGGCCCTGCGACGCACCGATGAAGAAGCGCAGCACCAGGAAGAGACCGTAACTGGAGGTCAGCACCGCGACCAGGTTGCACGCGATGAACAGCGCGAGCGATCCGATCAGGACGATCTTCTTCTCCAGTTTGATCGTCAGCGCGGTCAGGATCGGACCGCCGATGGCGAGGCCCAGCGCGTACACCGTGACCAGGGTGCCCGCTTCGGAGATGGTCACGTGGAGGTCGGCGGCCACCCGGTCCAGTACACCGACCACGAGCAGTTCACCACTGCCCAGCACGAACATTCCTAGGAACAGCGTGGCCAGTGCCAGGTTGGCCCTGCCTGGACTCAGCGCCGTCTGTTGGGTACTCATGTGCGCACTTCCTTCTTGTCGTGGTGCGAGGAGTCGTCTCAACAACGGGGCGACCGAAGGGGGTTCGGGGTCAGGCGGTCACTTCCACTCGATGATCTGGAGGTAGTTCCCGTCGGGGTCCGCGAAGGTGCCGAACTTGCCCTTCTCCCGGTCCTCGATCGAGACCCACTCCACCTCGGCCGCGTTCAGCTGGGCCTCGACGGCGGCGAAGTCCTCGACGTGGAAGTTGACGATCACGCGACCGGGCTGGTCGTTCTTCGGCTCGACGTCGTCGCGACCGTCGATGACCAGCAGGAAGCCGCCCAGGTCGATCGCGCCCTCGCCGGTGAACTCCGGGGCCAGCGCCTTGACGTACCAGGCCCTCAGCTCGGCCGGGCGGGTGGTGCCGAGCAGCATGCTTCCAGGCTTCAGAATGCTCATGACAAGTCTCCTCAGGGATGAGTCCGGTTGCGCGGCAGCAGCGAGAGCCGTGCCGCGGATCAGGGTGTCGGGTGGGTCGGGGTGCTACGGGGAGTCGCGCTCCACCGTCTCGGCGACGCGCTTGATGGCCGCCAGCCGACGGTCCCAGTCGGCGGCGAGCGAGGACATCCACCGCGTGGTGGCGTCCAGGCCGGTCGGCCGCAACGAGTACCTCACCTCACGCCCGACCCGGCTGCCGACCACGAGGCCGGCGGCGTCCAGCAGGGAGAGGTGCTTGACGACCGCCTGCCGGGAGACGGGGAGCCGCCCGGCAAGCGTCGTCGCGGTGGCCACGCCGAGCGCGGCGAGGAGGTCGAGCAGTCGGCGACGGGTGGGGTCGGCGAGGGCGATCAGGACGCTGCCGACCTCCTCGACCGCACTGTCGGGGTCCGCCCTCACACAGTCGGCTCCTCGACGCGCGTCTTCACCATGTCGAGGATCTGCGGCCAGCCGGCCGTGAGGTTCGCGATCGTCGAGGCACGCACCTCGTCGGAGACGGCCAGTGCGGCGAAACCGCTCTCGACCACGGTCAGGCGGGTCTTGTCGCCCTCGGGGGACAGCGTGAACTCGACCAGGGTGCTGTTGCCCTCGGTCAGCTCCTGCCCCGGGGAGGCGGGGGCCCAGCGGTACGCGAGGTACGTCTGCGGCTCGACCTTCACCACGCGCACCGGGAAGTCGCCGTGGTCCGGGTTCTTGGCCAGCATGGACTCGCCCTCGACCGCGGTGGTGCCCTGGACGCTGTCCGGGTCGGCCACCCAGAAGCCGGGGGCGGACACCAGCGACCAGACGCGCTCGACCGAGGCGTCGATCAGAGTGTCACGCTCGATGATGTCGTCGCTCATGAGGAAACTCCTTCAAGTACCGGCATTGAGTGCAACCAAATCATTGCACGCCGATCGATCGTCGTGCAACCTTTTCGTTGCACGACGGCGGCCCAGCCTCGGACAGTTCCGGGGAAGCCCGACCGCCCGTCACGTTCCGTTCATTCGCAGTCCGCCGCGCCCCGACTGAATTGGCCTGGTTGTACAGCCAACTCGACTCAGCCGCGCACGCCCGCCGCGGCGGACAGGACCCCCGTGGCGACAGGTTCCTCCCTCGTCCTCTCCGGCTCTCCCACTCCGCACGAGGGGGACAGGCTCACCTTCCACTGGACCACCGACGCGCCCGACGCCAAGAACTGGGTCGGCATCTACGACGGCACCCGGCTGCCCGGGACCGGCTCCTCGCTGCTCTGGAAGTACACCCCGGCCGCCTCCGGCGACCTCCAGCTGGACACCTCGGCCCTCACCGACGGCCCCTACACCGCCTACCTGCTGGCCAAGGACGGCTACGGCATCCTGGCCCGGAGCGCGCCGTTCGGCTTCACCCCGCGACCGGTCGCCCCGCGCCCGCACAGCGCCGTCGACGCCCTGACCGCGACCACCGTGCCCCCGTCCGCCGCCTTCCGGATCAAGCTCGGCGGGCTGTGGATGCGCGGCTCCGGCACCCCGGTGTTCCGCAAGGTCGGCGGCGACTCCTGGCTGTCCGTCAGCTCCGACGGCACCGTGACCGGGACCGCCCCGAACGCGGCGCTGTCCCGGCCCGCCGTCCTGACCGTCGGGATCAAGGACCCTGCGGGCAGCGCCGACACGATCACCGTGCAGGTGCCGGTGAACGCCCGCAAGCCGCAGCTCAAGACCGCCACCCTGAACCTCTGCAAGGCCGGCGCGGGCATCGAGGACGCGCTGGAGAAGCAGCTCCGGCTGATCCTCACCCAGGGGCTGGACCTGGTCGCGCTGCAGGAGACGGCGGGCACCGCCGCCCAGGCGCTGGCCGACGCGCTCGGCTGGTACGCCTACCAGAGCGCCGGCAGCGTGGGCATCCTCAGCCGGTACCCGCTGACCGAGATCACCGCCGCCACCGCCGAACTGCCCGCCGTCGGCGCCACCGTGCAGTTTCCGGGCAACCGCACCGTGCGGTTCTGGGCGGCCCACCTGGACGAGGCCGACTACGGTCCGTACGCCGTCCAGGACGGGCGCACCGCCGAGGCCACCCTGGCGAGCGAGAACGCCTCCGTCCGGGGGAAGCAGGCCCTCGCGCTGGCCGCGCTGGTGAAGGCCGACCTGGCCGCCCGCAAGCCGGTGATCCTGGCCGCCGGGCTGGCCTCGCCCTCGCACCTGGACTGGACGCCCGCCACCGCCAGCGCGCACGGCGGCGTGCCGGCGCTCGACTGGCCGGTCACGGTGGCCCTGCAGAACGCCGGCCTGGTCGACGCCTACCGCCTGGCCCACCCCGACCCGGCCGTCTCCCCCGGCAACACCTGGTCCGTCACCCGCACCCTGCGCGGCGGCAGGCCCGAGCCGCAGGACCGGATCGACCAGGTGCAGTTCGCCGGAAAGCTCACCCTGGTCGAAGCGCACACCCTGGTCACCGGCTGGCCCCAGCCGGAGCCCGGCGCGGCCGCCAACGGCTGGCCCTCCGACACCGCCGCCGCCGTCGCCACCTTCACGCTCTGAGAGGCCGTCCGATGACTCCCCAGCTCAGCCGCCGTACCTTCGTCTCGGCCACCGCCGCCGCAGGCGCGGCCACCATGGTCGGCCTGGCCGGCGCCACCGAGGCCGAGGCCAAGGGCAAGCCCAGGCCGGGCACCGTGGCGGACGTGAAGCACGTGGTGATCCTGATGCAGGAGAACCGCTCCTTCGACCACTACTTCGGCACCCTGAACGGTGTCCGGGGCTTCGACGACAGGCAGGCACTGCAGTTCCCGGACGGCGGCAACGTGTTCCGCCAACCCGACCCCGGGCGCAGCGACGGCGGGGTGATGCTGCCGTACCGGATGGACACCACCAAGTACAACGCGCAGAACGCGGGGGGCCTGGCGCACGACTGGGCCACCGGTCACCAGGCCATCAACAACGGCGCGATGAACAAGTGGATCGCCGCCAAGGGCGAGCGGACCATGGGGTACTTCACCCGGGCCGACGTGCCCTACCAGTACGCGCTGGCCGACGCGTTCACCCTCTGCGACGCCTACTTCACCTCGCTGGCCGGCCCGACCGACCCCAACCGCCTCTACCTGTGGACCGGTACGTCCGGCCCGGGGCGCGACGGCACCACCGGACCGTGGATCGACAACACCCCCGTCACCGACAACCCCGTCGCCGACTGGACCACCTACGCCGAGCGGCTGGAGAGCGCGGGCGTCAGCTGGCGGGTCTACCACAACCCGAGCAAGGACGACCGGACCGGCGACTACGACGACAACGCTCTGTCGTACTTCAAGCAGTTCCACAACTTCCCCGCCACCGACCCGCGGTACATCAACGCGATGACCAAGTTCGACCCCGCTGCCTTCGACGCCCACTGCAAGGACGGCACCCTGCCCACCGTCTCCTGGCTGGTCGCGCCGTACCTGTTCTCCGAGCACCCCAACGCCGGCCCGGCCTACGGCGCCCACTGGGTCAACACCGCGCTGCAGTCGCTGATGGCCAACCCCGAGGTGTGGAACCACACCGTCTTCCTGGTCATGTACGACGAGAACGACGGCTACTTCGACCACATGGTGCCGCCCACCCCCGAGGCCGGTACCCCCGAGGAGTTCACCCAGGGCCGGGCCATCGGCCTGGGCAACCGGGTGCCGCTCTGGGTCGCCTCGCCCTGGTCGCGCGGCGGCTGGGTCAACTCCCAGGTCTTCGACCACACTTCGGTGCTGCGCTTCCTGGAGGTGGTGACCGGGGTGCAGGAACCCAACATCTCCGCCTGGCGCCGCACCGTCTGCGGTGACCTGACCAGCTGCTTCGACTTCGCCAAGCCCGACTACTCGGTCCCGGTGCTGCCCGACACCGCCGCCCTGATGGCCACGGCCGACGCCAACGCGGGCCTGCCCGCCGTCAAGCTGCCCGCCCTCGGCGCCCAGGCCCTCCCGCCGCAGGAGCCGGGCGAGCGGCCGCACCGCAAGCTGCCCTACGGCCCCGGCGCCGAGGTCACCGTCGACCGGAGCACCGGCAAGGTCACCTGCACCATGACCAACACGGGAACCGTCGGCTACCCCTTCACGGTGTACCCGAACATCGTCCTCCCCTTCGCCGGAACGCCGTTCACCGTCGCGCCCGCCGCCACCGGGGCCTACACCTGGGACGCCGCCGCCACCGACGGCCGCTACGACTTCACCGTGCACGGCCCCGACGGCTTCGTCCGCCGGTTCGCCGGCACCGTCACCCGGGCCGGCCAGGACGACGTCCCCGTCCCCTCGGTCGAGGCGCTGGTCACCCGCAACAAGGTCGCGCTGCACCTGCACAACGACGGCGGGACGGAGGTGTCGTTCACCGTGGCCCCGAACGACTTCGCCGGTCAGCAGCAGACGGTGTGGGTGGCCGCGAACAAGCAGGCCACCGTCAACTGGCCGCTCGACAAAGGCCGTTACGACGTGACGGTGACCGCAGCCACCGGCACCCGGTTCACCCGCCGCTACGCGGGGACGGTGCACTGACCCGGTCGCCCCACCGACGACCCCGCCCGCCCCCGGGCGGGGTCGTTCGCCGTACCCCGGGAGCAGCTCCCTAGGCGAGCAGCTCCCGGACCTCCTCGGTGAGTTCGAGCTCCGGATCCGCCGCCAGAGCGGCCCTGGCCTCGGCCAGTGCCTCCGCCTCGCGGCCCAGCGCCCGCAGCGAACCGACCCGCTGGAGCCGGGCCGAGGGGTCGTCGGTCTCCGCCAGCACGGTGTCCAGCAGGCCGAGCGCCTCGGCGTGCCGCCCCGCGTCCTGGTAGGCGACCGACAGGTTGAACCGCAGCCCCGGGTCGTCGCTCAGCCCGACCGCCCGCTCCAGGTCGGCGGCGGCCGCCGCCAGGTCACCCTCCTCGTAAGCGAGTTCACCACGCAGCGCCCAGGCCGGGGCGAACTCCGGGTCGGCCGCGAGGGCCGCCGAGCACGCCGCGTGCGCCGCCGCGTCCTCGCCCTCCGCGGCATACAACTGGCCCTGTAGAGTCAGTAGTTGGGCGTTGGTCGGATCGAGCACCAGCCCGGCCGCGACGTCCCGGTGGGCCCCGGGCAGGTCACCGAGGTCGGTGAGCAGCCCGGCCCGGTTGAGGTAGGCGTCGACGAACGCCGGGTCGAGCTCGATGACGTAGCCGAAGTCCTGCACCGCGCCCTTCACGTCGCCGAGTTCGGCCCGGACGTCGGCACGGTTGTAGTACGCCTCGGGGAACGGGGGCGAGAGCCGGATCGCCTCGTCGAAGTCGGCCAGCGCCTCGGCCGAGCGGCCGGTGCGCCGGAGCACGATGCCCCGGTCGAAGTAGTACTCGGCGTAGTTGGGGTCGACGGTGATCACCGAGCTGTAGTCGGCCACCGCCGCGTCGTGGCTGCCGAGCCCGCCGTGCACCTGGGCCCGGTTGTAGACCAGCACCGAGCGGTGCAGGGCGTGTTCACCCGGGTCGAGGATCTCGTCCAGGCGGGCGACACACTCGTCCAGCAGCGCCAGCGCCGCCTCCGGCCGCCCCTCGCGGACCTCGATCAGGGCCAGCCCGTTGCGGTTGAAGGCGGTCCGGAAGGCCCGTTCCTTCGGGTCCGGTGTCCGGGTGGCGAAGGCGATCGCGGTGTTGATCCAGCCGCGCGCCAGCTGGTGGTCCCGCTGGTCGTCGTCCAGGAAGCGGGTGTAGAGCATCGCCGTGCCGTACGCGCACTGCAGGTGGATCTCCGGGTCGGTGCTGAGCGCGCGGGCCCGCTCCCAGATCGGCAGGATCCGGTCGGTCAGGCCCAGCCCGGCGAAGGCGTTGGCCGGTTTGGCGAGGAAGGTCCACCAGTGCCGGGGGTGGGTCTCGTGCGTGACCAGGGCGCCACCGCGCTCCCCGTAGTCCAGGACGGCGTGGTAGAAGCCCATGTCGGTGCAGTAGTTGCACGCCTCGCGGAGCAGCTCGGCGCCCAGGCCGGACGGGTCCGAGCCGTGCTCGGCGTGCCAGAGCAGGGCGCCCAGGCTCAGCGAACGCTCGTCCAGCGCCGCCAGTTCGAGCCGCCGGGCGTCGTGCAGCGCGGCGCGCTCGGCGGGGGCCAGCCGCTGGTAAGCCTCGGCCGCGCGCGGGTCCTCGGCGGTGCCGTCGCCGGCCACGTACAGCGCCGCCCGCTCGGCCGTGGACTCCGGCAGCGGGTCGGCCGGGGCCGCGCCCTCGACGGTCGCGCAGTACGCGGTGAGGGCGGGCTCCAACGGGGCGGCCACCTCGCCCGGGGGCTGCTCCAGCGGCTCCGTCCCGGTGTGCGCGACCACCGTGAGCAGCGCCGGGTCCATCCGGCGGAGCAGCACCGCCAGGAACTCCTGGTCCGTCGGGTCGGCCCGGTGCAGGTCCTCGACCACCAGGGTGTGCGGCCCGTCGCCCAGGGCCTGCGCGTACTCGGTGAGGAACTCGACCAGGCCGTGTGCGATCCGCAGGGTGCGCAGTCGGGAGTAGTACCGGGTGCGTTCCTTGGGCACCGCCAGCGAGGTGAGCGTCTCCCGGGAGGCGGGGACCACGCCGCGCAGTTCGGGCGCGGTGCTGAGGATCTCCACGTCGTGCCGCCGGACGGCTTGGGGGCAGCGGGTCAGCGCGTCGGGGACCAGCGCCCGCAGCAGCGAGCCGACGGCGGTGTACGGGCCGCGCAGCCGGCGGTGCGCACTGACCGTCACCAGGACCGGCGGCAGCGCCAGTTGCTCGTGGGCGGCGGCCCGGGCGGCGCGGTGCGGCGCCCGGACCCAGTGGTGGCGGGGCTCGGCCATGGCGGTGGGGCCTTTCGTCAGAGAGCGGGTGCGGGGGCTTCCGGAGCGGACTTCCGACGGCGCCGGTCCCGGCGGACCAGCACCGCGACGGCGCCGAGCTGGAGGACGGCCAGCGCGAAGAACACCGTGGAGTCGATGAACGGGCCGAGCGGCGCGTGCCCGCCGAAGCGGTCCAGCGCACCCGTGACGAACCGGGCCCCGGCGGGGACGACGCCGATCACGAAGACGGTCAGCGAGAAGGCGTAACCGCCCGCGATCAGCCAGGAGTACCAGCGCGCCGCCCGGCGGTCGACCGGGTGCCAGGCCGACTCGTCCAGCAGCGGGCGGCCCCGGCGGCGGCGGACGGCGTTGGTCAGCACGCCCGTCGCGGTGGTGTGCAGGTCGCGGCAGCCGAGCACGGTGCTGAGCAGCACGTAGATGTCGGTCCGCAGGTAGAGGAACGCCTGCCAGGCGATCCGCAGCAGGGTGGCGTAGGCGAGGGCGAGGCAGAGCCGGCCGAACCCGCTGAGCGCGCCACCGGGGAGCCGGGTGGCGTCGGCGGTCAGGGTGAGCACGGCCGTCAGCACGGTGTCGGCGAGCAGGCCGGCCAGGATCGGCAGGTAGCGCTTGCGCCGGGGCACGGTGACCAGCCCGTCGAGGGAGGTCTCCAGCACGATGTAGATCAGGCGGTGGCCGATGGACAGTCTGCTCGGCAGCCCGAGCCGGCGGCCGGCCAGCGCGTGGAAGCCCTCGTGCACCAGGATCAGCGGGAACTGACCGACGAACAGGACCAGCGAGACCACGGTGAAGTAGGGGCTGAAGAACACGTTCGAGGGTCGCGGTGCCAGCTCGGGCACCCGGATCGTCTGGGTGATCCAGGCGGCGACGACCAGCAGGTAGCAGAGCCAGGCGGGCCGGCTGAAGGCCGCCCGGCCGAGCCGCTGCCAGCGCAGCGGCGGTGGTGCCGGCTCGTCCCCGGTGCGGACGAAGCCGAGCTCGGCCAGGCCGGCCAGCAGGTCCGCCATGTCGACGCTCTCGCCGTACTGCCGCTCGTAGGCGCGGGCGGCCGCGCGCGGCGTCAGGCCGTCCGCCAGCAGGCGGACCAGTTCCGCGCCGTCGGCGGGGAGCACCGCGTAGGAGTCGGTCTCGACCCGGCCGACGGTGACCTCGTCGCCCTCCTCCAGGTAGACCAGCGGGTGCAGCGCGACCGGACGGTCGAGGTCCGGTCCTGCGGACGCCTGGTCGGTCGAGGGGCGCATCGTTCCTCCCGGGGAACTTCCCTGCTGGGCGGTGTGGTTGACGGGGTCGGCCGCCACGGCGGCCGACCCCGTCAGATGGCGCTGGAGCCTCAGGCGTCGCAGCCGCAGCCGTACATGGTCTGGGCCGAGCTGGTCAGGCGGACGGGGCCGGCCTTGCGGATCACGATCTTCTTCATGGGGTGTCCTTTCGTCGAGCTGACAGGGGCTAGCAGACGTGAATCGCTAAGCGTTGGTCATTCATCTCAGCTGTCGCGACGCCCATCAGCATGGATCCGAGTCCGGCTCATGTCAACAGTCGGAAGCGCGAGTTGACGCCCCGTCAGGTCCGGCGTGGAAGCCGCCGTCGACGAACAGCAGCGGGGCCCCGGAGGTGGCCCGGTGCTCCAGCACGCGGCCGATCAGGATCAGGTGGTCGCCGGCCGGCACGGTGCGGTCGCGGTGGCAGACCAGGGTCGCCACGGTGCCCTCCAGCAGCGGCAGCCCGTACCGTCCGGCCCGGTCGCCGAGCCCCGCGAAGCGGTCGCCGGGACCGGCGAACCGGACGGCGAGCTCGCGCTGGTCGGCGGCCAGCAGGTGGACCGCGAAGTGGTCGGCGCCGGTGAACGCGACCCGGCTGGTGGCGGACAGCTGCAGGCACCAGAGCACCAGCGGCGGGTCCAGCGAGACCGAGGTGAAGGAGTTCACGGTCAGACCCGCGGGCCGCCCCCGGTACCGGGTGGTGACCACCGCGACCCCGGTCGCGTAGCGCCCCAGCACCGCGCGCAGCGGGCGGCCCGCCGTCACCGTCTCGTCGAGGGCCATCCGGCACGCCTCTCCCTGCTGGAGTCCAGCCAGTCCCAGATGAACGGGACCTGGTGTGTTCATTCATCTCAGACGAGCTCTCGCAGATTGACAGCTCCGCCGCCGAGCCGTCAACAGCTGGGACCGGCCGGGCCGCCCGGCGACGGCCGGGACGGGCGGGGCGCCGCAGACCAGGGTGGTTCCGGCGCCCGGCCAACTAGGATGGGGCGACGGAGCCGCCGGGTTCCGGCCGCGCTCGCGGCGCAGCGCTGAACCAGCAAGGGAGGTGCGCGGTGACCCGATCCGGAGCCACCACGCTCGCCGACCGGATCGACCGGCTCTTCGAGGTAGTCCGAGGCCCCGACCGCGAGCCGTACAGCAACGAGGACGTCGCCCGGGCCTGTCGGGAGGCCACCGGCGAGACCTTCTCCGCGACCTACCTCTGGCAGCTCAGAACGGGACGGCGGGACAACCCGACCAAGCGTCACCTGGAGGCGCTGGCCCGGTTCTTCCAGGTGCCGCCGGCCTACTTCTTCGACGACGAGCAGAGCGCCCGGATCGCCGAGGAGCTCCAACTGCTCGGTGCGCTGCGGGATGCGGGCGTCCGTGACGTGGCGCTGCGTGCGGTTTCGCTGTCTCCCGAGGGGCTCGGCACGATCAGCGACATGATCGAGATCATCGCCCGCAGAGAGGCCGGATCGCACCGCTCCGAATGACTGTCCATCAGACCTTCACACGCCTAGGATCGCTCACAGCGGGTCGGGTATCGCTGACCGTGATCGGACCGGGCCAGGGGGTGGGACTGTGCGGTTACACACGGACCAGCGGCGGCGGGCGCTCTGGCGCCGATGTCGACGGATGGTGGAGTCCCTCCCGCTGTCCGCGCCCTTCGATCCGGTGGAGCTGGTGGCCGCGCTGGCCGAGCGGCGCGGGCGGCCGATCGAGCTGATCCAACTGCCGATCCGGGCCCGCACCCCGTGCGGCCTGTTGATCACCACCGACCGGGCCGACTACATCGGCTACCCCAGCGCCACCACGGCGCTGCACCAACAGCACATCCTGCTGCACGAGTTGGGCCATCTGCTGTCCGGCCACGCGGGATCCGGCCGACTCAGCCCCGGCACCGTGCAGGCGCTGCTGCCGAATCTCTCCGACGAGCTGGTGCAGCGAGTCCTCGGGCGTACGGTCTACACCGAACTCGAGGAGCAGGAAGCCGAGTTGTTCGCCTCGCTGGCCCTGCACCGCCCCCGCCGCGGCAGTCGGGTATGACCCCGGCTCCGATCCGCTGGATCCGGGCCTGGACGGCGTACCGGCGGATCGGTCCGCTCTGGGCCGCCCTGCACCGGGCCGTGCCCGAGATCGCGCTCTGCACACCGGCCGCCCGGCTCCGGCCGGCCTTCCCGCGCGGTGCCGAGTTCGCGCTGTACCGCCGCATCATCGAGATCCACGACGGCCAGCTCGCGCTGCGCCCCTACGTCCATCCCGGGGTGCACACCTGGGCGGTGGCCACCGCGGGCCGGCCGGGCGCGGGCGGCAACGCGGCGGCCCGGGCGGAGGCGGCCTGCATCGCGGCCGCACTGGCCGCCGCCGAGGCCGGGCTGCCGTACCGGGCGGGGCCGCCGGTGCCGTACGCCGCGCACCAGGTGCAGGCCAGCATCGAGGCCGAGACCGCCTGGCTGATCGACGTCACCGAGGCGTTCACCCGCTCGGCCCGCGCGGCCACGATCGGCGCGCACCGCCCGGGTGCCCGGCACCTGACCCCCTGGCAGGCGGTGATCCGGCACTGCTGAGGTGACGTCAGGGCACCGCCCGGGAGGCCGATGCCGCTGTCGGGGTGCGCCCCTACAGTGTCCGGATGGCCCCCGAGACGCAGCCCGAGAACTCGCCGCAGGCTCTGCTGGAGCAGTGGATCGACGACCTGCCCCACCAGCTGATGATGCTGGAGAAGGTGCTGCTCGCCGGGGCCTTCGGCTTCGACTACTCCCCCGGCTCACTGGACGCCCTGGAGGCGCGGCTGCCGGAACGGCCCGACCGGGAGGAGCCGTTCGGGGTTGGCGGTCTCGGCCCACGCGGACGACGTCGACGACCTGGAGGAGAGCTACGCCGCCATCCTGGCGGCCGCCGCAGCGCTCACCGACGGCGCGGTCACCGGCACCGACGTCCGGCTGCGCGCCGACCAGGCGTACGACGAGGTCCTGGAGTTCGCCCGGAACGGCGCCCTGGTGACCAGCCGACCGAGCACCAGTCGGCGGAGTACCTCGACCATCTGGCGATCGTGGAGTTCATCGACCACCTCGATCCGGATCCCGGCGGCGACCCGCGCGGGTTCCGCCTGGTCGACCACGTGCGGCTCGGGGACGGCGGCTACGAGCCCCCCTCCTCTGAACAGGCTGCCGCGCTGGAGCGTGAACTCGGCCTGGAACTCCGCTGGCCGCCCTGGGCGTCGAGGCCCTCGCGGATGGCCCGGGCCAGGTCCGCCTGGTCGGCGTACCGTGCCAGGTGCGGTGACGGCCGGTCGGGTCCGTCGGCCAGGACGGACAGGACCGCTGCCCGGGCCAGGGTGCGGCCGTCGCCCGCCGGGGGCAGCAGGACGACGGTGAGCTCGGCCGCTTCGAGCCGCTCCCCGGCCCGACCGGGCGGTGCGTCGAGCACCAGGTGGTACTCGCAGGCTCCGTTGCCCGGCACGTCGACCGGGAACTCGACGGTGCCGGGGCCGACCGGTTGCCCACGGTCCGTCAGCTCCTCCACCACCGGTGTCACCTGCTTGACGGACCGTACCCGGGCGCCCGGCGGCAGGCCGACCCGCAGCGCGAGGTTGCGGGCGTAGGGCTGCCGGGTGGCGCCGATGACGGTGGCCAGTTCGCGGGCCAGGCTCTTCTCCGCCGTCGGCCCGGCCGGGGCGGCGACGATGTCCAGCGTGCCGGCCAGGGCACTGGTGACCGCCCTGAGCTGACCGACCGACCAGGCGGTGCCGAGGCCGCGCGCGTGGCAGGCGAACCGGCCGGTCGAGGCGGCCAGCGCCGCCGCGAGCTCGTCGGGGGACTCGGCCGTGGCCTCCAGATCGGTCAGCAGGATCGCGGTGCGCACCGTCTCGGCGTGCGCGGTGAACAGCCGGTCGGCCAGCCGGATCCAGCGTCCGAACGCCGCCGCTCCGCTCGGCTCCAGGTCGGCCAGCGCGGCGCGTGCCTCGGCCCTGGTGGTCGCGTTCGCCCGGGCCAGGCGCATGGTGTCGGGGTAGAGCATCCGGGCGTACTCCGAGCCGGCCACCACCGCGAAGGCGACGCCGTCGTCCAGCCCATCGACGGCGTCGGCGACGCGCTCCCGGACGGCCCGGAAGTCGGCTTCGGGCAGCGCGGCGGAGAGGCCGAGCAGGAAGACCAGCGACCGCGGCGCCGCCACCGCCAGGTCCTCCGGGCGGGGAGCGCCCCCGCTGATCCGCACGATGGCGTCGACCTCGGTGGCGCCGGGCGGCAGGTACTCGTTCTGGAACACCTCGATGCCGAGCTCGGGCCGCCCGGCCCCGACCGGCTCCGGCGCGACGGCGGGCGGCTCGGGGACGGGGCGGGCCAGGGGCCGGCCGAGGTCCCTGAGCTGCTCCGCGACCAGGCCCGCGTAGGAGGGCCGCGCCTCGGGTCGTTTGTCGAGCAGCCCGGAGACGATCCGTTGCACCGCGTCCGGGACGTCCGGGCGCAGGGTGGCCAGCAACGGGGGCGGGGTGTTCAGGTGATCGACCAGGACGGCCCAGCCACCCGTGGTGAACGGCGGTCGCCCGGTGAGCAGCGCGAACAGCACGCAGCCGAGGGCGTACAGATCGGCCCGCCCGTCGACCCGCCCCTGGGCGGCCTGCTCCGGAGCCATGTAGGCGGGCGTCCCCAACACCGCTCCCGCATGGGTGAGTTCGGACTCGACCCGGATGAATCCGGCCAGGCCGAAGTCGCAGACCTTGACCCGGCCGTCGGGGAGCAGCATCAGGTTGGCCGGTTTGATGTCGCGGTGCACGATCTTCGCCCGGTGCGCGTGTGACAGCGCGTCGGCGACCTGCGCGGCCAGCTCGACCGCCCGGTCCACCGGCAGCCCCCGGGGCCGTTCTCTGAGCACCGCGCCCAGGTCCCGGCCGTCGAGCAGTTCCATCACCAGGTACAGCTGCCCGGCCTGGGCTCCGTGGTCGAAGACCTGGGTGATGCCCGGGTGCTTGAGCCCGGCGGTGACCTTGGCCTCGCGGCGGAACCTCGCCACTCCCTGGCCGTCGTGCGCCGCCCAGGGCGGCAGGAACTTGATCGCGACCTGCCGGTCCAGCCGGGGATCGTGCGCCCGCCAGACCTCGCCCATGCCACCCCGCCCGAGCAGCGAGATCAGCCGGTACCGATCGTCGATCTTCCTGCCGGCACCGTTCAAGGTCCCCACCTTCCAGCCGCCGCCCCCGGGACTCCGCGGTACCACTGTAGGACGCGCCGCGCCCGGGGGACCGAGTTCACCCTGCTCAGGGGACCCAGTGCCGCAGGGGCTGGCCGAGATGGCACAGAGTGTGGTCTATTAGGGGAACTTGGTTCCCTCTATCGCTCAGGAGCGCCGCGCCATGGACAAGGTGTTCGATCTCTTCCGGGTTTCCGAGGAGCACGAGATGCTCCGGGAGGCGGTGCGGTCGTTGGCGGAGGCGAAGATCGCTCCGTTTGCGGCGGAGGTGGACGAGCAGGGCCGGTTCCCGCAGGAGGCGTTGGACGCGTTGCAGGCCAGTGAGCTGCACGCGGTGCACGTGCCGGAGGAGTTCGGTGGTGCGGGGGCGGACGCGTTGGCGACCGTGATCGTGATCGAGGAGATCGCGCGGGTGTGTGCGTCCTCGTCGCTGATCCCGGCGGTGAACAAGCTGGGTTCGTTGCCGGTGCAGCTGTCGGGTTCGCAGGAGTTGAAGGCGAAGTACCTGGGTGCGCTGGCGCGGGGCGAGGGGATGTTCTCGTACTGCCTGTCGGAGCCGGAGGCGGGTTCGGACGCGGCGGGGATGAAGACCCGGGCGGTGCGGGACGGGGACTTCTGGGTGCTCGACGGTGTGAAGCGGTGGATCACCAACGCGGGGGTGTCGGAGTTCTACACGGTGCTCGCCGTGACCGATCCGGAGCTGCGGTCCAAGGGCATCTCGGCGTTCGTGGTGGAGAAGGGCGACGCGGGCGTCTCGTTCGGTGCGCCGGAGAAGAAGCTCGGCATCAAGGGCTCGCCGACCCGGGAGGTCTACTTCGACAACGTGCGGATCCCCGCCGACCGGATGATCGGGGCGGAGGGCACGGGGTTCGCGACCGCGATGAAGACGCTGGACCACACCCGGGTCACCATCGCCGCGCAGGCGGTGGGCATCGCGCAGGGCGCGCTGGACTACGCCAAGGGCTACGTGCGGGAGCGCAAGCAGTTCGGGAAGCCGATCGGTGACTTCCAGGGTGTGCAGTTCATGCTCGCGGACATGGCGATGAAGCTGGAGGCGGCGCGTCAGCTGACGTACGCGGCGGCCGCCAGGTCGCAGCGGGTGGACGCGGACCTGACGTTCTTCGGCGCGGCCGCCAAGTGCTTCGCCTCGGACGCCGCGATGGAGATCACGGTCGACGCGGTGCAGCTGCTGGGCGGTTACGGCTACACCCGTGACTACCCGCTGGAGCGGATGATGCGCGACGCCAAGATCACCCAGATCTACGAAGGCACCAACCAGATCCAGCGCATCGTGATGTCCCGCAACCTCCCGTAGTTTTCCCCGTCGAACCGTCAGAGAGGCGCAGCAGTCGTGAGCTTGAGGATCGTTGTCTGTGTGAAGTACGTGCCGGATGCGACGGGTGACCGTCGGTTCGCGGACGACACCACCACCGACCGGGAGGCCGTGGACGGTCTGCTGTCGGAGCTCGACGAGTACGGGGTGGAGCAGGCGCTGCGGATCGCGCAGGCGCACGGCGACGCGGAGGTGACGGTGCTCACGGTGGGTCCCGACGACGCGAAGGACGCGCTGCGCAAGGCGCTGTCGATGGGCGCGGACAAGGCCGTCCACGTCAACGACGACGACCTGCACGGCACCGACGTGATCGGCACCTCGGCGGTGATCGCCGCCGCGCTGGGCAAGACCGGCTACGACCTGGTGGTGTGCGGCATGGCCTCCACCGACGGCACCATGGGTGTGCTGCCCGCCCTGCTGGCCGAGCGCCTGGGTGTGCCGCAGGCCACCTTGCTGTCGGAGGTCACCCTGTCGGGCACCACCGTCTCCGGCCGCCGCGACGGCGACGCCGCCACCGAGCTCGTCGAGGCGCAGCTGCCCGCCGTCGTCTCGGTCACCGACCAGTCCGGCGAGGCCCGCTACCCCTCCTTCAAGGGCATCATGGCCGCCAAGAAGAAGCCCGTGCAGTCCTACGACCTGGACGACCTGGGCATCGACGCCGCCACCGTGGGCCTGGCCGGCGCGTGGACCGCGGTCGAGGACATCACCGCCCGCCCCGCCCGCACCGCCGGCACCATCGTCAAGGACGAGGGCCAGGGCGGCACCGCGCTGGCCGGCTACCTCGCCGACCAGAAGTTCATCTGAGCCCGCACCCTCGCGCACACGTCACGATCCCTCAGGAGCACGAAATCATGGCTGAGATCCTGGTTCTCGTGGACCACGCCGACGGTGTGGTCCGCAAGCCGGCCCTCGAACTGCTCACCCTGGCCCGCCGCATCGGCGAGCCCTGCGCCGTCGTCCTGGGCGCCGGCGAGGCCGCCGCCGCCATCGCCGCCAAGGTTGCCGAATACGGCGCCGCCAAGGTCTACACCGCCGACGCCGCCCAGTTCACCGACCACCTGGTCGTCCCCAAGGTCGACGCCCTCACCCAGATCGCCCAGAGCGCCGGTGCCGCCGCCGTCCTGGTCACCTCCTCCGGCGAGGGCAAGGAGATCGCCGCCCGCGTCGCACTGCGCCTGGGCTCGGGCATCATCACCGACGCCGTCGACCTCGAAGCCGGCACCGATGGCGGCCCGGTCGCCACCCAGTCCGTGTTCGCCGCCTCCTTCCAGGTCAGGTCCACCGTCTCGCACGGCACCCCCGTCATCACCGTCAAGCCCAACTCCACCAGTCCCGAGCCCGCCCCGGCCGCCGGCACCGTGGAGAGCGTCGAGGTGACGTTCACCGGCAACGCCGCCACCGTCACCGCCCGCACCCCCCGCGTCTCCTCCGGCCGCCCCGAACTCACCGAAGCCGCCATCGTCGTCTCCGGCGGCCGCGGCGTCGGCGCGGCCGACGGCTTCAGCGTGGTCGAGGACCTCGCCGACGCCCTCGGCGCGGCCGTCGGCGCCTCCCGCGCCGCCGTCGACGCCGGCTGGTACCCCCACACCAACCAGGTCGGCCAGACCGGCAAGCAGGTCTCCCCCCAGCTCTACATCGCCGCCGGCATCTCCGGCGCCATCCAGCACCGCGCCGGCATGCAGACCTCCAAGACCATCGTCGCCGTCAACAAGGACCCCGAAGCCCCCATCTTCGAACTCGTCGACTACGGCGTCGTCGGAGACCTCTTCACCGTCCTCCCCCAACTCACCACCGAAATCAAGACCCGCAAGGGCTGACCCCCACCTCTGCACGACGAAGCCGGACGGCAGCAACTGCCGTCCGGCTTCGTCGTCCTCAGGTGCGGTCAGCCCCGGCCGAGGCCCGCCTCGACGTCCCTGACGACCCGCCACATCGGGGTGGAGCGCTTGGTGATGACGATGACCACCTCGTCCTCCTCCGCGGCCTCGGCCGCCGGGGACGGCTCGGGCGTCCAGGCCCGGGCGACGTAGTCGAGGGCGTGGTCCACCCCCGCCGACGCGTCGCCCTGGCCGCCGGCGCGGAGCCAGGCACGGAGCGCGTGGTTGTGCGCGGTGACCACGGCGGAGGCGATCACGTCCGCCCGCAGCGTGCCGTCCCGGCGGGCCGAGAACCGGGCCCGCAGGTACTCGGCGAGGGTGCGCTCGTAACGCCAGACCACCGAGAGTTCGTAGGTGCGCAGGCCCGGCACCTTCTTGGTCAGCCGGTAGCGCTGGACCGAGAAGACCGGGTTCTCGGCGTACATCCGCAGCACCAGCCTGGCCGCGTCGCAGACCCGGGCCACCGGGTCGTCCTCGTCCCCGCTGGCCTCCAGCAGGGCGGTCATGTCCGCGAGGCACTGCTCGTGGTCGGGGAAGACCACGTCCTCCTTCGAGGGGAAGTACCGGAAGAACGACCGGCGGCCGACACCGGCCAGCGTCACGATGTCGTCGATGGTGGTCTGCTCGTAGCCGCGTTCCACGAACAGCTGGAAGGCCGCCGCGACCAGCGCGTCCCGCATGGCGGGCTTCGCCGGGGTGGCGGAGGTCTCGGAGCTGGTGTCCCGTGCGGCGGTCATGGCGTGAATTTAGCATTTTCGGCACGGAATGGCACTTGATGCATGCCATCGGCAGCACTCAGTGCCAACAGCGGGCCGTCGCAGCCGGGCCCTGGCTGCGACGGGTCAACGACGGGTCAGGACAGCCAGCTCGTGTTGGTGCCGAGCAGTTGGCCACCGGAGCCGTACACCGCGATGGACCGGGCCTTGTTCCCCGGACGCTCGGGCACCCCGATCAGGCGCACCGGAGAGTCGCCGAGGGTGACCGGCGACGGCTCGGAGGTGCTGCCGTCGGCCCAGGTCACCACGGTCTTCGCGACGTCCGGGCCGACCGTGAGCGCCGCCACCCGGACCGGGCCGGCGTTCTGCCCCTTGCCGAGCGCGCCGACCAGCACACCGCTCAGCCCGCCGTCCGGCCCGGTCGGGCTCGGGGGCGTGCTGCCCGGGGCGGTGGGGGTGAGTTCGCCGTTGTACGGCAGCCGGGTGCCGTCGACGGTGTAGTAGAGGTTCACCACGTCCGCGCCGGGCTGCCAGTACTGCTGGACGTAGGCCGCGGTCGGCTCGGGCAGGTCGGAACCCGCCGCGTGCTGCTCCTGCCAGATCAGCCTGGCCTGCTCCAAGGACTGCTCCCTGGTCGCCAGCGGCCAGAGCGCGGCCCAGACCTTCCACTCCTTGCCGTCCACCACACCCTGCGCGAGCACGGCCCGCACCGGCGCGAGCGGGTTGCGGGCGAGCGGGACCGCGCCCGCCGACAGGACCGCCGACGGACCGGCGGCCACCCCCGCCGCAGCGGTGGCCAGGCCCGCCCGGTCGGCCGGGCGGAGGGCGGGGCCGACCAGCACCCCGCCGCCGACCACCGCGGCGGTCACCAGGGCCACCGAGCCGGTCAGCACCGCCCGGCGGCGCCGGAGCCGCCGCCGGCCACCGGCCGCCAGCGCGGCCACGGGGGCCGGCCCGATCTCCACCGTCTCCACCAGACCGGCCAGGCCGATCCCCACCTGTGCCGCCGACTCCTCGTACCCAGAACGCTGTTCACTGGTCATGCCGCGCCTCCGATGTCTGCCGTTTCCTTCAGTGACGAGGCGGTGCGCAGCCGGGCGATGCCCTTCGACGCCTGGCTCTTCACGGTGCCCACCGAACACCCCATCGCGGCGGCCGCCTGGCTCTCGCTCAGGTCCTCCCAGTACCGCAGCACCACCGCCTCCCGCTGCCGGGGCGGCAGGGTGGCGAGGGCCGCCAACAGCACGGCCCGCTGGTCGAGTTGGGCGAACCTGTCCGCGCCGGCCCGTTCGGGCACGGCGGTGACCAGCTGCTCCGGCACCTTCCGGCGGAACCGCCGGGCGTGTTCGTTCACCAGGATGCGGCGTACGTACGCGTCCCGGTCGTCGGCCCGGCGCACCTTGCCCCAGGCCGCGTAGGTCCGTTCCAGGGTCGACTGGACCAGGTCCTCGCCCGCGTGCTGCTCGCCGGCGAGCAGGAACGCGGTGCGCAGCAGCCGTGGCCAGGCGATGACGGTGAACGCCTGGAACTCGCTGTCCCGGTCGGTCTTCGGTTCTCCCATGAGCACCTCCTCACCCTGCCAGAGCCCAGAACGACCCCCGACCGTTGCCTCCGGGGCGGAGCGATTTCTCAGGGCTCGAAGCGGTCACCGAGCCCGGGCTCGGTGACCAGGTGTCGGGGCCGGGCCGGGTTCAGCGTGCGGCGCAGACCGGAGACCACGATGATCGGCACCGGGCCGCCGGCCCGCAGGCCCCGGATGACGTCCATCCCGTCCAGCTCCGGCGGCCCGAGGTCGAGCAGCACCGCCTCGGGCAGCTGACGCCCCGCCAGGTCCAGCCCCTCGGCGCCGGTGGCGGCGGTGAGCACCGCGTAGCGGCGGGCGGGCAGGTTGATCTTCAGCGCGCAGCAACTGCGGCTCACGGGGCCACCTCGCCGGGCTCGGGTACGGGCCCGGGCTCGGGTACGGGCCCGGCGACCGGCAGGGTGAGCAGCATGGTGGTGCCGCCGCCGGGGGTGTCCTCGACCGCGAGCGAGCCGTTCATCGCCTCGGCCAGGCCCCGGGAGAGCGCCAGGCCGAGCCCGACACCGGTGGTGTTGTCGGTGTCGCCGAGGCGCTGGAACGGGAGGAAGACCCGGTCGCGCTCCTCGGCGGGGATGCCGGGGCCGCGGTCGGCGATCCGGATCTCGACCCGTTCGGCGTGGGCGCTGGCGGTGACCAGGACCGGGGCGCCCGGGGCGTTGTGCCGCAGCGCGTTGGTGATGACGTTGGCCAGCACCCGTTCCAGCAGCGGGGGGTCGGCGAGCACCGGCGGTGCCTCGGCCAGGCCGAGCGGCTGGACCGGCGCGTCCGGGTCGGCGAGCGAGCCGAGGGCACGCGGCAGCACCTCGTCCAGGTGGGTGGGCGTCAGGTGCAGGGTCAGCGCGCCGGCCTGCAGGCGGCTCATGTCGAGCAGGTTGTCGACCAGGCGGTTCAGCTTGAGCAGCGACTCGTCGGCGGTGGCGAGGAGTTCGGCCCGGTCCTCCTCGGAGAACTCCACGTCGGAGCTGCGCAGCGAGCCGACCGAGGCGAGTGCGGCGGCCAGCGGGGTGCGCAGGTCGTGGCTGACGGCGGCCAGCAGGGCGGTCCGCATCCGGTCGGCGGCCTTGATCGGCTCCACCTCGGCGGCGACGGTGGCCAGCCGGTCGCGTTCCAGTGCGGCCGCCACATGGGCGGCGAAGGCGGTCAGCACCCGGTGGTCGGCGGCGGGCAGCCGCCGGCCGGCCAGGATCAGCAGCGCGCTCTCGCCGACCGGCACCTCGGTCACCTCCCGGTCGGCGGCGGCCTCGCCGCCGGCGTCGCTCCTGGCCAGCACCTCGCCGCCGGTGCGGTCCAGCAGGGCGACCGAGTCCATCCCGAAGGCGGTCCTGGACTTCTCCAGCAGGGCGGGCAGCGCGTCGGCGCCACGCAGCACGCTGCCCGCCAGGGTGGACAGCGTCTCCGCCTCGGCGGTGGCCCGGGCGGCCCGGGCGGTGAGCCGGCCGGCGTGGTCCACCACGGTCGAGACGGTGAGCGCGACCACCGCGAACACCGCCAGCGCGATGATGTTGTTCGGCTCGGTGATGGTGAAGGTGTGGACGGGTGGGATGAAGTAGTAGTTCAGCAGCAGCGAGGCGACCACCGAGGCGAGCAGTGCGGAGGCCGCCCCGCCGATCAACGCAACCGCCACCACGCCGAGTTGGAAGACCAGCGCGTCGGTGGTGAGGTTCAGCCCGGCGTGCGAGAGCAACGGGGTGAGCAGCGCGGGCAGCGCCGGTCCGACGGTGTACCCGGCCACCGTGCGGCGGCGGGAGTGCCGGCGGCCGAGCGCGGGCAGCCGGCCCCGGCCGCTGAACTCGTGGGTGACCAGGTGGACGTCGATGTCCTCGGAGGTGTCCACGGTGGTCTCGCCGATGCCGGGGCCGGTCAGGAACCGGGTGGTCCGGCCGCGGCGGCTGGTGCCCAGCACCAACTGGGTGGCGTGGTGCGCGCGGGCGAAGGCGAGCAGCGCGGTGGGGATGTCGTCGCCGACCACCACGTGGTAGCTGCCGCCCAGGGTCTCCACCAACTGCCGCTGCCCGGCCAGGTTTCCGGGCGAGGCCCCGGCCAGGCCGTCGCTCCGGGTGATGTGCACGGCGAGCAGTTCACCGCCCGCCGTACGGTCGGCGATCCTGGCGGCCCGGCGGATCAGGGTCTCGCCCTCGGGGCCGCCGGTGAGGGCCACCACCACGCGTTCCCTGGTCTCCCAGACCCGGTCGATCCGGTGCTCGACCCGGTAGTCCCGCAGGCCCTCGTCGACCCGGCCGGCCACCCAGAGCAGGGCGAGTTCCCGAAGGGCCGTCAGGTTGCCGACCCGGAAGTAGTGGGAGAGCGCGGCGTCCACCTTCTCGGCCTTGTAGACGTTGCCGTGGGCCATCCGGCGGCGCAGCGCCTGCGGCGCCATGTCGACCAGTTCGAGCTGGTCGGCCCGGCGGACCACCTCGTCGGGCACGGTCTCCCGCTGCGGGATGCCGGTGATCTTCTGCACCACGTCGTTGAGCGACTCCAGGTGCTGGATGTTGACGGTGGTGATCACGTCGATCCCGGCCGCCAGCAGTTCCTCGACGTCCTGCCAGCGCTTGGCGTGCCGTCCGCCGGGGATGTTGGTGTGCGCCAGCTCGTCGACCAGGACCACGGAGGGGCGGCGCTCCAGCACCGCCTCCAGATCCATCTCGGTGAACTCGGTTCCCCGGTAGGTCCGCTGGGCGCGCGGGATGACGTCCAGGCCCTGCAGCATGTTCTCGGTGTGCCGGCGGCCGTGGCACTCGGTGTACCCCACCACCACGTCCGCGCCGCGCTCCTGGCGTCTGCGGGCCTCGTCCAGCATCCGGTAGGTCTTGCCGACCCCGGGGGCGGAACCGAGGTAGACCCTCAGCCGGCCGCGGCGGTGCGCGGGGCCGGGGGTGAGGTCGTCGCGGGCCATGGGCGCTGCGTCTTTCGCTGGAGGGCGGATACGGCGGACCGACCCTGCCCCGGGTGGTGTCCCGGGGCAGGGTCGGTCCGTTCAGTCGGCGGCCGGCCGGTCTGCGGTCACTTCTGCTCGCTGACGGCCTTGTTGAGCAGGACGACGTTGACGCCGGCCTGGCCGAGGAAGCCGAGCGGGCGGCCGTCGGTGTACTGGGCGACCAGGCCCTTCAGCGTCTCGGCCGACAGGTTGCGCTCCCTGGCGACCCGGGTGACCTGCTGCTCGGCGTAGGCCACCGAGATGTGCGGGTCAAGGCTGGATCCCGAGGTGGTCAGCGCGTCGGCCGGCACGCTCGCCGGGTCGACCCCGTCGAAGGCGGCGACCGCGGCGCGGCGCTCCTCGACCGCCTTGACCAGGTCCTCGCTGTTGGGGCCGAGGTTGGAGGCGCCCGAGCTCTTGGGGTCGTAGGGGTAGGCGGCGGGCCGGGGCTGGAACCACTTCGGGTCCGGCTGGGCGGCCTCGTCGGCGTCGTCGGGGTTCTTCTTCGGGAGGTTGAAGTTCTGGCCGATCAGGCTGGAACCCACCTCCTTGCCCTCGGAGCTGACGATCGATCCGTTCGCCTTGCCGGCGAACGCGACCTGGCTCAGGCCGGTCACCAGCAGCGGGTAGGCGATGCCGAGGATCACGGTCATCACCAGCAGCATCCGCAGCGCGGTCAGGTGGTTGCGCACGATGGTGGGCAGTGGCTTGGACATGGCTTGCGCTCCTCTCAGCTCAGGCCGGGGATGAACCGGACGATCAGGTCGATCGCCTTGATCCCGACGAAGGGGACCACCAGACCGCCCAGACCGTAGACCCCGATGTTCCGGCGCAGCAGCGAACCGGCGTCCGAAGGGCGGTACTTGACGCCGCGCAGGGCGAGCGGGATCAGGCCGACGATGACCAGGGCGTTGAAGACGATCGCCGAGGTGATCGCCGACTGGGGGCTGTGCAGCTGCATGATGTTCAGCTTGTCCAGGCCCGGGTACACGGTGGCGAACATCGCCGGGATGATCGCGAAGTACTTCGCGACGTCGTTGGCGATCGAGAAGGTGGTCAACGCCCCACGGGTGATCAGCAGTTGCTTGCCGATCTCGACGATCTCGATCAGCTTGGTGGGGTTGGAGTCCAGGTCCACCATGTTGCCGGCCTCCTTGGCCGCCATGGTGCCGGTGTTCATCGCCACGCCGACGTCCGCCTGGGCCAGCGCGGGGGCGTCGTTGGTGCCGTCGCCGGTCATCGCGACCAGCTTGCCGCCCGCCTGCTCCTTCTTGATCAGCGCCATCTTGTCCTCGGGGGTGGCCTCGGCGAGGAAGTCGTCCACGCCCGCCTCCTCCGCGATCGCCTTGGCGGTCAGCGGGTTGTCACCGGTGATCATGACGGTCCGGATGCCCATCCGGCGGAGCTCGTCGAAGCGCTCCTTCATGCCTTCCTTGACCACGTCCTTGAGGTACACCACGCCCAGCACCCGGGCCGGGGCGGCCCCGGTCCCCGAGGCGACCAGCAGCGGGGTGCCGCCGGCGCCGGAGATCTCCTGGACCAGGTCGGTGACCTCGGTGCCCACCGTGCCGCCGTTGTCGGTCACCCACCGGGCGACCGAGCCGGCGGCGCCCTTGCGGACCTGGTGCACACCGTCGGCCTCGGCCAGGTCGACCCCCGACATCCGGGTCTGCGCGGTGAACGGCACCCAGGTGGCGTGCGTCAACTCGCCCTGGGCGCGGGCCCGGAGGCCGTACCCGGTCTTGGCGAGCACCACGATCGAGCGGCCCTCGGGGGTCTCGTCGGCGAGTGAGGAGAGCTGGGCGGCGTCCGCCAGCTCCTCGACCGACACGCCCTCGGCGGGCCGGAACTCGGCCGCCTGGCGGTTGCCCAGGGTGATGGTGCCGGTCTTGTCCAGCAGCAGGGTGTTGACGTCGCCCGCCGCCTCGACCGCCCGGCCGGACATCGCCAGCACGTTGCGCTGCACCAGCCGGTCCATGCCGGCGATGCCGATCGCCGAGAGCAGTGCGCCGATCGTGGTCGGGATCAGCGCGACCACCAGGGCCACCAGCACGATCATCGACTGCGGGGCGCCGGCGTAGGTGGCCATCGGCTGCAGGGTGCAGACCGCGATCAGGAAGACGACGGTGAGCGAGGCGAGCAGGATGTTCAGCGCGATCTCGTTCGGCGTCTTCTGTCGGGCGGCGCCCTCGACCAGCGCGATCATCCGGTCGATGAAGGTCTTGCCGGGCTCCGAGGAGATCTTCACCACGATCCGGTCGGAGAGCACCTTGGTGCCGCCGGTGACCGCCGAGCGGTCGCCGCCGGACTCGCGGATGACGGGCGCGGACTCGCCGGTGATCGCGGACTCGTCGACCGAGGCGACCCCCTCGACCACGTCGCCGTCACCGGGGACGGTCTGGCCGGCCTCGACCACCACGTGGTCGCCGAGCCGCAGCGCGGTGCCGGAGACCTCCTCCTCGGCCCCCGAGGCGGGCCAGTCGACCAGCCGGCGGGCCACCGCGTCGGTCTTGGTCCGGCGCAGGGTCTCGGCCTGGGCCTTGCCGCGGCCCTCGGCGACGGCCTCGGCGAGGTTGGCGAAGACCGTGGTGAGCCAGAGCCAGAGGGTGATAGCCCAGGCGAACACGGACGGGTCGGCGATCGCGGCGACGGTGGTGACCACCGAGCCGACCTCGACCACGAACATGACCGGGTTCCTGACCATCACCCGGGGGTCGAGCTTCTTCACCGCGTCGGGGAGCGAGGCGACGATCAGCTTCGGGTCCAGCAGGCCGCCGGAGACTCGGTGCGGAGCCTGCGGCTGCCCGGCCGGAGCGGGAGCGGGGGTAAGGGTGGACGACATCAGTGCAGACCTTCCGCGATCGGCCCAAGCGCCAGGGCCGGGAAGTAGGTGAGGCCCACCACGATCAGGATCACTCCCGACAGCAGGCCCACGAACAGCGGTTTGTGGGTGGGCAGGGTGCCCGGAGTGGCGGGGACGGGCTGCTGCCGGGCGAGCGCGCCGGCCAGCGCCAGCACGAACACCATCGGCAGGAACCGTCCGAGCACCATGACCAGGCCCAGCGCGGTGTCGTACCAGTCGGTGTTGACGGTGACTCCGGCGAACGCGGAGCCGTTGTTGTTGGCGGCCGAGGTGAACGCGTACAGCACCTCGGAGAAGCCGTGCGCACCGGAGTTGAGCATCCCGGCCCGCTCCCCCGGCAGCGCCATCGCGATGCCGGTGCCGACCAGCACCAGGGTGGGTGTGGTGAGGATGTAGAGCGAGGCGAACTTCATCTCCCGCCCGCCGAGCTTCTTGCCCAGGTACTCGGGCGTGCGGCCGACCATCAGACCGGCCACGAAGACCGCGACGACCGCCAGGATCAGCATCCCGTACAGGCCGGAACCGGTACCGCCGGGCGCGATCTCACCGAGCATCATGTTGAAGATCGTCAGACCGCCGCCGAACGGCGAGTACGAGTCGTGGAACGAGTTCACCGCACCCGTCGAGGTGAGCGTGGTGGAGGCGGCGAACAGGCTCGACGCGGCGATGCCGAAGCGCTGCTCCTTGCCCTCCATCCCGGCACCGGCGGCCTGCGCGGCCACCCCGGCGTGCTGGACCTCGAAGAAGGTGATCAGCGCGGCCGAGGCCACCCAGAACAGACCCATCACCGCGACGATCGCGTAGCCCTGGCGGTTGTCGCCGACCATCCTGCCGAAGGTGCGCGGCAGGGCGAACGGGATCAGCAGCAGCAGGAAGATCTCCAGCAGGTTGGTGAAACCGTTCGGGTTCTCGAAGGGGTGCGCGGAGTTGGCGTTGAAGAAACCGCCACCGTTGGTGCCCAGCTCCTTGATGACCTCCTGCGAGGCCACCGGCCCGCCCGGGATCGACTGCGGGTCGCCCGCCAGGGTGGTCAGCTCGTGGAAGCCGTGGAAGTTCTGGATCGTGCCGCCGGCCACCAGGACCAGGGCGAAGACGATCGCCAGCGGCAGCAGCAGGCGCAGCACGATCCGGGTCAGGTCGACCCAGAAGTTGCCGACCCGGTCGGTCTTGTTCCGGGTGACGCCCCGGATCAGGGTCGCCATCACCGCGATGCCCACAGCCGCCGAGACGAAGTTCTGCACCGCCAGACCGGCCATCTGCACCAGGTGGCCCATCGCGGCCTCGCCGCTGTAGGACTGCCAGTTGGTGTTGGTGGTGAACGAGATCGCGGTGTTCCAGGCCTGGTGCCCCTCCATCTGGGGAACGCCCAGGCTGAGCAGCAGGTGGCCCTGGAGCCGGATCAGGCCGTAGAGGAAGAGCACCGAGACGACCGAGAAGGCCAGCACCGACCGCAGGTAGACCGGCCAGCGCTGGTCGGCGTCGGCGTCCACGCCGACCGCCTTGTACAGGCCGCGTTCGACTCCGAGGTGCTTTCCGGTGGTGAGGAGCTTGGCGATGTGGTCGCCGAGCGGGCGGTGGCACAGGGCCAGCGCGCCCACCAGGGCGACTGCCTGCAGCCAGCCCGTGAGTGTCGAGCTCATGGTCAGAACTTCTCCGGGTAGATCAACGCCACGATGAGGTAGCCGACGAGCGCGACGGCGACGATGAGACCTGCGACGTTCTCGGCGCTCACAGCTTCTCCACCCCTCGCGCGATCAAGGCGATGACGGCGAACACGGCAACCGTGATCCCGACGAAGAACAGATCGGACATTGGCTCCACCAGAGTGGTTCAGGACCCGGCCATGGATGCCTTCAAGGGCTCCGCACGGCGCCGGTGGCAGACCGGCTCGGTCAGCAAACCAGCTGGTCAGGGGGGCAAAGACGGTTCCTGACGCCCTCCATACGGGTGCACCCGCAACCTTGACGCAGCCTTGACGCCCACCTCATGCACCCGGGCCTCCGACCTGGTCGGAAACGCGTCGGGGGGGCCCCCCCCCCCCCGCGCCCCCGGGGGGGGCCCCCCCCCCGCGGGCCCCCCCCCCGCCCCCCCCCCCGCGGGCGCGCGCCGCCGCGGCCGGCGCCCCCCCCCCCC
>NZ_JBIWML010000037.1:0-79368 GCF_044766665.1 Kitasatospora sp. NPDC101801
TGACCACGGCACAACAGCTCGCCGCGATTGCCGGGCACGACCTCACACCCCCGTAATCCTCACCAAGATCTAGGAGTTATTGTTCGACAGCCCCCTGAGGAAGAAGCAGAGCCACCGACGGTTTCGGCAACACCCGCCAGTACCGCTCCGGCCGCTGGAGCGCCAGCTACACCGACCGTAACGGCCAGACACAGCGGTCCCCGGAGACGTTCGACACCGAACTCGAAGCCATCACCTGGCTGGCCCTCGTCAAGGACGATCTCGCCCACGGCCGCCGGACACCACGCACGTCCCCCCTGCAAGGCGTCCTGTTCAAGGACTACGCCAAGGACTGGATCGACAACCGCCCCCTGATGCCCACCACCCGTGCTCTCTACCAGCGCCTGCTGCGGACGCGCCTCCTCCCCACCTTCGGCAACACACCCGTCACCCACATCACCTACGCGAAGGTCCGGGCGTGGAACACCGAGCAGAGCAGCACCACCGCCCCCTCCGTCACCCCCAAGGCGTACCGGCTGCTGAAGGCCATCATGGAAACCGCCGTTGCCGACGACGAGACGCTCCCCCGCAACCCGTGCCGCATCCGTGGTGCGGGCAGCGAGTACCCGGCCGAGCGCAGTGTCGCCACAGTGGAGCAGGTCTTCGCACTCGCGGACAACGTCGGCGACAGGTGGCGGCTCCTCGTCCTGCTGGGCGCGTTCGCCACCCTGCGGCCCGAGGAACTGGCAGCCCTGCGCCGCGAGAACATCAACCTCGACAAACGCCTGATCAGGATCGGCTCCGCCTCACCGGAGCTCCCCAGCGGCAGGCGCGTAACCGGCCGCACCAAATCCAGGGCTGGAACGCGCACCGTCCACCTGCCGGCCTTCCTCGACGACGCACTACGCCTGCACATGAACCACTACGCCGAACCCGGGCCCCTCGGGTTGGTCTTCGTCGGCGAGAAGGGCGCCCCGTACCGGCGCTCAACCTTCGGCCGAAAGTTCAAAGCAGCCCGCACCCACGTCCCGGACCTCCCCGCGAGTTTCACCTTCTACGACCTGCGCCACACCGGCAACACCCTCCTCTCCCAGGAGAACACCAGCCTCAAAGACCTCATGGTCCGCATGGGCCAGAGCACACCACGCGCAGCCCTCATCTACCAGCACTCCAACAACGACCGCCAACACGAACTCGCCGCCAAGCTCGACCACCGCATCCGCACCGGGATCAGCCAGCCGGCGGAGAACGACCAAAGCCCCGAACCATCGGCTCAATAACCCGTGCCCCCCGGAACGCCCAGCACCTCCGCAATGTGCCTAGCGACCTCGTGCATGGTTGGCCGTGGCCTGTGTGCGGTTGGCTCGTTGGACCAGACGTGGTGGGGACTGCAGCACGTGCGTTGATCGTTTCGGAGCGTCGGATCACGGGCCTGTCGCAGGTGGTGATCGCAGACCTGGTGGCCGAGCTGGGACCAGTGTGGCAAGCCCGTCGTGACGCCGAGCTGTGCGACCGGCCCCGGCGGCGGGCGGTCGGTGCGGGGGCGAAGTACAAGCTCGTCTTCGTCGACCGGCTCCTGGCCACCCTCGTGCACCTGCGACACGGCGTCACCCACGACGTTCTGGCCTGCTGGTTCGACGTGGACCGCTCCACGATCACCCGCGCGGTCGGTCAGATCCGGCCCCTGCTCGCAGATCGCGGCTGCCGCATCGCACCAGGCCAGCGGCTTCGCACCCTCGCGGACGTGATCGCCCACCTCGGCGCCACCGGGCGGACCGGGATCATCGACGCCACCGAGATCCGGGTCCGCCGACCGGCCGCCCATCGACGCGGCCGCAACCGCTTCGTCTCGGGCAAGAGCCGGATGAACGCGATGAAGGCGCTGGTAGTCACCGACGACCGCGGCCGCCTGCTGTTCTGCGGCGAGGTCCGGGCGGGTTCGGTCGCCGATATCACCCAGGTCCGCGACGCCGGCCTGGTTGACCTGCTCGCCGACACGGTTCACCTGGAGATCCTCGCGGACGCCGACTACCAGGGACTGGCCGCCCAGACCTACGGCCAGGTCGTCACCCCGCCCCGCAAACGCCGCGGCAAGAACCTCGACCAGGTCCAGTGGCTGATGGCCCACCACGAACAGGCCCGCTTCGAACACTCCTCACGTCGCATCCCGGTCGAGCACGGAATCGCTCACCTGAAGAACTGGCGCGCCCTCGCCCGCCATCACGGCCACCGCCACCACCTGCCAGACACCATCCGAGCCCTCGCCGGACTCCTGTCTGACCAACAAGCCACGCACAAAAGGAAGTTGCTCACCCTCCCGGCAGGACGAGCGGCCTGATCAACAAGCTCATCACCCCGCCAAGCACGACCCACGGCCAACCATGCACGAGGTCGTTAGGTCAGGCACGGCCTCAAAGGGCACTGTTGCACATCCGGTGGTGACGGAGCGTCATATTGGTGAGGTGACGTCAGAGGTCGAGGAGTCCGCGGGTCAGCGGGGGCCGTTCCGCCCTGGAGGAGCTCCGATTCGGACAGCCGACGCCCGCCGAGCCGCGTCGTCCAGCAGTTGGACGACCCCGCGTGACAGGGAGTCGAACGCGCAGGCCAGAGGGGTCACCGGCATCCGAGCGTCACCCATAGTCAGGGAGGTGACAGTCCGTCACCACCGGATGTGCGACAGAGCCGTTGCTGGACACACCCCGTGCCTCACTGGGTGAACTCCCCCTTCTACTCGAAGAGTTGCGCGATGCATTCCTCGTGACCAGGGGTCACTCCAAGATCCCTGCTACATCACTCACGGGACGCCATCGACCGGGAAACGTGCACCATGCCTACGAGGTCGAAGCCACCCCCGCTTGGAGATACCGCGCCGAGTGGCGTGCAAGAGCGGGCTACCCACAGGTCAGGAGGGCTTGAAGGAGTCGGGCCTTGGCGTGATCAGCGAGGACGCAGCTCGGCGCGCTACAGACACGCCTCCGGGCTGCGAATCAAGGGATCGGCAGGTTGGTCCCACATACACCGCAACCTCAATTCGAACTGAGGTTCCCATCGACAACATGAGCCCGGAAAGCTCATAGCCCAGACCGGGCCACGGAGGCGGCAGGACACGGGATCCGCTGCAGCCGGCCAGGCCCTTGCACTACTCGTGCGCTACTCGTGCGCACCAACCCCCGGACCACCTTCACCCCCCGCCACAAGCCCGATCAGGACATACGCGGGAGTGGACATACACTGACGAAGCCTCAGAAATTCATCGGAGAATCCGAGCAAGTTCCCGCCCGGAAAGGCCATATGACTGAACTTCAGATTCACTCCCGACAGCCAGCCGCACTCGGACCCCGCGCCACCGGCGGCGAGACTCACGCCGCAACCCCAGAAAAACGGAAAAATCCAAGCTCATGGCTCAGAATCCCGAATCGATCTAGAAAACCAGGAGCCCCAGGCCGCTGACCTGGGGCTTTGTACTGGAGCGGGCGACGAGAATCGAACTCGCGCTATAAGCTTGGGAAGCTCATGTTCTACCATTAAACTACGCCCGCTTGACGAGCCGTCACCGACTGCTCGATCATCCAACACTCTACCCCATCCGCCGACTGACCTCGGTCGACATCGGCGGGGGCGGCGAGTTGGGGCGGTGAATGTCCGGTAGATCCCCTAATGTGACGCTGGCTCGGGGTGTTTGTGGCCCCTGGGGCGTGGTGGCGTCATCGGGTTTGGGAAGGGGATCGCAATGGAGCAGCGCACTGTCGTCCGCTGTGCCGAGGGGCACCTGTTCAGTACTTCGACGTTTCCGATGCAGACGCTCGGGGCGGCGCGGCTGGGGCCGGGGCGGTTGATCCGGTGTCCGCAGTGCGGGCGGCTGCGGAGTTCGGTGCCGGCGGATGTGAGTGAGCTGTCGGGGGTGCAGTTGGCGCGGGCGCTGCGGCTGGAGGCGGCGGAGTTCCTGGCCTGAGCAGCGGACGGACCGTGACCGCGCCCCGGACGGGATTCGTCCGGGGCGTGGTCATGCACGTACCCTCGGGGACGTGCTGCTCTCTGACAAGGACATCCGTACCGAGATCGACAAGGGCCGGGTCGTGATCGACCCGTTCGACCCTGCGATGGTCCAGCCGTCGAGTATCGACGTCCGGCTGGACCGCTACTTCCGGGTGTTCGAGAACCACCGGTACCCGTTCATCGACCCGTCGGTGGAGCAGTCGGACCTGACCCGGCTGGTCGAGCCGGAGGGTGACGAGGCGTTCATCCTGCACCCCGGTGAGTTCGTGCTGGCCTCGACCTACGAGACGGTCACGCTGCCGGACGACATCGCCTCCCGGCTGGAGGGCAAGTCGAGCCTCGGGCGGCTCGGGCTGCTGACCCACTCGACGGCGGGCTTCATCGATCCCGGGTTCAGCGGTCACGTGACGCTGGAGCTGTCGAACGTGGCGACGCTGCCGATCAAGCTGTACCCGGGGATGAAGATCGGTCAGCTCTGCCTGTTCCGGCTGTCCTCGCCGGCCGAGTTCCCGTACGGCTCGGAGCGGTACGGCTCGCGGTACATGGGCCAGCGCGGCCCGACGGCCTCGCGCTCGCACCTGAACTTCCACCGCTCGGACGTGTAGCGAGCGCACGCGAAAGGGGGGCCGGTCCACTGGACCGGCCCCCCTTTCGCGTGTTCAGGCCCGCTTCGGCCGGGTCACCGCGACCAGCTCGCTGCCGTCCTCCGACAGGGTCAACTCGGTGCGGAGCTCGGCCAGTTCGCCGAGGTGGTGCAGGTGGGTGCCGCCGCAGGCGATGGCGGCGGAACCGGCCGGGAGCTCGCAGTGCCACTGGCGGCGGGCGGTGAGCTCGGGGCCGGGCACCTCGATCCGGACCGGGGCGTCGGCCGCGACCCAGGCGGCGAGCTGGGCGTTGACCGCCTCGGTGAGGGCCGGGAGGGCGTCGGCCAGGGCCGGGAACTCCTCGGTGGCCTCGGCGGTGAAGCCCTTCTTCCGGAGCGACTTGCCGAGCCGGTAGGTGTCGGTGCTGGCCTCGGTGTCCATCACCGAGGAGGCCATCGCCAGGCTGTCGAAGTCGGGGCTGCCGAAGGCGTCGGAGCGGCCCGGGTCCTTGCGCCAGCGCGGCGCGATCGCGGCGTTCAGGGCCAGCGCCAGCAGGTGGCAGCCGCTGTGCGCGGCGGAGAGCAGCGCCCGACGGTCGGCGTCGACCGACAGCTGGGCCGGCCGGCCGGTGACCGCGCCAGGGTCGGCGGCCAGCACGTGCAGCACCAGCCAGGACCACTCCGGGTCGCCCCGCCGGACCGGGATGTCCGCGCCGACCAGGAACTCCCCGGCCGGGCCGTACCCGCCGGTCAGGCAGTCGACCACCGGGTGCGCGACGCCGTCCACGGTCAGCGTGCCGAGGTCAGCGGGCTGGTCGGGCCAGGTGTGGTCGAGCGGGTGGAACGGGGTCGCCTCGGTGACCACCGCGTACCGGCCGTCGGCGAGCGGGTGGACGGCGAGCACGGGTGACTCGCCGGTCACCGCCCCGGCGGGGAAGCTGACGTGGGTGGTGGGGAGGGTGGTCATGCGAGGGCTCCGTACGAAGAGATGGTTCAGCCGAGCGTGGGGAGCTTGATCAGCACCAGCAGGGCGAGCAGTTGCAGGGCGGCGGCACCGGCGGCCTTGCCCCAGGGCAGGTCGTGCACCCGGCGCACCATGGTGGTCAGCAGCACGGCGCAGAGCAGCCAGGTGACCCAGCCGAGCACCTGGACCACCAGGTTGTCGGCGGGCAGGAAGAGCGCCAGCAGCAGCCGGGGGACGTCGCTGGTCCACCCGATGATGACGGCCAGGCCGACGGTGGACTGCCAGGGGCCGTCGCCGCCGAGCTGGCGCGCCAGGCCGTAGGTGACCGCGCCCAGCATCACGCCGGCCAGCGTGAAGCCGACCGCCGCACCGGCGATCGCGGTCAGCGCCACGGTGAAGGTGGAGTTGACCACCTCGTCCTTGGTCAGGCCGATGCCGAGCACCGCGAGCACGCCGTAGGCCAGCGAGACGGTCAGCGCGGGCAACCAGACCTGGTGGTCGCGCATCCGGTCGAAGGTGGCGGACGGGGCCCGGTAGATCCCCGTCAGCAGTTCCTTCCAGGCCAGCCGGGGGCCGCCCTGGTGCGGGGCGGACTGACCGCCGGCCCGGTACACCGCGACGTTGTCCTGCCCCTGCGGGCCGGCGTGGTCCGGGCCGCCCGGGTAACCGGGACCGGTGGAGTAGTACTGCTCGTCCTCGACCGTGAAGGCCCGGGTGTGCCCGGGCTGGTCGGGGTCGTACGCCCCGGGAGCCCCGGGACCACCAGGACCACCGGGAGCACCCGGCGGGTAGCCCGGGTGGGGTGCGGTGAAGTACTCCGGCTCCCCCACCGGGCCGCCCCCGGGGTACTGCTGCGGGTCCTGCCCACCGGGCGCCGCTGCCCACCCCCGTCGGGGGTCGGCGGCGCCCTCACCGTTGTCGTATCCGTTGCCAGCCACGAGTCGAAGGTACCCGTTCGAGCTGACCGCCCGTCGGTTGATCATGGCTTCGGCGCGGGATTGCAGCAGTGCTGTGACCCCGTCACGGACGGGGTCACGGTGGGCTCAGCGCGCCGCGACCGAGCGGGCGTGCACGACCGCCGCCGAGGTCTCACCGGCCGGGCAGCCGCCCGGGCCGGCGGTGGTGCGGACGGCACCGACCGGGAGCAGGACGCCGCAGGCGATCCGGATGCCGCTGGGCAGCTCGTTGTCGGACTCGACGGTGGCGCCGTCGCCGATCACCGCGCCGTCCAGCGAGCTGCGCGCCCCCACCGTGGCGTACGCGCCGACGATGGAGTCCTTCACGTAGGCGTCCGGGCCGATCACCGCGCCGGGCAGGATCACACTGCCCTCGACGATCGCGCCGGCCTCGACCACCGCACCGTCGGAGACCACGGTGCCGGAGCTGAGCACGGCGGCCGGGGCCACCGTGGCGCCCGGCAGCAGCAGCGCCTCGCCGGTCGGGCCCGGCACCGCCGGGGAGTCGACCAGGCCGAGCACCAGGTCGGCCGAACCGCGGACGAAGGCGCCGGGGGTCCCCAGGTCGAGCCAGTACGAGGTGTCCACCACGCCGCGGACCAGTGCACCGGTCTCCAGCAGCTCGGGGAAGGTCTCGCGCTCGACCGAGACCTCGCGGCCGGCCGGGATCCGGTCGATCACCGAGCGGGTGAAGACGTAGCAGCCGGCGTTGATCTGGTCGGTGACGATCTGCTCGGGCGTCTCCGGCTTCTCCAGGAACTCCAGCACCCGCCCGTGCGCGTCGGTCGGCACCAGGCCGAAGGCGCGCGGGTCCTCGACCCGGGTCAGGTGCAGCGTGACGTCCGCCCCGGCGGCCACGTGGCCGTCCCGGAGCGCGGCGATGTCCAGGCCGGAGAGGATGTCACCGTTGAAGACCAGCACCGGCTCGTCCGGGCCGCAGGTCAGGCCGGAGGCGGCGTTCCGGATCGCGCCGCCGGTGCCCAGCGGCTCCTTCTCGGTCAGGTAGACCAGTTCGATGCCGTACGGGCTGCCGTCCTGGAAGTGGTCCTCGAAGACCTCGGCCAGGTAGGACGTGGCCAGCACCACCCGGGTCACCCCCGCCGCCGCCGCCCGGGCCAGCTGGTGCGCGATGAACGGCACCCCCGCCACCGGCAGCATCGGCTTCGGCGTGTGGGTGGTCAACGGCCGCAGCCTCGTGCCCTTCCCACCGACCAGCATGATCGCCTCGGTCATGGTCCGCGCCTCTCCCCTTGCCCCTTGCCGTCACCGGCTGTTCCGGGGCGACTCGCCTGTCCTGTTCGGGACCCGCACACACGAGCCCACGGGCCTACTGTATTTGCTTCCAAAGGCGCCCCGTTCCAGCGGGGTTGCGACACGTACCGACGCACCGTTCACCTGACGGAAAGCGAACCGGCCCCGAACGCCCCAGCAGGGGGCGACGGGGCCGGTGCTGACGAGCGGTCAGGCCTCGACCGGCTCCGACTCGGCCGGCTTGGCCTTCACCGAGTCGAGCAGCAGCTGGGCCACGTCGACCACCTTGAGGTGCTCCTTGGCCGCGCCCTCGTTCTTCTTGCCGTTCACCGAGTCGGAGAGCATCACCAGGCAGAACGGGCAGGCGGTGGAGACGATGTCGGGGTTCAGCGACAGCGCCTCGTCCACCCGCTCGGTGTTGATCCGCTTGCCGATCCGCTCCTCCATCCACATCCGCGCGCCACCGGCGCCGCAGCAGAAGCCGCGCTCCTTGTGCCGGTGCATCTCCTGCTGACGCAGACCGGGGACCTTGTCCATGATCTCGCGCGGCGGGCTGTAGACCTTGTTGTGCCGGCCCAGGTAGCAGGGGTCGTGGTAGGTGATCAGACCCTCGACCGGGTTGACCGGCAGCAGCCGGCCCTCGTCGATCAGGTGCTGCAGCAGCTGGGTGTGGTGGATCACCTCGAAGTGCCCGCCAAGCTGCGGGTACTCGTTGGCGATGGTGTTGAAGCAGTGCGGGCAGGTGGCCACGATCCGCTTGACCGGGGCGTCCTCCAGCGCGGCGTTCAGGGTCTCGACGTTCTGCGCGCCGAGCATCTGGAACAGGAACTCGTTGCCGAGCCGGCGCGGGGAGTCGCCGGAGCAGGTCTCCTCCTTGCCGAGGATGGCGAACTTCACGCCCGCGGTGTGCAGCAGCTCGGCGAAGGCCTTGGTGGTCTTCTTGGCCCGGTCCTCCAGGGCGCCGGCGCAGCCGACCCAGTAGAGGTACTCGACCTCGGCCGGGTCGATGTCCTCACCGATCACCGGCACCTCGATGCCGGTCTCCTTCTTGAGCTCCTTGACCCAGTCGAGCCTGGCCTTGGTGGCCATGCCCCACGGATTGCCCTTGTTCTCCAGGTTCTTGAGCATCGTCCCGGCCTCGGTCGGGAAGGAGCTCTCGATCATCACCTGGTAGCGGCGCATGTCGACGATGTGGTCGATGTGCTCGATGTCCACCGGGCACTGCTCGACGCAGGCCCCGCAGGTGGTGCAGGACCACAGCACGTCGGGGTCGATGACGCCGTTCTCCTCGGCGGTGCCGATCAGCGGGCGCTCGGCCTCGGCCAGCGCGGCCGCCGGGACGTCCTTGAGCTGCTCGGGGGTGCCGATCTCGTTGCCCTCGGCGTCCTTGCCGCCGCCGGCCAGCAGGTACGGCGCCTTGGCGAAGGCGTGCTCCCGGAGGCTCATGATCAGCAGCTTCGGGGAGAGCGGCTTGCCGGTGTTCCAGGCCGGGCACTGCGACTGGCAGCGGCCGCACTCGGTGCAGGTGGAGAAGTCGAGGATGCCCTTCCAGGCGAAGTGCTCGACCTGGGATACGCCGAAGTTCGCGTCGTCGGCCGGGTCCTCGAAGTCGATCGGCTGCCCGCCGCTGGTCATCGGACGGAGCGCGCCGAGGGCGACGCCGCCGTCCTCCTCGCGCTTGAAGTAGATGTTGAAGAAGGCCAGGAAGCGGTGCCAGGCGACACCCATCGAGGGGTTGATCCCGATCGTGGCGGCCCAGGCGAACGAGATGCAGATCTTCAGCATCGCGAACAGGTAGATCAGGTTCTCCAGCGTCCCGTGCGCCAGGCCCTTGAAGGCCAGCACCAGCGGGTAGGAGACCAGGTACGCCGCCTCGTAGTGGTCGGCGCCCGCCAGGGCGCCCTCCAGACCGCGCAGGATCATGATGCAGAGACCGATGCCGAGGATCGTGTACTCGACGTAGAACGCCTGCCAGGCGATCGAGCCGGCGAACCGGGACTTCCGCCCGGCCCGGCCCGGCAGGCTGAGCAGGCGGATCACGATCAGGGTGGCGATGCCCAGCGTGGTCAGCGTGCCGACCAGCTCGGTGAAGATCTCGAACGGCAGCCAGTGCCCGATCACCGGGATGACCCACTCGGCGTCGAAGAGCTGGCCGAAGGCGGTCACCAGGGTGGAGACCAGGGTGAAGAAGCCGACCGCGACGAACCAGTGCGCGACGCCGACCACGCCCCAGCGGTTCATCCTGGTGTGGCCGAGGAACTCGACGGCGACCGTCTTCGTCCTCTGCACCGGGTTGGCGGTACGGGTGGAGTCCGGCGCACCGGTCTTCACCACCCGGTAGATGTACGCGGCCGCGCGGGCGGCGAGCGCGGTGCCGATCACAGTGGTGACCAGCGAGATGACGATCGCTGCTAGCTGCATCGGCTCTCCGTCTCAGCGGCTGGGGTGTAGCGGGTCGGGTGGCGGACCCTCCGAGTGTACTCATCAGTAACTTTCAGGGCCGACGGCCCGGAGACTACCGCGCGTTAACACCCATTCAGAAGACGCTCAAGGTATGGCGGCAGTCACTAAGGGGATACTCACCCGTCCGGGCGAGCCCTGCGGATAAGCGCGCAGTAAAGTTGAGCCCGGTCGGCTCATGGCTGTTGACGCACCCGATCGAGTCGTGCATCCTTGAGCCTGTAAAGCTCAACTTCTTCATGGAGGTACCAACGATGGCACGCGCGGTCGGCATCGACCTCGGCACGACGAACTCGGTCGTCAGCGTTCTCGAAGGCGGTGAGCCCACCGTCATCACCAACGCCGAGGGCGCCCGGACCACGCCGTCCGTCGTCGCCTTCGCCAAGAACGGCGAGATCCTGGTCGGCGAGGTCGCCAAGCGCCAGGCGGTCACCAACGTGGATCGCACGATCCGCTCGGTGAAGCGCCACATGGGCACGGGTTGGAAGATCAACCTGGACGGCAAGGACTTCAACCCCCAGCAGATCAGCGCCTTCATCCTGCAGAAGCTGAAGCGCGACGCCGAGGCGTACCTGGGCGAGACGGTGACCGACGCGGTCATCACCGTCCCGGCGTACTTCTCCGACTCGGAGCGCCAGGCGACCAAGGAGGCCGGTGAGATCGCGGGCCTCAACGTCCTGCGCATCGTCAACGAGCCGACCGCGGCCGCGCTGGCCTACGGCCTCGACAAGGACGACCAGACCATCCTGGTCTTCGACCTCGGCGGCGGCACCTTCGACGTCTCGCTGCTGGAGATCGGCGACGGCGTCGTCGAGGTGAAGGCCACCAACGGCGACAACCACCTCGGTGGCGACGACTGGGACCAGAAGGTCGTCGACCACCTGGTCAAGGTCTTCCAGTCCGGTCACGGCGTGGACCTCTCCAAGGACAAGATGGCGCTCCAGCGCCTGCGCGAGGCGGCCGAGAAGGCCAAGATCGAGCTGTCCTCGTCCTCCGAGACCTCGATCAACCTGCCCTACATCACCGCGTCGGCCGAGGGCCCGCTGCACCTGGACGAGAAGCTCACCCGGGCCCAGTTCCAGCAGCTGACCGCCGACCTGCTGGAGCGCTGCAAGACCCCGTTCCACAACGTCATCAAGGACGCCGGCATCGCGCTGTCCGAGATCGACCACGTGGTCCTGGTCGGTGGCTCCACCCGGATGCCCGCCGTCGCCGAGCTCGTCAAGGAGCTGACCGGCGGTCAGGACGCCAACAAGGGCGTCAACCCGGACGAGGTCGTCGCCATCGGCGCCGCGCTGCAGGCCGGTGTGCTGAAGGGTGAGGTCAAGGACGTCCTGCTGCTCGACGTCACCCCGCTGTCCCTGGGGATCGAGACCAAGGGCGGCATCATGACCAAGCTGATCGAGCGCAACACCACGATCCCGACCAAGCGCTCCGAGATCTTCACCACGGCCGAGGACAACCAGCCGTCCGTGCAGATCCAGGTCTACCAGGGCGAGCGCGAGATCGCGGCGTACAACAAGAAGCTCGGCATGTTCGAGCTGACCGGTCTGCCGCCGGCCCCGCGTGGCCTGCCCCAGATCGAGGTCACCTTCGACATCGACGCGAACGGCATCATGCACGTCGGCGCCAAGGACCTCGGCACCGGCAAGGAGCAGCGGATGACCGTCACCGGTGGCTCCGCGCTGCCGAAGGACGACATCGAGCGGATGATGCGCGAGGCCGAGCAGTACGCGGCCGAGGACCACGAGCGCCGCGAGGCCGTGGAGACCCGGAACCAGGGCGAGCAGCTGGTCTACTCGACCGAGAAGTTCATCGCGGACAACACCGAGAAGCTGCCCGAGGACGTCAAGACCGAGGTCGAGACCGCGATCGGCGAACTCAAGGAGAAGCTGAAGGGCGAGGACATCGCGGCGATCCGCGAGGCCACCGAGAAGGTGTCCACCACCGCCCAGAAGCTCGGCGCCGCGCTGTACGCGCAGAACGACGCCGCGGGTGCCGCCCCGGCCGGTGACGCCGCCGGTGCCGCCAAGGACGACGACGTGGTCGACGCCGAGATCGTCGACGACGAGAAGCCCAAGGGTGGTGCGGCATGACGGAGAAGCCGCAGGGCGGCGAGCCCGGCGACGACTCCGCCGCCGAGGAAGCCGTGCTGAAGGCCGCCGAGGAGGCCGTCGCGGGTGCCGGTGCCGACGAACTCGCTGCTGCGAAGCGTGAGTTGACCGAGCGCACGGGTGACCTGCAGCGTCTCCAGGCCGAGTACCAGAACTACCGCAAGCGGGTCGAGCGGGATCGTCTGACGGTCCGCGAGATCGCGGTCTCCAACATCCTGGAGGCCCTGATCCCGGTGCTGGACGACATCGGCCGGGCCCGTGAGCACGGTGAGGTCACCGGTGGCTTCAAGTCGGTCTCCGACAACCTGGAGACCGTGGTCGCCAAGCTGGGCCTGCAGCAGTTCGGCAAGGAGGGCGAGCCCTTCGACCCGACGCTGCACGAGGCGCTGATGCACAGCTACTCCTCGGACGTCACCGAGGACACCTGCGTGCAGATCCTCCAGCCCGGCTACCGGATCGGCGAGCGGATCATCCGCCCGGCGATGGTGGCCGTGGCGGAGCCCCAGCCGGGCACCCAGAGCACGGCCGCGCCGGATGCCGACTCGTCGGACTCCGACAAGGCCGACGGTGCCACCGAGAGCTGACCGAACGAGCGCTGCGGAGTCGTCCGTCGTCCTGGACGACGGGCGGCTCCGCAGTGCCGTGTCCGAACGAGCAACAGCGAACGACGCCGGGAGGTGGCAGCAGCCATGAGCGCGAAGGACTACGTGGAGAAGGACTACTACAAGGTCCTCGGTGTGCCCAAGGACGCCACCACCGCCGAGATCAAGAAGACCTACCGGAAGCTCGCCCGCGAGTTCCACCCCGACGCCAACAAGGGTGACGTCAAGGCGGAGGACCGGTTCAAGGACATCTCCGAGGCGTACGACGTCCTGTCGGACGACAAGCGCCGCAAGGAGTACGACGAGGCCCGCAGCCTGTTCGGCAACGGCGGGTACCGGGCCGGCGGCCCGCAGGGCGGCAGCTTCGACTTCGGCGACCTGTTCGGCAACAGCCCGCAGGGCGGCGGCGGGGTCGGCGACATCTTCGGCGGCCTGTTCAACCGGGGCGGCCGACAGCCGCAGCCGCGCCGGGGCGCCGACGTCGAGACCGAGGTGACGCTCGCCTTCGAGGAGGCGGTGGACGGCGCCACCGTCCCGCTCCGGATGACCAGTCAGGCCGCCTGCCGGGTCTGCTCGGGCACCGGTGCCAAGGCCGGCACCACCCCCCGGGTCTGTCCGACCTGCGTCGGGGCCGGCACGGTCAGCCGGGGCCAGGGCGCGTTCGCGCTCTCCGAGCCCTGCCGGGACTGCAAGGGCCGCGGCATGCTGGTCGACGACCCGTGCACGGTCTGCCACGGCAGCGGCCGGGCCTCCTCGGCCCGCACCATGCAGGTCCGGATCCCGGCCGGGGTGCAGGACGGGCAGCGGATCAGGCTCAAGGGCAAGGGCGCCCAGGGCGAGCGCGGCGGCCAGCCCGGTGACCTCTACGTCACCGTGCACGTCGACGCCCACCCGGTGTTCGGCCGGAAGGCGGACAATCTCACCGTCACCGTGCCCATCACCTTCCCGGAAGCCGCGCTGGGCGGCACCATCGAGGTGCCGACGCTGAACGGACCTTCGGTCAAGCTCAAGCTCCCGGCCGGGAGCGCCAACGGCCTGACCATGCGGGCCCGCGGCAAGGGCGCGACCCGCACCGACGGCACCCGCGGCGACCTGCTGGTCACCGTGGAGGTCGTGGTCCCCAAGCACCTCGAGGGCGAAGCCCTGGAGGCCCTGGAGCAGTACCGCGAGGCCACCGCCTCGGACGACCCGCGAGCCGCCCTGTTCAAGGCGGCAGAGGGAGCGTGATGACCCGATGACCCCCGACACCCCGATCGGTCCGGGGCCCGGCCTCGGCGAGGGCCTCCCCGGCGGCCCCGGCCTGGGCCGCCCCCGCCCGGCCGCGACCCACTACGTGCTGACCGAGGACACCCCGGTCTACGTGATCTCGGTCGCCGCCGAGCTCTCCGGCCTGCACCCGCAGACCCTGCGCCAGTACGACCGCCTCGGCCTGGTCTGCCCCGACCGCACGGCCGGCCGCGGCCGCCGCTACTCCGCCCGGGACATCCAGCAGCTCCGCGAGGTCCAGCGGCTGTCCCAGGACGAGGGCATCAACCTGGCCGGCATCAAGCGGATCATCGAGCTGGAGAACCAGGTGGCCGCCCTGCAGTCCCGGATCGGCGAGCTGGCCGACTCCCTGGAGGGTGCCGCCTCGGCCCTCCAGCAGCGGGAGGCGGCGGTGCACGCCTCGTACCGGCGGGACCTGGTGCCGTACCAGCAGGTACAGCAGTCCAGCGCCCTGGTGGTCTGGCGGCCGAAGCGCTGACCCTGCCCGCAGTCCAGCCGAGCCGCCGGTGCCCCCAGTCAGGGGGCTACCGGCGGCTCACGTGCAGTGGGAGAGTGCCGGATACCGATGGTTCGCTTCCGCCGTAGCAGACCGGAGAAGGCGGCGGAAGCCTAAGATCCCCTCTGTACCCCATGTGTCCGCGACCAGCAGCAGCTGAGCCAACTCCGAGGAGCCGCAGATGAGTGAGACGGCTGAGCCCGGCCTCACCACGGGCGGGCTGAGCATCCTGTCGGCGGACGCCAGGGAGCTGTACCGGGCGGTGGTCCGGTCCAACGAGGAGCTGGCCCCGAGCGATCTTCCGGCGGACGCGAAGCCGGCCCTGCAGGAGCTGCTGGACATGGGCCTGCTGGTCCCCGACACCGACCGGCCCGACGTGCTCGTCGCCGTCGATCCGCAGCAACTGGCGGAGGGGTTGGCGGCCGCCTGGCAGCAGCAGGCGCTCAACCTGCTCACCCGCGCGGTGGCGCTGCCGGCCGCGCTGAAGGACCTCACCGAGGAGTTCCACCCCTCGGAGCAGGCCGGCGGCACGATCGAGTACGTCCGCGGCAAGGTGCTGATCAACCAGCGGCTCCAGCAGCTCACCAACAGCTGCTCGGAGGAGTTCCTGGCCGCCCAGCCCGGCGGGCCCCGCCCGCCCGAGGCCCTCGCCAGCAGCATCGACCGCGACCTGGCGCTGTTGCGCCGGGGTGCGACGGCCCGCACGATCTACCACCCGAGCACCCGGTACCACGCCCCGACGCGGGATTACGTCGCCGCCGTCACCCAGGCCGGAGCCCAGGTCAGGACGCTCGACGAGCCGTACACCCGCATTCTCGTGATCGACCGGCGGACCGCGATCATCCCGGTCGCCGACGACCTGAGCCTGGCCGCTTTCGTGCATGACCAGGCGATCATCAGCTACATCGTGGCCGAGGTCTTCGAGCGCAACTGGAGCCGCGCCATCGACTTCGACGGCGCCCGCGCGGTGCCCCAGCAGGTCGTTTCCCGGCTCCGACAGACGATCATCGACCTGATGCTGAAGGGAACCAGCCACCGCGTGATCGCGCGCAGTCTCGGAATCAGCGAGCGCACCTTGGCGCGCCACATCGCCGAGATGCGCGAGGACTATCACGTCGAGTCGCTGTTCCAGCTCGGGTGGGTCCTGGCCCGCTCCAACCCGACACAACCAGAGGTCGAGACGTCCGGTTTCGAGTGATCGGTCCCCCGTGGCCGATCACGGATTCCGCCCCGCTCAGGTCCAGTTGCTGTCCTCGAGAGTCACCACGTTGGTTACCCGCACAGCCACGCTATTGGCAGGCTCATGCGAAGAAATGCTGTCGGCGACCTGCGCGCCAACTGCGAAGACCCCAAGGGCGACAACGAACGAAACCGCTATGCGGCGCACCGAACGGTAGAAGCCTGACATGCGACTACAACCTCCCCAAGCCCTGCGGCATCCAGAAAGTACCAATGAATAAGACAATCGCCCACATGATGCCGCAGAATGCGCCTTCATGTCACCAGAGGCTGGTCATCTCGGGTGCGTCATCTGCCTGCCATGCAGTGAGATGACACCACGGAGCAGTGGACGCGAAGAGAGCAACCGATGGACGATCAGTTCGCTCCCGATGCCCCCGGCTTGATCACCACACTTGCCGGTGCACATTCAAATTACCCGGCCTTACCGCCGAACTGATCCTCCCCCAGCAGCCACCAACCAGCCGCCCGGAGTGCACCTTCCCGAACGGCGACCCCGGAGTCGACATGAGTGAGCCCTACCTGCGCAATCGCGCCACCCAGACCCCCGAGGGTCGGCGCGCTCGGGTGTTCCTGGCCGCGCCGCTCATGCGGCTGACCGGACCGGCCGACAGCGTCGTCACCCTGGCCAGCCGGACCAGGCTGACCACCCTCCGATCCACCCTGCTGAAGAGCGGTGCCGCGGTCTACAGCGCGCACCACAGCGACGCCTGGACGGTGGCCGGCCGCGCGCCGGAGCCCCGGGTGCCCTCCGACTTCCGCGCGTTGCAGACCGCCGACCTGGTGTTCGCCTACGTCGGCGCGCCGCTCTCGGCCGGCGTCGCCCTGGAGCTCGGCTGGGCCTCCTCGCTCCGCAAGCCGGTGGTGCTGCTGGTCGACGAGGCCATCACCCACAACCCGCTGATCGCCACCATCGAGCAGGTCGCACCCGTCCTGCCGCTGGTCTTCGACGACACCTGGTCCCAGGACGCCCTGCGGCACACCGTGGAGACCGCGCTGGACTGGGCCGGCATGGCCCTCTCGCTCCGCGAGGGCTTCTGGACCGCGCCGACCGAGGCCTTCCCCAGCCCCCGCCAGGAGCCCCCGCTCTCCGGCTTCGGCTACTGGGCCCCGGGCGTCGCCACCGGCTGAGCGGGTGGCGGGAGTGCTCGGTCCCCCGGCACCTCCGCCCCCCGCATCTGCCAGCCCAGCTGGAACAGCGTCTCGGCGTCGTACCGCTCCCGCAGCCGGGCGATGTGGCCCGCCACGGTCCGCTCGCTCAGGCCGAGCCGGCTGGCGATCTTCCGCTGGGTCAGCCCCTCGGTGAGCAGCCGACCGACCTGCTCGTGCACACCGTCCCCGTCGGCGCCCCAGTGCACCCGCTCGGCGCGTTCCCAGTCCCGTTCGAAACCGCTGACCAGGAAGGCCACCACGGCCGGGTCCTCGACGATGGCGGCGGTGGCGTTGTCCGCGGCCGCCGGGAGGACGGCCGTCGTCCGGTCGTAGATCAGCATCCGGGTGAACGGCTCGTCCAGCACCCGCACCCGCGCACCCCACTCGCTCAGCATCGCCGCGTACTCGGCGGTCGGGCCGTCCGCCCGGGCGCCGTCCTGGTAGAGGATGTGCAGGACCCCGCCGTCCTCGACGAACCGACGGGTCCGGTCCATCCCCACCCGCACGTGGTCCATCGGCCTGGCCCCACCGGGGTGCGCGGCCAGCAGCTCGTCCCGGCGGTCCACGTCGAGCTGGACGATCCGGGACCGGATCTCCTCCATGTCCTCGATGTGCAGCACCGTGCTGGTGCTCTCGATCCGGCGCGGCACGGCGTCGTACGCCCTGGTCAACTCGGCCAGCAGGTCCGGCACTTCGTCGGCCTGCCGGAGCGCCCGGGTGCCCACCGTACGGAGTTCGGCACCACGCTGCTCGGCGATCGTCCGCGGGTTGACCGCGGTGAGCGTGGCGTCGCCGGTGTGGTGGATCAGCAGGCCCAGCTCCAGCAGGCGCAGGACCGTCCCGGTGTCCGCACCGGCCACGTCGCGGAACAGCACCCGGCCGCCTTGGGCCAGCACCTCGGCGTAGAACGCCCGCTCGGGCTCACTCACCAGCACGGGCGCCCCGCATCTGCCAGCCCAGCTGGAACTGCGTCTCGGCGTCGTGCACCTCGCGCAGCCGGGCGATGTGCCCGGCCACCGTGCGCTCGCTCAGGCCGAGCCGGCTGGCGATCTTCCGCTGGGTCAGCCCCTCGGTGAGCAGCCGACCGACCTGCTCGTGCGCGCCGTCGCCGACGGCCTGCCAGTGCACCCGCTCGGCCCGCTCCCAGTCCCGCTCGAAACCGCTGACCAGGAAGGCCACCACGGCCGGGTCCTCGACCACGGCGGCCCTGGTGTTGTCGGCCGCCGCCGGGATGACCGCCGTGGTCCGGTCGAAGATCAGCATCCGGGTGAACGGCTCGTCCAGCACCCGGACCCGCGCACCCCACTCGCTCAGCTCCGCGACGTACTCGGCGGTCGGGCCGTGGTCCCTGGCGGGCGGCTGGTAGAGCAGCCGCAGGGTGGTGCCCCGGTCCAGGAAGCGGTGCAGCCGGTCCTTCCCCTCGCTGAGGTGCCCGGCGGGCCTGGCACCGCCGGGCTGGGCGGCCAGGCACTCCTCCTGGCAGTCCGCTTCGAGCTGCAGCATCCGGGACCTGATCTGCTCCATGTCCTGGATGTGCAGCACCCCGCCGGAGTGCTCCACCTTGCGCGGCGCCGCGTCGTAGGCCCGGCCCAGCTCGTCGAGCGGAGCAGGGAGTTCGTCCGCCCTGACCAGCATCCGGGTGCCGGCCGAGCGGAGGTCGGCGGCCAGTCGTTCGGCGACGGTGCGCGGGTTGACGGCGGTGAGGGTGGCGTCGGTGGCGTGGTGCACCAGCAGCCCGAGCTCCAGCAGCCGGAGCACGGTGCCCGCGTCCCGGTGCGCCACGTCCCGGAACAGCACCCGGCCGCCCTGCGCCAGCACCTCGGCGTAGAGGGCGCGTTCGGCCTCACCGGGCAGCGGCAGGTCAGGCACCGCGGCCGCCGCGGAGCAGCCAGCCGAGCTGGAACAGGGTCTCCGCCGCGTGGAGTTCGCGCAGCCGGGAGATGTGTCCGGCGACGGTGCGCTCGCTCAGCCCGAGCCGGGTGGCGATGGTGCGCTGGGTCAGGCCGGCCGCGAGCAGCCGGCCTATCTGCTCGTCGACCGGGCGCTCGTCCGCGCAGGTGTCGGCGTCGCTCCACTTCACCCGCTCGGCCCGGGCCCAGTCCCGCTCGAAGCCACCGACCAGGAAGGCCACCACGGCCGGGTCCTCGACGAAGGCGGCGCTGCTGTGGTCGGCGGCCGCGGGGACCACCGCGACCGACCGGTCGAAGATCATCACCCGCTTGAACGGCTCGCCCAGCACCCGGACCGCCATCCCGAGTTCGCCGATCGCGGCGGCGTACCCGACGGTGGGCTGGTCGGTCCGGACGGACGGCTCGTAGAGCGCCCGGACGGTGCCACCGCGGCCCGCGAAGTCCCGGGCCCTGGCCACCGCCCGGTCGAGCTGGGCGGGCGGCAGCGGGCCGCCGGGCTGGGCGAGCAGGATCTCCTCCCTGGCCCCCGCCTCCAACTCCCGCATCCGGTGCACGATGTCGGCGGCCTCGTGCACGTGCCGGACCACGCTGGAGCGGACCGAGCGGCGCGGGGCGCTCTCGTACACCTTCGTCAACTCACCCAACAGGGTGGGCAGTTCCTCGGCCTCGACCAGCAACCTGGTACCGGTGGAGCGGAGTTCGGCACTGATCCTGGCGCCGACGGAGCGCGGGTTGACCGCGGTGTAGCCGCCCCCGTGCGCGCTGCCGACCAGCAGGCCGCCGGCCAGCAGCCCGGCCAGCGCGTCCTGGTCCACCCCGGCGGCCATCGCCAGGGTGATCCGGCCGCCCTGGGCGAGCACCTCCAGGTACAGCTCGCGTTCGGCCTCGTCCGGCAGCCGCAGCTCAGTCACCGCGCCCTCCGCGCATCTGCCAGCCGAGCTGGAACAGGGTCTGCGCACCGTACCGCTCGCGCAGTCTGGCGATGTGTCCGGCCACCGTCCGCTCGCTCAGGCCGAGCCGGCCGGCGACCGCACGCTGGGTCAGCCCGGTGGCGAGCATCCGGCCGACCCGGTGGGCGGCGGCCGGCAGCTCCGACGCGCCACCCAGCCGGGACCAGTCGACGGTCTCGGCCCGGTCCCAGTCCCGCTGGTAGACGGCGACCAGGAAGGCGACCGCGGTGGGGTCGGAGATGAAGGCGGCCCGGCCGAGGCCGTCCGGGGCGGCGGGCACCACGGCCACCGCCCGGTCGATGATCAGGATCCGCTGGTAGGGCTCGTCCAGGAGCCGCAGCTCCGAGCCCTGCGCGGACAGCGCGACCGCGTAGTCGACGGTGTGCGGTTCGGTCAGCGCGCCGGGCTGGTAGACGGTGCACATCCGGATGCCGCGCCGACGCAGCGCCAGGTCCTGCGGGCGGGCCACCGCCAGCGTCTCGGGGTGCCGGGTGCCCGGCTGGGCGGTCAGCACCTCGAACCGGCACTCGGAGAGCAGCTCAGCGATCCGCTGCCGGATCTGCTGCCGGCCGTCGAGGTAGCTGGGCCGGTCGGGTTCGAGCGCGACCCGCGGGGCGGACTCGTACGCCCGGGTGAGCCCGCTCAGCTCGTCGGGCAGCTCCTCGGCACGGAGCAGCAGCCTGGTCGCGGTCGACCGCAGCTCGGTGCAGAGCCGTTCGCCGACCGAACGCGGGCTGACCGCCAGGTAGATCCGGTCGAGGGCGTTGGTCAGCACCAGGCCGGAGCTGACCAGCTGGTCGAGGGCGGCGCGGTCGGTGTTGTCCAGGTCGTCGAGGGCGGCGAACGGCAGCCGGCCACCGTCGGCCAGGATCGACAGGTAGAGCGCGCGGGCGGTCTGGTCGGGCAGTTCCTCGGTGGAGGCCACGTACGGGTGCACCTCCTAGCCGTCGCTCACCCCGTGGGTCGTCCAGCCCATGATCTCCCAGGGAGGATCCGACGCGTCCCCCGAGCCCGAAGGCCCGGGGAACCCGTCGACATCACGCTCGGTCAGAGCACTTCCGGTGAGGCGGAGCAGCAACGCCTCGCCGACTCCGGACCGGGGCCATCACCACACATGGCGATCCGATCGGGGCCCCACTTCGTCTGCACCGGCACGCGTACGTACCGGGGCACCCCCGTAGTGGAACAAGTCGCCGTTCCCGAGCTGCGGTTGCCCGGGCGACCTGGGCGTGCCTCCACCCTCACAGCGGGGCGGCCGGTGAACAAGGGGCGTCCGACTGCATGTTCCCGCAAGTGCAGGAACCTGCAGCCGGAGCCGACCCGCCGGGCGTCGGACGGGCGGTCAGGCGAGCTGCACCCGGCCGAGCAGCCGGCCGTCCAGCAGCCCGGCCAGGGTCCGGACCAGGGCGACCGCCCAGGCCGCGACCAGCAGCAGGTAGAGCGCGACGGCCAGTGCGGTGAAGCCGTCGAACCCGGTGTGCCCGGCCAGCCCGGCGGCGCCGGTGACCATGGTGCCGACCGGGAAGGTGAAGGCCCACCAGGTCATCGCGAACGGCAGCTCGGCCCGCAGCGCCCGCAGGTTGGCGGTGATCGCCACCCCGAGCCAGAGCACCGCGAAGCCGGTGGCGGCGACGCCGTACAGGACCGCGAAGCCGAGCGCGGGCCCGGCCAGCGCGGGGGCCGCCGTCTTCGCGGCGTCGGCCAGCTGGTTGACGGCGGTGGTGGACTGGCCGAGCGGGCCGAGCACCAGGAACAGCGAGGGGGTCAGCACCAGGGCGGGCAGCTTGCTGTGCACCAGTCCGGCGAAGACCACCGGCAGCACCAGCAGGGTGCCGAGCAGACTGGCACCGAACAGCGCGTAGCAGCCGTACAGCATCGCCGGGCCGAGCCCGGCGGGCAGGTGCGGGATCAGGGCGGGGCCGAGCGCGGCGGCGACCATCGGGGCGACCACCGGGAGCAGCCAGGTGGGGTTGGCCCGGAGGGCGGAGACCCGGTGCCGGGTGATCATCAGGTACGGGATGCCGGCCGCCACCAGGACGGCGTAACCGGTGCCGACGGTCCACAGCACCAGGTCGATCGCGACCGCGGGCCCGGTGCCGAGCAGCCGGGAGCCGAGGGTCAGGGTGCCGTAGCCGACCGCGATCAGGGCCATCGGGGGACAGCCGTAGAAGACGGCGGTGGCGGGCTCGTCGAGCAGCTGCTCGCGGGCGGTGGCCCGGTGCCGGGTGAGGTGCACCGCGCGGCCGGCCACCAACGCCGCCAGGGCGAGGAAGGAGAGCGCCCAGACCACCTCGCCGAAGCCGATCAGCCCCGGGACGTGCACCGGGAGGGCGGCCGCCGCGTTGGCGACGATCGCCGTGCCCATCACGGCGGCGTACCAGTTGGGGCCGAGTCGGCCCAGGTCGAGGCCGTATGCGGCGGTGCGGGAAGCGGTGAGGGTGGCCATGCCTCCACCTTGCGACCCGGAACGATCATCCGGTAGCGCGCCGTGCCCTATGAGCACATAGCCTGACCCTATGCCCCTCTCCCCGCGTGTCCCCGAGCTCGGCGCCCTGGAACTGCTGCTCGCGGTGGCCAGACTGGGCAGCGTCGGGCGGGCGGCGGCCGAGCTGGGGGTCAGTCAGCCCGCCGCCAGTGCCCGGATCAAGGGCATGGAGCGGCAGATCGGGGTGCCGCTGCTGGAGCGCTCGCCGCGCGGTTCGCGGCCGACCGAGACCGGCCGGGTGGTGGTCGAGTGGGCCCGCAACGTGGTCGAGGCGGCGCAGGCGCTGGACGCCGGGATCGACGCGCTGCGCGAGCACCGGGACGCCCGGCTGACCGTGGTGGCCAGCCTGACCGTGGCCGAGTACCTGATGCCGGGCTGGCTGCTGGCGCTGCACCAGGTCAGCCCCGACACCTCGGTGATCCTGCGCACCGCGAACTCGGCGGACGTCGCCTCGCACGTGCTGGCCGGCGACGCGGACCTCGGCTTCGTGGAGGGCCCGACCACGCCGCCCGGGCTGGCCGGAGCGGTGGTGGCGGCCGACCGGCTGGTGGTGGTGGTCGCCCCCGGCCACCCGTGGGCCCGCCGCCGCACCCCGCTGACCGGGGCCGAGCTGGCCGCCACCCCGCTGGTGCTGCGCGAACCGGGCTCGGGCACCCGGGAGGTGCTGGAGCAGGCCCTGGCCCCGTACGGCGGGGCCACCACGCCCCGGCTGGAACTGGCCTCCTCCACCGCGCTGAAGGCGGCCGCGATGACCGGCGCCGGGCCGGTCTGCCTGAGCGAGCTGGCCGTCACCGAGGAGCTGGCCACCCGCCGCCTGGTCGCGGTCCCGGTGGAGGTGGACCTGGCCCGGCCGCTGCGGGCGGTCTGGCCCGCCGGCCACCGCCCGGCCGGCCCGGCCCGCGAGCTGCTCGGCCTGACCCGGAAACACTGAATCCGCTGACCCGATGAAGTTGAGCGAGGTAGACTCAACTTGTCGCACAGTCCGTCTGTCACAGAGGAGGCCGCCCGCAGTGGACGCCAGCAAGTTCACCAGCAAGACCCAGGACGCCCTGTCCGCCGCGATCCGACAGGCCAGCGCCGCAGGCAACCCGGACGTCAAGCCGGTGCACATCCTGCTGGCCCTGCTGGAGCAGCCCGAGGGGATCGCCCGCCCGCTGCTCGAAGCGGTCGGCGCGGACGTCCCCGCCGTGCTGGCCGCCGCCCGGCGGCAGCTCGGCACCCTGCCCAGCGCACAGGGCTCCACCGTCTCGGCCCCGCAGCTGGCCCGGGACACCATGGCCGTGCTGACCGAGGCCGGCAAGCGCGCCGATGACCTGGACGACCAGTACCTCTCCACCGAGCACCTGCTGGTCGGTCTGGCCGCCGAGGGCGGGCAGGTGGCCGACCTGCTGCAGCAGCACGGCGCCACCGCCAAGGCGCTGCTGGCCGCGTTCAAGGACGTCCGGGGCAGCGCCAAGGTCACCTCGGCCGACCCGGAGGGCACCTACAAGGCGCTGGAGAAGTACGGCACCGACCTCACCCAGGCCGCCCGGGACGGCAAGCTCGACCCGGTGATCGGCCGGGACCAGGAGATCCGCCGGGTGATCCAGGTGCTCTCCCGCCGGACCAAGAACAACCCGGTGCTGATCGGCGAGCCCGGCGTCGGCAAGACCGCCGTGGTGGAGGGCCTGGCCCAGCGGATCGTGGCGGGCGACGTGCCGGTCTCGCTGCGCGGCAAGCGGCTGGTCTCGCTGGACCTCTCCGCGATGGTCGCCGGGGCGAAGTACCGGGGCGAGTTCGAGGAGCGGCTGAAGGCCGTGCTGAACGACATCAAGTCCAGCGACGGCCAGGTGGTCACCTTCATCGACGAGCTGCACACCATGGTCGGCGCGGGCGCCGGCGGCGACTCCGCGATGGACGCGGGCAACATGCTCAAGCCGATGCTGGCCCGCGGCGAGCTGCGGATGGTCGGCGCCACCACGCTGGACGAGTACCGCGAGCGGATCGAGAAGGACCCGGCGCTGGAGCGCCGGTTCCAGCAGGTGCTGGTCGGCGAGCCGAGCGTCGAGGACACCATCGCCATCCTGCGCGGCCTCAAGGGCCGGTACGAGGCGCACCACAAGGTGCAGATCGCGGACGCCGCCCTGGTCGCCGCCGCCACCCTGTCCAACCGCTACATCACCGCCCGGTTCCTGCCCGACAAGGCGATCGACCTGGTGGACGAGGCCGCCTCCCGGCTCCGGATGGAGATCGACTCCTCCCCGGTCGAGATCGACGAGCTCCAGCGCGCCGTGGACCGGCTGCGGATGGAGGAGCTGGCCCTGGAGAAGGAGTCCGACCCGGCCTCGGTGGACCGGCTGGACCGGCTGCGCCGCGACCTGGCCGACAAGCAGGAGCAGCTGAGTGCGCTGAACGCCCGCTGGGAGCAGGAGAAGAAGTCCCTGAACCGGGTCGGCGAGCTCAAGGAGCGACTGGACGACCTGCACGGCGCCCTCGAACGCGCCCAGCGGGACGGCGACTTCGAGCGCGCCTCCAAGCTGATGTACGCCGAGGTGCCGGCCGCCGAGCAGCAGCTCGCCGAGGCCCAGCAGCACGCCAAGGACGAGGACGCGAGCGAGTCGATGGTCAAGGAGGAGGTCGGCCCGGACGACGTGGCCGACGTGGTGGCCTCCTGGACGGGCATCCCGGCCGGCCGGCTGCTGGAGGGCGAGAGCGCCAAACTGCTCCGGATGGAGGACGAGTTGGGCCGCCGGCTGATCGGCCAGCGGGAGGCGGTGGCCGCGGTCTCGGACGCCGTCCGGCGGACCCGCTCCGGCATCGCCGACCCGGACCGGCCGACCGGTTCGTTCCTCTTCCTCGGCCCGACCGGCGTCGGCAAGACCGAACTCGCCAAGGCGCTGGCCGACTTCCTGTTCGACGACGAGCGGGCGATGGTCCGGATCGACATGAGCGAGTACGGCGAGAAGCACTCGGTCTCCCGGCTGGTCGGCGCCCCGCCCGGCTACGTCGGCTACGAGGAGGGCGGCCAGCTCACCGAGGCGGTCCGCCGCCGCCCGTACAGCGTGGTGCTGCTGGACGAGGTGGAGAAGGCCCACCCCGAGGTCTTCGACGTGCTGCTCCAGGTGCTGGACGACGGCCGCCTGACGGACGGCCAGGGCCGTACGGTGGACTTCCGGAACGCGATCCTGATCCTCACCTCCAACCTGGGCTCCCAGTACCTGGTCGACCCGGCCACCCCGGAGGAGCGGAAGAAGCAGCTGGTGCTGGACACCGTCCGGTCGGCCTTCAAGCCCGAGTTCCTGAACCGGCTGGACGACATCGTGGTCTTCGAGCCGCTGGGCACCGCCGAGCTGAGCCGGATCGTCGACCTCCAGGTCGCCCTGCTGGCCGGCCGGCTGGAGGACCGCCGGCTCACCCTGGACGTCACCCCGGCGGCCCGCGACTGGCTCGCGCTGACCGGCTACGACCCGGCCTACGGGGCCCGGCCGCTGCGCCGGCTGGTGCAGTCCGCGATCGGGGACCAGCTGGCCCGGGCGATCCTGTCCGGGCAGGTCCGCGACGGTGACACGGTGCTGGTGGAGCGGGACGAGGACGCCGACCGGCTGACCGTCCGGGCCGAGCAGCCGACCGCTCCGCCGGCCAAGCGCTGACCCCGCCCGCGCGGCCCGGGTACCCCCTGTGTCCCGGGCCGCGAATGAGGCAGGATGGTGCCTGGAAGGGCGGCCCCTCATTGCCAGCCACCCTTGTGCACTGAGAAGAGGACCCCCTGATGAGCATCGACCCGTCGTCCATCCCCTCGTTCGGCGCCCCGCAGGGCGGCCAGCCGGGCCCCTCCGGCCCGCCGCCGATCGTGGTGCCGGACCAGGCGCTGGTCACCCAGTTGCTGGACCAGATGCAGCTCAAGCACGTCGTGGACGACGAGGGTGACCTCACCGCGCCGTGGGACGGCTTCCGCGTCTACTACATGTTCCGCGGCGACCAGAAGGAGCTCTTCGCGGTCCGCGCCTTCTACGACCGGTCCTACCCGCTCGAGGACAAGGCCGAGATCCTCGACCTGATCGACGAGTGGAACCGCGAGACCCTCTGGCCGAAGGTCTACACGCACACCCACGAGGACGGCGTGGTCCGCCTCATCGGTGAGTCCCAGATGATCGTCGGCACCGGCGTCAACCTGGACTACTTCGTCACCACCACCGCCAACTGGACCCAGGCCGCGGTCGGCTTCGAGCAGTGGATCGTCGAGCGCCTCGGCCTCCAGAAGGAGATCGAGAGCGAGAACGGCGAGGGCGACGCCCCCACCGACGAGAGCTGATCCCCGCGGCACCACCCGCAGGCCCGCCCCGCCCGGGGCGGGCCTGCGCGCGGGTCCGGAGAAGTGCTTGCCCCCGCCCGGCCCACCGCAGAGGATGACCTCGACCACCAACTGAGGAGCCGGGATGGGTACGAGGCCGCTGCTGAACCGCAGGCTGGCGGGGATGGGTTCGACGATCTTCGCGGAGATGTCCGCACTGGCCGTCGCCACCGGTTCGATCAACCTGGGTCAGGGCTTCCCGGACACCGACGGCCCGCGCGAGATCGCCGAGGCGGCCGCCCGGGCGGTGCTGGACGGCCGGGGCAACCAGTACCCGCCCGGCCCCGGCATCCCGGAGCTGCGGGCCGCGGTGGCCGAGCACCAGCGGCGGTTCTACGGGCTGTCGTACGACCCGGACACCGAGGTGCTGGTCACCGCCGGGGCGACCGAGGCGATCGCCGCCGCGCTGCTGGCCCTGCTGGAGCCCGGCGACGAGGTGATCGCGCTGGAGCCGTTCTACGACTCCTACGCCGCCTGCATCGCGATGGCCGGTGCCACCCGGGTGCCGCTCACCCTGCGGGCCCCCGGTTTCCGGCCCGACCTGGACGAGCTGCGCGCCCTGATCACCCCGCGCACCCGGCTGCTGCTGGTGAACACCCCGCACAACCCGACCGGCACCGTGCTCACCCCGGACGAGCTCCGCGGCATCGCCGAACTCGCCTGTGCGCACGACCTGCTGGTGATCACCGACGAGGTGTACGAGCACCTGGTGTTCGCCGGTGCGCACCACCCGATCGCCGCCCTGCCGGGCATGCGCGAGCGCACCGTGAACATCTCCTCGGCCGGCAAGACCTTCTCCTTCACCGGCTGGAAGGTCGGCTGGGTGGCCGGCGCGCCGGAGCTGGTGGCCGCCGTCCGGACCGCCAAGCAGTACCTGACCTTCGTCAGCGCGGGGCCGTTCCAGTACGCGGTCGCCGACGCGCTGCGGCTGCCCGACGCCTACTTCGACACCCTGCGGGCCGACCACCTGCGCAAGCGGGACCTGCTGGCCGAGGGTCTGGTGGCGGCCGGCTTCGAGGTGTTCCGGCCGCAGGGCACCTACTTCATCACCACCGACATCACCCCGCTCGGCGAGACCGACGGGCTGGAGTTCTGCCGCAAGCTGCCGGAACGCTGCGGAGTGGTGGCGATTCCGAACGTGGTGTTCTACGACGACACCGAGGCCGGCCGCAGCCAGGTGCGCTGGGCCTTCTGCAAGCGCGACGACGTGCTCGCCGAGGCGGTGGCCCGGCTCCGGCGGCTCTGACCGGACGCGCCACCCCCGACGGTCGGCGGGCGTACCCCGGCGCACGACGGTCGCACACGGCGCATACCCCGGCGAAAAGGGCGCGCGCCGGACAGAGTCATGCACCGGGATGATCACACCCAGACGGAGAGTGCTGCCGGAACGGTGAATGCCGGGCAAAGCTGGGTAAATCCCTGACGGACCCGGAGAATTCGTGCTTCTCTGCTGCTGAATCTCCAGCCGGAATCCTTCCTTCCACGGTCGGCCGCGCCAGGGACCGCACAGCCTCGAACAGCCCCGCCACCGTGCCGGGCCGGATGCTGACGGCGGGCGCGCACGGAGCTGAAACGCGGAGCCCAGCATGCTCACCACACTGCAGACCTCCTACACGGACACCCGGGCCGGTGACCTGGCCTGGTGCCTGGGCGGCAGTCCGCTGCCCGCACTCGCGGTGCGCGACCTGAGACTCGACCGCCTCGGCACCGACCGGCTCTCCGGCGGTACGCTCCAGCTGAGACTGCTCGGCGCCTCCCACCAGGTGATCCTGGCGGCGGGCCCCGGCGAGTGCCTGGAGACGGTGGCCTGTCTGCCGGGCCGCCGCACCCCGCTGCCCGCCCGGGTGGCCGAGCAGGTCGGCGGCTGGGAGTACGAGTTCGCGGCCCGGATCGAGGAGCTGCCGCCGCACGTCTTCGCCGCCCGCGCCCAGGAGCTGCTGGCGCTGGTCGAGGGCCATCCGAGCGCACTGGCCGGGGTGTTCCCGGGCGACCCGAGCGCGTTCACCGCCCTGGTCGCCAGCGGGGACGAGCGCCGGGTGAACTGGCGGACCTGGCACGCCTACCCCCAGGAGGGCCGGCTGGTCTGCACCCGGTCCTCACTGACGGTTTTCGGAACTCCGTCCGAGCCGGACCCGAGTGGCGGTAGCCCGTGTTGATGAAACGTCAATTCGGTGCACGGCCCTGTCCGTCGAATGGGTGCAGCGGTCGGCCACCCACCTCGCCTAGCGTTTGTTCGTGATCAACCATCCGGCGGGCCGACCCGTCCAGCCGAGCACCGAGGACCCGGCCGGACTGGCCGGGATCGGCGCCCGCGCGGTCCGGGCCGGCGGCCCGGCGGGCGGCCCCGGACGCCGGTGGCCGGGCCGGGGCCGGGCCAGGGCGGCCCGGCTGCTGGTCCTGCTGGCGGCCTTCGTCTGTGCGGCCTGCGGTCTGGTGTACGAGCTGGAGCTGGTGGCCCTGGGCGGGCACCTGATCGGCGACCCGATGACCCAGACCTCGGTCGTGCTGTCGGTGATGGTGTTCGCGATGGGCGTCGGCTCGCTGGCGGCCAAGCGGCTCACCCGCCGCCCCGCCACCTCCTTCGCCCTGGTCGAGTGCGCGCTCGCGCTGACCGGCGGGCTCTCCGTGCTGCTGCTCTACTCGGCCTGGGCCTGGCTGGACCGGTACGGCGTGACGACCGCCGGGGTGGTCGGCACCACCTTCCTGATCGGCGTGCTGATCGGCGCCGAGATCCCGCTGCTGATGACGCTGATCCAGCGGATCCGCCGGGAGGACGCGGGCCGGGCCGCCGCCGACCTGTTCGCCGCCGACTACGTCGGCGCGCTGATCGGCGGGCTGGCCTTCCCGTTCCTGCTGCTGCCGCTGCTCGGCCAGACCACCGGGGCGCTGGTGACCGGCGCGGTGAACGCGGTGGCGGGGGCCGCCGTGGTGCTCTGGCTGTTCCGGGACGAGCCCTCGCCGCGGACCAGGCTGCTGCTCTGGGCCGGCTGCGGCCTGGTCCTGGTGGTGCTCGCGGTGGCCGCGGCCTTCACCGGCGTGATCGAACGGGCCGCCCGGAACGCGCTGTACGGCGCCCAGGTCCGGCTGGCGATCCAGAGCAGGCACCAGGAGATCGTGCTGGCCGGCTCCGCCACCGGGGCACCCGACACCGCCGAATCGACCACCGGTGCCGAATCCGCGCCCCGGGTGCCCCCGCAGCGGTCCGCCCCGCTGGAGCTGTTCCTGAACGGGCGGCTGGCGCTCTGCGGCCCCGACGAGTACCGGGAGCACGAGGCGCTGGTGCACCCGGCCCTCGGCAGCGGCCCGGTCGGCCGGGTGCTGCTGCTCGGCGGCGGGGACGGCATGGCGCTCCGCGAGGTGCTCGGGCGGGCCGCCGTCCGGGACGTCACCGTGGTCGAACTCGACCCCGCCGTCCCGGAGTTGGTCCGCCGGGACGCAGCCCTCTCGGCGCTCAGCCGGCACTCGCTGGAGGACGCCAGGGTCCGGCTGGTGACCGCCGAGCCGCTGCACTGGCTGCGCAGCGCGGGCTCGTACGACGTGGTGCTCTCCACCCTGCGCGGACTCCCCTACGACTCCCGGGAGTTCTACGGGCTGGCCGCCCGGGCGCTGGCCCCCGGCGGGCGGCTGGTGGTGCGCACCGACACCGTCTGGTCCACCGAGGCCACCGTCCGCGCGGTCGGCCTGCACACCGTCCCGTACGCCGCCGCCGACGGCCCGCGGAGCTGTCCCGCCGGGCCCGGCGGTCCGGAGACCTTCGTGCTGGCGGCCCGCACGCCCCCGCAGCTGGTGCTGACCGCCCCGACCCGCTCGCTCACCACCGAGACGCTGCTCGGCGCCGCCGACCGGCTCGCCGCCCAACGGCCCGAGCGGGTCCCGGAGCCGCGCGGGCTGCTGGACTGAGCGGGCGCCGGCCCAGATCGACCTGACCGGATGCTCTCGGTCCGGGGGCCGGGTCGGTAGGCTCGCAGGCATGGAGCATGAGGTTGTCGTCCAGTTGCCGGCCACCGTCGTCCTGCAGGCACTGCGGGACCGGGATCTGCTGGTGCGCTGCGTCCCGGGCCTGAGCACCGAGGCCGAGGCCGCCGGTGACGAGCTGGCCGGGCGGCTGCGGCTGCGGATCGGTGGCTCGACCATCACGTACAAGGGCGTGCTCTCGCTGATCGACGGCCGCGAGGGCGTGCTGACCGCCCTGGCCGAGGGCCAGGAGTCCCGGGGCAGCGGCGAGGTGACCGCGACCGTGCGGATCTCGGTGCAGCCCGGCGCGGACGACGGCAGCAGCGCGCTGCGGTTCACCGCCGACCTGACCGCCACCGGGCGGCTGACCGAGTTCGACGCGGTAGCCCTGGGCACGGCGGGCCGCCGGCTGCTGGACCGGTTCGCCAACGACCTGGCGGCCGAGGTGAGCGGCGCCGAGCCGGAGGCCGCCACCGTGCTCTACCTGGAGGACCACGCGGCGGGCTTCGCCACCGAGCTGGACGACGACCTGGCCGACCTGATCGCGTTCGCCGACGAACCGACCGATCCGGTCGAGCCGGTGCCGGTCGAGCCGCTGCCGATCAAGGACGCGGGCCTGGAGTACCTGACCGGCGACAGCGGCGCCGGGCCGGTCCGGCGCAGCATCGTCGGCCGGTCGGCCGAGGAGGTGGACCACGCGCCGCCACGCGGCCGGTACGCCCCCGCGCTGCCCGCCCGCAGCGCCCGGGCCAGGGCCGCGACCCGCTGGAGCGGTCCGGAGCCGCTGCACCAGCAGGACCGCACCGCGCTGCCCTGGATGATCGGCGGCGGGGTGGCCCTGATCGGCGGCGCGGTGGTGCTGGTCCGCGCCCTGCGAAAGCGCTGAACCCCTCCCCCGTAGACTCAACGCCCATGAGCAACGACCGCGACGCCCTGCTGGCGCAGATCAAGGACAAGGCCGTCGTGCACGGCAAGGTCACCCTCTCCTCCGGGCTGGAGGCCGACTACTACGTCGACCTGCGCCGCATCACGCTGGACGCCGAGGCGGCGCCGCTGGTCGGCCGGGTCATGCTGGACGCCGCCGCCGACCTGGAGTTCGACGCGGTCGGCGGGCTGACCCTGGGCGCCGACCCGGTGGCGGCCGCCATGCTGCACGCCGCCGCCGCGCGCGGCCGGAAGCTGGACGCCTTCGTGGTCCGCAAGGCGGGCAAGGCGCACGGCCTGCAGCGCCGGATCGAGGGCCCGGACGTGAAGGGCCGCCGGGTGCTGGCGGTCGAGGACACCTCCACCACCGGCGGCTCGGTGCTCACCGCGGTCGAGGCGCTCCGCGAGGCGGGCGCCGAGGTGGTCGGCGTCGCGGTGATCGTGGAGCGCGGCGCGGCCCCGGCGATCGAGAAGGCCGGCCTGCCGTACGTCACCGCCTACACCCTGGACGACCTCGGCCTCTGAGGTCCCGGGCGGCCGCTGACGGTCCGACAGCCCGACGGTGCCCGGTGTTTCACGTGAAACACCGGGCACCGTCACCCCGTGACGCACGACGAAGGGGGCCCCGGTCGGGGCCCCCTTCGTCGTACCCGTCCGGGCTCAGCCCTTGCGGTGCCGGCCGCTGGCGACCGGCTCGCCGCCCTCGGCGGCCTCGGCCTTCTTCTTCTTCCGCTCGCGCAGCACCTCGAAGATGATCGGCGAGACCGAGACCAGGATGATCAGCGCCATCGCCGGGATCAGGTACTTGTCGATCACCGGCGCGAGCTGGTCACCGGTGAAGTAGCCGATCAGCAGCATCGACTCGGTCCACAGCACCCCGCCGACCACGTTCCAGACGAAGAAGGTCCTGGCCGGCATCTCCAGGGTGCCCGCGACCGGGTTCAGGAAGGTCCGGACGATCGGGATGAAGCGGGCCAGCACCACGGCCTTGGCCGGGCCGAACTTCTCGAAGTACTCCTCCGCCTTGACCACGTACTCGCGGCGGAAGATCTTCGAGTTCGGCTTGTCGAACATCCGCGGGCCGACCTTGGCCCCGAAGAAGTGCCCGAGCTGGGCTCCCGCCACGGCGCACACGGGCGCGCCGATCAGCAGCAGCGCGATCGACATCTGGGCGCCCTCGCCCAGCACCGACGAGGCGGCCGAGGAGGCCGCCACCCCCGCCAGGATCAGCAGTGAGTCGCCCGGGAAGAAGAACCCGACCAGCAGGCCGGTCTCGGCGAAGATGATCGCCAGAATGCCGATCGCACCCACCGATGCGACAAGGGCTTTGGCGTCAAGCAGATTGACGGCGAGCTGGTTGTAGTCCACGGGCGCAGGATAGCGCCCCCACCTTGCCGGGGGCTCAACGTCCCTCCCCCGCCGAGGCCCTTCGGCCCCTCTCCCGGCGCCGTCCGTCCCAACCAGCGGGCCGCGGGGTGATCCCGGGGCGGGAGTCTGGGAAGATGACACAGGTGTCCGGCCCGCGGTCGCACCCACCCTCAGTGCACACCGCGGCGGACTCCGTCGAACCGAGGTACCACCAGCCGCACCGCAGAGCCGCGTCGGCATTCCCGGTACCGCGCGTCGTACCGAAGGCGTACCGAGCGTCGGACAGGTCGTCCGTACGCCGAGCACCGACAGGAGCGGATTCGCATGCCCATCGCAACTCCCGAGGTCTACAACGAGATGCTGGACCGGGCCAAGGCGGGCAAGTTCGCCTACCCGGCCATCAACGTCACCTCGACCCAGACCCTGCACGCCGCGCTGCGCGGCTTCGCCGAGGCCGAGAGCGACGGCATCGTCCAGATCTCCACCGGTGGTGCGGAGTTCCTGGGTGGCCAGCACAACAAGGACATGGTGACCGGCGCCGTCGCGCTCGCCGAGTTCGCCCACATCGTGGCCGCCAAGTACGACATCACCGTCGCGCTGCACACCGACCACTGCCCCAAGGACAAGCTGGACGGCTACGTCCGCCCGCTGCTGGCCGTCTCCGCCGAGCGCGTGAAGAACGGTCAGAACCCGCTCTTCCAGTCGCACATGTGGGACGGCTCGGCCGAGACCCTGGCCGACAACCTGGCGATCGGCCGGGAGCTGCTGGCCCAGGCCCGGGCCGCGAAGATCATCCTCGAGGTCGAGATCACCCCGACCGGTGGCGAGGAGGACGGTGTCTCGCACGAGATCAACGACGAGCTCTACACCACGGTGAACGACGCCGTCCGCACCGCCGAGGCGCTCGGCCTGGGCGGGCAGGGCCGCTACCTGCTGGCCGCCTCGTTCGGCAACGTGCACGGCGTGTACAAGCCGGGCAACGTCGTGCTGAAGCCGGAGCTGCTCCGCGAGCTCCAGGACGAGATCGGCAAGCAGTACGGCAAGAAGGACCCGTTCGACTTCGTCTTCCACGGCGGCTCGGGCTCCACCCCCGAGGAGATCGCCACCGCGCTGGAGAACGGCGTCGTGAAGATGAACCTCGACACCGACACCCAGTACGCCTTCACCCGCCCGATCGTGGACCACGTGTTCCGCAACTACAACGGCGTGCTGAAGGTCGACGGCGAGGTCGGCACCAAGAGCACCTACGACCCGCGCACCTGGGGCAAGCTGGCCGAGGCCGGCATGGCCGCCCGCGTGGTCGAGGCGACCCAGGCGCTGCGTTCCGCGGGCACCCGGATCAAGTAGTCGCCGGTTCGGTACGCCGGAGCCCCCTCGACCCTTCCCGGTCGAGGGGGCTCCGTCACGTTCCGGGTGCTACGGCCTGAGCTCGGTGTACGCCTCGGCGCTGCTGTCCTTGAGGAAGGTCCAGCAGCGCTCGGCCTCCTCGGTCTCCTGGATCGCCTCGGCGGCCCGGGCCAGCCCGGCCAGGCAGCGCAGGAAGCCCCGGTTGCCCCGGTGGTCCCACGGCACCGGCCCGTGGCCCTTCCAGCCGGCCCGGCGCAGCGAGTCCAGACCCCGGTGGTACCCGGTCCTGGCGTAGGCGTAGGACTCGACCACCCGACCGGCGTCGTAGGCGTCGTCGGCCAGCATCGCCCAGGCCAGCGAGAAGGTCGGGAACGCCGCGGCGACCTGGGTCGGCGAGGCCGACTCCTCGCCCAGCATCCGGTAGGGCTGCTCGTCCTCCGGCAGTCGGGTCGGCTCGGGGCCGCCGAGCAGGTTCTGGTGAATACTCATACCTGCAGTCTGCCAGTCGGACCGACCGGGTCAACCACGGCCGACGATTCGAAGATCCTGTGACCGGCCGGAGGAACTGGCCGAGCGACAGGTATCGTCCTGATCGACAGTGCGTCAGTTCTGCCGGCCGACCAGAGAGCTTCAGTAGTGCGACCCAATCCCAGCAGCTCCCCCGCCCCCAGCCGTCGGCGCGCCGCCAACGTACGGCGGCGGAAGCAGCGGGTGCGGCGACGGCGGGTGCTGGCCGTGGGGCTGGTCGCGGCACTGACCGTGCTCGGCGGCGCCGCCGCCTACAAGCTGACCGGTGACTCCGGCGGGACACCGGCCGGCGGGCCCACCTCCCAGGCCAGGGCCGTCCCGGCCGCCGAGTCCCCCGCCACCACCCCGCCGCCCGCCGAGGTGCCGCCGCCCGCGCCCGCCCCGACCCCGGCGGTCGACGGGAAGGGCCTCGGCACCTTCACCACCGTCCAGGCGAACGGCCCGGTGGTCGGCAAGGGCGGGACGCTGCGCAAGTACAAGGTCGAGGTCGAGGACGGGATCGGCATCGACGCCGCGACCGCCGCCCAGCAGGTGCAGAACATACTCGCGGACAAGCGGAGTTGGACCACCGACGGGAAGGACTCCTTCCAACTGGTGGCCACCGGGACCTACGACTTCACGGTGAAGATCGCCTCGCCGGAGGAGGTCGACAAGATCTGCGCCACCGCCGGGCTGGACACCGGCGGCGAGGTGAACTGCAACGTGAACCGCCAGGTGATGGTCAACATCAAGCGCTGGAACACCGGTTCACCGAAGTTCAGCGGCCCGATCGAGGAGTACCGGGCCCTGATCATCAACCACGAGGTCGGCCACCGGATCGGCCGCAACCACCTCGGCTGCCCCGGCCCGGGCCAGCCGGCCCCGGCGATGATGCAGCAGATCTACGGCCTGGAGGGCTGCGTCTCCAACGCCTGGCCCTACAACGACGCCGGCAAGTACCTCACCGGCCCCGCCCGCCCGTAAGTAGCCGGCTCTTCTGGCAGGCGCTCGACCGCCTACGGCGCCAGGGGCTCGGGGAACTGCGACGCCGGCCCTTGCAAGGTGATCCTCGCGTAAGTGGTCAGGCACTTTCGCAGTGACCCGCACGCCAGATCTCCTCGCAGTTCCCCGAGCCCCTGGACAGTGCAACTGAACGCCCTGCCAAAAGGCGCAGCCCCCGGGTAGTCGGCCGCTGAGCGCCTGCCGAAAGTGCAGCCCTCAGCCCATGACCGGCAGGTACTCCGCGAGGTTGCTCCGCTCGCCGCTGGCGTGCAGCGCCGTATCGGCGACCGCCGACCAGGTGGTGCGCCCGGTGGCCAGGCGGAGCCAGGTGAGCGGGTCGGTCTCGACCACGTTGGGCGGAGTGCCCCGGGTGTGCCGGGGGCCCGGGACGGCCTGCACGACGGCGTACGGCGGGATCCGCAACTCGACCGCACCACCAGGGACTTGATCCGCGAAGGCGTCGGCCAGCAGCCGGGTGACGGCGGCCAGCGCCTGGCGGTCGTGCGGGAACGCGGCCAGCTCCAGGGCGGCCGCCAGGTCGTCCGCGTGCACCACCGTCTCGACCAGCCGGGTGACCAGGAAGTCGGTCAGCAGGATCGGCCCGAACCGGATCACGAACCGCCGTGCGGGGTCGGCCACTTCGGGCCGCTCCAGGGCCGCCAGCAGCTGGTCGCAGGCGAGGTCGAACTCCTCGGCCACCTCCGCCGGCGAGCCGGCGAAGGCACCCTCCGCGTGCTCCCGCACCGCGGCGTCGATCGCCGCCGCGGCGGTCCTGGTCGCCCCGACCCACTGCACCAGCGAGAGCGGTGCACCGTCCGGCACCGGCTCGTCGAGGTGCCGGGGCAGCCAGTCCAGGCAGAAGCCGAGGTGGGCGATCAGCTGCCGGACCCGCCAGTCGCCGAGCCTGGTCGGCCGGTCGAACAGCGAAGCGGCGTCCGGGTGGGCGCACAGCTCGTGCACCGCACCGCGCAGCGCCTCGGTCTGCCCGGCCAGGGCGGACCGCACCTTGGCGGGATCGTAACTACGGGGACGGTTCGCGGAGTTCGCCATTCCGCGAGGGTACAGCGAAGGGGCGGCCCGACCGGGCCGCCCCTCAGCTGCCGAGACGCCGTCAGGCGAGCAGTGCCTCGATCACACCGGTGTGCGCGTCCGTCAGCTCGGCCAGCGAGACGGTGAACTGGCCCTGGATCTCCAGGGAGTCACCGTCGACCACGCCGATCCGGGTGGCCGGCAGGCCCCGGGCGCCGCACATGTCGTTGAACCGGAGCTCCTCGCTGCGCGGGATCGACACGATGGCACGACCCGCGGACTCGGAGAACAGGAACACGAACGGGTCCAGACCGGTCGGCACGATCAGGCGCGCGCCGTTCCCGCCCTTGAGGCAGCTCTCCACCAGGGCCTGGGCCAGGCCGCCGTCGGAGAGGTCGTGCGCGGCGTCGATCATGCCGTCGCGGGAGGCGGCGATCAGGATGTCGCCGAGCAGCCGCTCGCGCTCCAGGTCCACCTTGGGCGGCAGGCCGCCGAGGTGGTTGTGCGCGACCTGCGACCAGGCCGAGCCGCCCAGTTCGTCGGCGGTGTCGCCGAGCAGGTAGACCAGCTGGCCCTCCTCGGCGAAGCCGATCGGGGTCCGCCGGGTGACGTCGTCGATCACGCCGAGCACCGCGACCACGGGGGTCGGGTGGATGGCGGTCTCACCGGTCTGGTTGTACAGCGAGACGTTGCCACCGGTCACCGGGGTACCGAGGACCAGGCAGGCGTCGGCCAGACCGCGGGTCGCCTCGGCGAACTGCCACATCACGTCCGGGTCCTCGGGGGAACCGAAGTTGAGGCAGTCGGAGACGGCGAGCGGCTTGGCGCCACCGGCCGCGACGTTGCGGTACGCCTCGGCCAGCGCCAGCTGGGCGCCGGTGTACGGGTCCAGCTTGGTGAAACGGCCGTTGCCGTCGGTGGCCACCGAGACGCCGAGGTTGGTCTCCTCGTCGATCCGGATCATGCCCGAGTCCTCGGGCGTGGCCAGCACGGTGTTGCCGATCACGTAGCGGTCGTACTGGTCGGTGATCCAGGACTTGGAGGCCTGGTTCGGCGACCCCGCCACGGCCAGCAGCGCGGCCTTCAGCTCCTCGCCCGTGGACGGGCGGAGCAGCCGCTCGGCGGTCGGCGCGTCCGCCTGCAGGGCGTCCTGCCAACTCGGCCGGGCGTACGGGCGGTGGTAGGTCGGGCCGTCGTGCGCGACCGAACGCGGCGGGACGTCGACCACCAGCTCGCCGTGCCAGAAGATCTCCAGCCGCTCGCCCTCGGTCACCTCACCGATGACGGTGGCGATGACGTCCCACTTCTCGCAGATCTCCAGGAAGCGGGCGACCTTGCCCGGCTCGACGATCGCGCACATCCGCTCCTGCGACTCGCTCATGAGGATCTCCTCAGGAGAGAGCGTGTTGTCGCGCAGCGGCACGGTGTCCAGCTCGATCCGCATGCCGCCGGAGCCGGCCGAGGCCAACTCCGAGGTGGCGCAGGAGAGTCCGGCACCGCCGAGGTCCTGGATGCCGAGCACCAGCTTCTCGGCGAAGATCTCCAGGGTGGACTCGATCAGGAGCTTCTCCTGGAACGGGTCACCCACCTGGACGGCCGGGCGCTTGGCCGGGCCGGTCGCGTCGAAGGTCTCGGAGGCCAGCACCGAGACGCCGCCGATGCCGTCGCCGCCGGTCCGGGCTCCGTACAGGATGACCTTGTTGCCGGCGCCGGACGCCTGCGCGAGGTGGATGTCCTCGTGCTTCATGACGCCCACGCAGAGCGCGTTGACCAGCGGGTTGCCCTGGTAGCAGGAGTCGAAGACGACCTCGCCACCGATGTTCGGCAGGCCCAGGCAGTTGCCGTAGCCGCCGATGCCGGCCACGATCCCGGGCAGCACCCGACGGGTGTCCGGGTGGTCGGCCGCACCGAAGCGCAGCGGGTCCATCACGGCGACCGGGCGGGCACCCATCGCCAGGATGTCGCGGACGATGCCGCCGATGCCGGTGGCCGCGCCCTGGTAGGGCTCGATGTACGACGGGTGGTTGTGCGACTCGACCTTGAAGGTCACCGCGTAACCCTGGCCGACGTCCACCACACCGGCGTTCTCGCCGATGCCGACCAGCATCGCGTCGCTGTCCGGCTTCTTCTCGCCGAACTGCTTGAGGTGCACCTTGGAGCTCTTGTACGAGCAGTGCTCCGACCACATCACCGAGTACATCGCCAGCTCGGCGCCGGTGGGGCGCCGGCCGAGGATCTCCCGGATCTTGGCGTACTCGTCGGCCTTCAGACCGAGTTCGGACCAGGGCTGGTCGGCCTCGGGCGTCTGCTCGGCGTTCTTGACGGTGTCGAGGGTCATCAGGCGTTCACCAACTGCTTGAGGACGGAAGTGAAGAAGCCCAGGCCCTCGGTGGTCGGGCCGGTGAGCGGCTCGACCGCGTGCTCCGGGTGCGGCATCAGACCGACGACATTGCCGGCGGCGTTGGTGATGCCGGCGATGTCGCGGTACGAACCGTTCGGGTTGACGTCCAGGTAGCGGGCCACGATCCGGCCCTCCGCCTCCAGCTGGTCGAGCACCGGCTGGTCCGCGACGAAGCGGCCCTCGCCGTTCTTCAGCGGGACGACGATTTCCTGGCCGGCCGTGTAATCCCGGGTCCAGGCGGTGCCGGCGTTCTCGATCCGCAGCTTCTGGTCGCGGCAGACGAAGTGCAGCGAGTCGTTGCGGGTGAGCGCGCCGGGCAGCAGGTGCGATTCGCAGAGCACCTGGAAGCCGTTGCAGATACCGAGGACCGGCATTCCCAGCTTCGCCTGCTCGATGATGGTGGCCATCACCGGGGAGAAGCGGGAGATCGCGCCGCAGCGCAGATAGTCCCCGTAACTGAATCCACCGGGGAGGACGACCGCGTCGACCTGGTGGAGATCCTTGTCACGGTGCCAGAGGGCGACCGGATCGGCGCCGGCCAGCCGGACCGCGCGCTGGGCGTCGCGGTCGTCGAGGGAACCGGGGAAAGTGACGACGCCGACGCGAGTGGTCACTTCCCCTCCTCCTCGATCCGGACGGTGAAGTCCTCGATCACGGTGTTGGCGAGGAAGGTCTCGGCGGCTTCCCGGATCCGGGCGAGCGCGGCGTCGTCGACCGGACCCTCCAGCTCCAGTTCGAATCGCTTGCCCTGACGGACATCGGCGATCCCGGCGAATCCAAGACGCGGCAGTGCACGCTGCACCGCCTGGCCCTGGGGGTCGAGGATCTCGGGCTTGAGCATGACGTCGACTACGACGCGAGCCACTGGCACTCCCGGTGGTGTGGTGCGTGAGGCGGGGGACCTCCAGACTACCGGGGCATTCGGGCGACTTTGCTGGCCGGGCCGGGTCCGGAGCAGGCGACGCGCGTAGACCTATGCCCCTTACGCCCCAAGGGTTCCGCCGTCCCCATGCCCTCCGGCCACTCCCCTTTACGCCGGATTCCGCAGCTGCTTCTGGAACGTCCGAATACCGGCACTACGGGACAGAACGACCATCCACATCACTCGCTATCCCGCGCCGACGAACACACGTGAATATCCGGAAAAGAAAGCAGGACTCTTCGATTTCGGCCCCCTTTGGGTGCAGAATAGGGCCACCGGTGACGGCGAGTGCTGCGTATCCAGCGCGGCTTCCTGCCTGCCCGTAAGCGCTCGCGTGACTGGTGCACATCGGGTCGCACGGGCGCATCCCGCATCCGGCGGCCGAATTGCCCGAGAGGATCGACACCCATGGCTCAGCGTGTAGTTGTCACGCTCTCCGACGACCTGGACGGCGGCGCCGCCGCCGAGACCGTCCACTTCGGTGTGGACGGAAAGTCGTACGAGATCGACCTGTCCCTGGACAACGCGGAGAAGCTGCGGGAGGCTCTCGCCCCGTTCGTCGCGGCCGGCCGCCGGCAGAGCCGCGCCGGAAAGTCCTTCCGCCGCACCGCACTCACCCCGGACCCGGCCGCCGTGCGCGCCTGGGCCCAGTCCCGCGGCATGGAGCTGCCCGCCCGGGGCCGCATTCCCAAGCACGTCTACGAGTCCTTCGCCGAGGCCAACTGACCTGGTCCGACCGGCTGGTCGCCCCGCCCCGACCGCCCCGGCGGAAAGGGTGGGGCGACCACTCGTCCCGATGGGGTAGAGTTCTTTCTGTCGCCAGCCCGGGAGACCGGACGGCGGCCGGTGCTTCAAGAAGCACCGTGCGGACGTGGCTCAGTTGGTAGAGCATCACCTTGCCAAGGTGAGGGTCGCGAGTTCGAATCTCGTCGTCCGCTCGCAGTGAAAACAACCGAAGATCGTGCGGACGTGGCTCAGTTGGTAGAGCATCACCTTGCCAAGGTGAGGGTCGCGAGTTCGAATCTCGTCGTCCGCTCAGTGGAAGGACCCCCTCGTCGAGGGGGTCCTTCGTCGTTTCCGCCGCCCGTCCCCTGACATTTGTCACCGCCGACCCGTGTGAACGCGTCCCCCACCGGTGACGGCGCGCACTGCCCACCGGGCCGCCCGGACGGGAGGCTCGGTGCATGGACACCAGCCGCACCGAGCCACCCGTCATCGAGGTCACCGGCCTGCGCCGGCACTACGGCCCGGCCGGACCGGGCGGCTTCGACGCCGTCCGGGGCCTCGACCTCACCGTGCGCCGGGGCGAACTCTTCGCCCTGCTCGGCACCAACGGCGCCGGCAAGACCTCCACCATGGAACTGATCGAGGGCCTGGCCGCGCCGACCGAGGGCCGGATCCGGGTGCTCGGCCACGACCCGTACCGGGAGCGCGCCGCCGTCCGGCCGCGGATCGGGATCATGCTCCAGGAGGGCGGCTTCCCGTCCGAACTGACCGTCGCCGAGACCGGCCGGGCCTGGGCCGGGATGACCACCGGCGCCCGGCCCGTGGACGAGGCGCTCGACCTGGTCGGCCTGCTGCACCGGCGCACCGTCCGGGTCAAGCAGCTCTCCGGCGGCGAACGCCGGCGGCTCGACCTGGCGCTGGCCCTGCTCGGCCGCCCCGAGGTGCTGTTCCTGGACGAGCCCAGCACCGGCCTCGACCCGGAGGCCAGGGCCGCCACCTGGCGGCTGGTCCGCGAACTCCGTACCCAGGGCACCACCGTGCTGCTCACCACGCACTACCTGGAGGAGGCCGAGGAGCTGGCCGACCGGCTGGCCATCATGCACGGCGGCCGGATCGTCACCGAGGGCACCGTGGCCGAGGTGATCGCCGGCCGGCCCTCCCGGATCTCCTTCGAACTCCCGGAGCGCAGCGGCCCGTTCGAGGCCGCCGCACTGCCCGCGCTGCCCGGCGCCGAGGTCACCGCCGAGGGCCGCCGGATCACCGTCCGGACCCCGACCCTGCAGTCCACCCTCACCGAGCTGCTGGACTGGGCCGCCCGGCACCAGGTCCCGCTCGGTGCGCTGGACGCCCGCAGCGCCTCGCTGGAGGAGGCCTTCCTCGCGGTCGCCGCCACCCCGCCCACCCCCGCCGCCCTCCCCGCGACCGAGCCGACCGGAGCCGTCCGATGACCACCGCCACCAGCCGTCTGCGCTCCCTCGGCCGGGCCGAGACCACCCTGCTGCTGCGCAACCGGACCGCCCTGTTCACCGCCCTCGCACTACCGGTGCTGATGGTGGTCGCACTGGCCGAACCGATGAAGCAGCAGGCCGACCACTACCCCGGCGTCCCGACCGGCGCCCTGCTGGTCACCGGGCTGCTCGGACTGATCCCGATGTTCGTCGTCTACTACAACCTCACCGCCGCGTACGTCGCCCGGCGCGGTGAGCTGGTGCTGAAGCGGCTGCGCACCGGCGAGGCCCGGGACCTGGAGATCCTGGCCGGCACCGCCGTCCCCTCGGTCGTGCTGGCCCTGCTGCTGAGCGTGGTGCTCTGCGGCGCCGGGGCCGCGGTCCTGGACCTGTCGATGCCGGTCAACCCGCTGCTGGTGCTGGCCGGGCTGGTCCTGAGCATCGTGCTGCTGGTGGCACTCGCCGCCCTGTCCAGTGTGGTCACCAGGACGGTCGAGAGTGCCGGCCTCACCACCCTGCCGGTGCTGCTGCTCAGCCAGTTCGGCTCCGGCCTGCTGATCCCGCTGGACACCATGCCCGACCAGCTCGCCGCCGTCTTCCGGGCGCTGCCCACCACCCCGGCCCAACAGCTGATCCGGCTCGGCTGGTTCGGCACCGACGGCACCGCGCCCGCCACCGACTTCGTCGGCAGCTGGTCCGACGCCCTCCCGCTGCTGGCCCTCGCCCTGGCCTGGACCGCGGCCGCGGGCTGGGCCACCAACCGCTGGTTCCGTTGGGAGCCCCGGCGCTGACTGATAGGAAGACCACAGCACCGACACCCTCCGGAGGAGAACCCGTGGAACTGGCCCACCCGCTGCGCCGCTGGCACGCCCAGGGCAAGCCGCAGCGGACCGAGCTCTACGTCCGCTGGTCGCTCTACATCGCGGTGGGCGTCGAACCGCTGGCGGTCCTGGGCACCGCCGTCGGCCAGGCCGAGAAGCTGTCCGTACTCACCCTGCAAGTGCTGGCCCTCGGCGCGCTGACCGGCACGGTGCTCTCCCTGCTGGTGGTCCGGGCCGGGCTGGCCCACTACCTCGGCCGCCGCCCCCGCCCCGTGCTGCTGCTCGCGATGTCCACCACGGTGGCCCTGGCCGGCGTCTGGGCGGTGGTGCTCACCGGCGGGAACGACCTGACCGGGGTGTCGATGACCCCGCTGCTGCTGATGTTCTGGTTCGGCCCAGTCACCGTGGTCCTGCCGCACCGGCTGTCCGCCGCGTTCGGCGGCATCGTCCTGCTGCTGGTGCTGCCCGCCCTGCTGCTGGCGGGCCTGTCGATCGGGACCGCCCTCGGGGCGATCACCGGCATCGCGCTGTCCTGTCTGCTGTTCGGCGTCACCTGCCGCTGCTCGGCCTGGCTGTCCGGCGTGGTCTGGGAGTTGGACGGGGCCAGGGAGACCCAGTCCCGGCTGGCCGTGGCGGAAGAGCGGCTGCGGTTCTCCCGCGACCTGCACGACGTGCTCGGCCGCAACCTCACCACCATCGCGCTGAAGAGCGAACTGGCCGCCCAACTCGCCCGCCGGGGGCGCCCGGAGGCCGCCGACCAGATGACCGAGGTGCAGCGGATCGCCCAGGAGTCCCAGCGCGAGGTGCGGGACGTGGTCCGGGCCTACCGCACCGCCGACCTGCACGCCGAACTCACCGGCGCCCGTTCGGTGCTCCGCGCCGCCGACGTGGCCTGCGAGGTCGAACTCGGCAGCGTCGACCAACTCCCGGTCACCGCACAGTCGGTGCTCGGCTGGGCGGTCCGCGAGGCCACCACCAACGTGCTCCGGCACAGCGAGGCCACCAGCTGCCTGATCCGACTCCGGGTCGGCGGCGGCCAGGCCCTGCTGGAGATCGAGAACGACGGTGTGACGGAGGGTCGGCCGGGGACCGCCGGCACCGGCCTGACCGGCCTGCGCGAACGGCTCGCCGTGTACGGTGGCCGACTCGACACGCCACCGGCCGGGCCCGGCCGGTTCCGGCTCACCGTGGACCTGCCGCTGACCGCACCCGCCCTCTCGATGGAGGTCTCCGCCGGATGACCATTCGCATCCTGCTCGCCGACGACGAACACCTGATCCGGGGCGCGCTGGCCGCGCTGCTCGCCCTCGAGGACGACCTCACCGTGGTGGCCGAGGCCGCCACCGGCCCCGAGGCGCTGGCGATGGCCAAGGCGCACCGCCCCGACGTCGCGGTGCTCGACCTGCAGATGCCCGGGATGGACGGCATCGAGGTGGCCACCGAGCTGCGGCGGGTCCTGCCGGACTGCCGCACCATGATCGTCACCGGCCACGGGCGGCCCGGCTACCTCAAGCGCGCCCTGGAGGTCGGGGTCCGGGGCTTCCTGCCGAAGACCGTCTCCGCCGCCGACCTGGCCGGCCTGATCCGCACCGTCCGGTCCGGCGGCCGGTACGTCGACCCGGAGCTGGCCGCCGACGCCATCGCGGCCGGCGAGAGCCCGCTCACCCCCCGGGAGACCGACGTCCTGGAGCTCGCCGCCCACGGCACCTCGATCGCCGAGATCGCCGAACGCGCCTCGCTCTCGGCCGGCACCGTCCGCAACTACCTCTCGGCCGCCGCCACCAAACTCGGCGCGGAGAACCGCCACGCAGCGGTCCGCATCGCCCGCGAACACGGCTGGATCTGACCGCACGGGCGACGCCGACCGCTTGGCAGGTGCTCACCGGCTACGGTCCAGGGGCTCTGCTGTGGTGCGGCTCCGCCGCGTGGGCGACGCCGGCCTTTGGCAGGTGGTTCGGGAGAGTCAGGGGCTCGGGGAACTGCGACGCCGGCCCTTGCAAGGTGATCGTCGCGTAGCTGGTCAGGCACTTTCGCAGTGACCCGAACGCCAGACCTCCTCGCAGTTCCCCGAGCCCCTGGGTAGTAGACCGTTGAGCGCCTGCCTACAGTGCAGCCCCCGAGCCCCTGGGTAGTAGACCGCTGAGCACCTGCCAAAAGTGCAGCCCCGAGCCCCTGGGTAGTTGACCGTTGAGCGCCTGCCTACAGTGCAGCCCCCGAGCCCCTGGGTAGTCGACCTGGAGCGCCTGCCTACAGTGCAGCCCCGAGCCCCTGGAGAGTGCAACCGGGGCGCTGCAAAAGGCGCAGCCGCCTACTCCCAGGTGTTGCCGGTGAGCCGCTCGTACGCCTCGACGTACTTGGACCGGGAGGCCGCGACGATCTCGGCGGGCAGCGCCGGCGGCGGGAGCTCGCCCTTGGGGTCCCAGCCGGACTCGGGCGAGGCCAGCCAGTCGCGGATGAACTGCTTGTCGAAGGAGGGCTGGGCGCGCCCCGGCTCCCACTGGTCGGCGGGCCAGAAGCGCGAGGAGTCCGGCGTCAGCACCTCGTCGCCGATCACCAACTCGCCGTCCAGCAGCCCGAACTCGAACTTGGTGTCGGCCAGGATGATGCCGCGCTCGCGGGCGATGTCCCGGGCCCGGCCGTACACCGCGAGGGTGGTCTGCCGGAGGGTGGTGGCCAGCTCGGCGCCGAGCCGGCGGGCGGTCTCCTCGTAGGGGACGTTCTCGTCGTGCTCGCCGACCTCGGCCTTGAGGGCCGGGGTGTAGATCGGGGCGGGCAGCTCGGAGCCGTCCTCCAGACCCGCCGGGAGGGCGATGCCGCAGACCGTGCGGTCCGCGCGGTACTCCACCAGGCCGGAGCCGGTCAGGTAGCCGCGGGCGACGCACTCGACCGGAGCCATCTCCAGGGCGCGGCAGATCAGCGTGCGCCCCTTCCAGTCGGCGGGCGCCCCGGCCGGGAGCTCGGTGGAGATCACGTGGTTGGGGACGATGTCGGCGATCCGCTCGAACCACCAGAGCGAGAGCTGGGTGAGGATCCGGCCCTTGTCCGGGATCTCGTTCGGCAGCACCCAGTCGAAGGCGGAGGTCCGGTCGCTGGCCACCATCACCAGGTCGCCGTTGGCGGCCCGGTAGAGGTCGCGCACCTTGCCGGTGTGCAGGTGTTCCAGACCAGGTACCTGGACCGGCTCGGGCTTGGTGACAAATCCGCTCAAGGTCGTCTCAGTCCTCAGAGAAGGGGGGCTCCGGGGTCCGAGTCTTTCATGAGCGGCCCACTGCCTCCTTGCACAGGTGGTCGAGCAGGTTGGCGGTGGCCCGCTGGATCCGCTCGTCGGTGTGCCCGGGCCGGTCCAGCGCGGGCGACCAGGCGAAGGTGCCCGCGGCGAACACGTACGCACCGCTGGGCGCCCGGTAGAGCGAGGTCTCCTGGTACCTGGTCCGGCCCGCCGTGTCCCGGTAGGGGGAGTGCGCGAGCAGGGAACGCTCGGTGTGCTCGGGCAGCGCGACCTTGGGGTAGTAGCGGTCGGCCTCGCCGGCCACCAGGCCGGCCAGCTCCTCGCCCTCCGCCAGCCCGGTGCCCTCCCAGAGCCAGTGGTCGGTGTTCCGGGCCACCAGCGGCACGGGGGTGGGCACCCGGCCGGCGTACTGGACGCCGAGCAGGTGCTGCTCCGGCTCGCCGGCGTCCCGCCAGAGCGCGCTCTGGCCGCCCGCCGGACCGGCCGCCGGGTGGCCGGGGTGCAGCCGTTGGCGCTTGCGGCAGTTGAGCAGCCGGTTGGGCTCCCCGGCCGGGCTCTGGGTGAGGTCGACCCGCCAGTACAGGGAGTTGGCGGACAGGAAGACCAGCGAGGTGCCGCCGTCCCTGGCCCGCTCGACCGTCCGGCGCATCGGCTCGGACCAGTACTCGTCGTGGCCGGGGAAGATCAGCGCCCGGTGCCGGGACGGGTCGACCAGCCCGGCGTGCAGATCGGTCGCGGTGGCGTAGGCGAGGTCGTAGCCGTAGCGCTCGGCCCAGCGGATGAAGTCGTACGCGTGGCCGACGTGCAGCGGCAGCCCGGCCCCCGCGTGCGGGCGGTCGAAGGAGACCGTGACGGCCGCCTCCTGCTCGCCCAGCAGCCCGCCGTGCCCGTCCCAGGCGTGGTAGAGGCTGGCCCCCTGCCGGCCGTCCTCGGGGAAGAGGTTGTACGCCTGCCAGGTGACGTCCGGGATCACCAGCAGCAGCTCGGCGGGGTGCGTCTGCTCGTCGAAGTCCCGCACGGTAAACGGGATGTGACTGCGGTGCAGGTTGTCGGCGGTGGTCAGCACCGCGACGTACGCGCCGGGGCGCCAGTGCGTCGGCACGTGCAGCCGCCAGGACTGCCACCAGTGGTGGCAGGAGACGGTGCGGCCGACCACCAGCGGCGCGGGCTGGGCCAGCCCGGCGATCAGCGGACTGGACGTCACGTGGTGGGCGCCGTCGCCGCCGTAGTGGCCGATCCGGTAGACGTCCACGGTGAACTCGCGCGGCGGGTTCACCGTGACCCGCAGGTCGATCGAGCCGCCGGGGCGGATCACACCGGCCGAGGCGAAGCCCTTGATCTGCTGCTGCACGTCGTCCGAGTTGGCCGGGGTGCCGACCGGCGGCCGGGGGCGGGGCACGCCCGCCGGGAGCTGGCCGGGCGCGTCCAGGCTGACGTACCACGGGACCGCGCCCTCGATGCCGGCCACGTACTGGTCCGGGCTCCGCAGCCACGGCAGTGGGCCCTGGCCGAAGGGGTCCGAGACACCGTGCTTCAGCGTGCCCGACTCCCAGCGGCGGTTGAGTTCCGTCCCCACGCGCCCCTCCCACACTCGCACCGGCCCGACTCGGCCCCCGGTGGCATGTGCCAAGCGGATGTGCGTGCGGTCCAGCACACCACAGTGCTGGCGCTGCGTCACCCCACCGTAGCAACAAGTATTGTTGAAATTTTGTTCGTCTTCGGAGCAACCCGACCGGGCGTCAGAGCCGGACCGGGCCGGCCAGTCGCAGCCCGGCCGACTCCAGCCAGGATCGCAGCGGTGCGTCCTTGCCCTGCTCCACCGCATCGGCCACCAGGGCGGCCAACTCGGGGCGCCGGGTGCCGCCCAGCAGCAGCACCGGGCCGTCCAGCCAGTCCATCCCGGGGCGGCCGAGACCGGTGTCCACCGCCGCCAGGCAGACCAGCGCGGTGACGTGGTCGACCAGCAAGTCCCGCCCGCTGCGGACCACTTGCAGAGGGGGCGCGACCTGCGCGGTGCGCGCCAGGTGGGCGGCGAGTGCTGCGGCCAGGGGCTCACCGGCCCCCTCCGCGAGCCGGGCCAGCACCAGGTGCAGGGCGGGCGCGGCCTGTTCGGGGGCGCCCTCGCCGAGCACCGCCCGGAGCGCGTCGGCCTGCCCGCGCCAGCCGAGCCCGACCACCTCGGCCGGGTAGTCGGCCCAGTCCAGCTCCCGCCAACCGGTGCCCGCGGTGCCGAACGGCTCACCGAACAGCACCTCGGCCGCCAGCAGCGAGACGGCCGCGTCCACCGAACCCGGCTCCTCCAGCAGGTCGCAGGCCGGGCGGTCGCCGAGCCGGGTCTCGTACCCGTCGGCCAGCCGGTCCCGGCGGGACAGCTCGGTGAGGGCGGCGACCACGCCCGCGTTCAGGTGGGCCGGGTGCCGGCCGAGCCGCCAGGCGGGCAGCGCGACCCGGGTGAGCAGCCTGTCCCACCCCGCGTAGGCCAGGCCGACCTGCTCCTGGGCGGCGATCCGCAGGCCGTAGTCGACCGCCTTGGCCTGCTCGGAGGCGGCCGCCGCGACCGCCCGCTCCAGCTCGGCCGAGTGCTCCCGGCAGGCGCCGAGCAGCAGCTTGGTGATCCGGTCCAGCAGGGCGGCGGGCCCGCGCCGGGGCTCGCCGAGCGAGGCGTCCAGACCGCGCAGGAAGCGCCGGGCGGCGGCGATCTCCGGATCGGCGGCGGCGGCCGTGCCGGCCACCACCGGGGCCAGCAGGGCACGCAGCTCCCCGGCCCGCATCCACCAGAGGAACGGCGAGCCGATCACCAGCACCGGCGCCGTCCCCACCGCCCGGTCGGGCGCACCGGACAGCACCTCCCCGGCCACCGGGGCGGCCGGGGCCACCGGGTGCCGGCCGGGCCGGTGCACCTCCTCCAGCCAGCTGTCGCAGTCCGGGGTGATCGCGATCCCGGACGGAGCGGGCACCCCGAGCCGCTCCGCCAGCTCACCGATCTGCCGGTAGAGCTCGGGGGCGGCGGAGCGGGCGATCGGCACCGCAGGCGTGCGCGGCGGCTCGGCCCGGGCGTACGTCCTGGCCACCAGCCAGGTGCCGAGCAGCACCAGGACCGCGATGCCGCCCACCACCCAGCGGGCCGCGTCCCAGGCCGCCGCGTCGGCGGCGCCGGGAGCGCCGATCCGGCCGGTGAACCGGCCCGCGAACAGCACCACCGCGAGGGCGGCGGGCAGCGCGGCGACCCCCAGGGCCCGCCCACGGACCCGGAGCACGGCCTGGGCACGTGCGCGGGCTGCGTCGACAGCGGCCATACGGCGCGGCACCCCCTTCGGAGCCGACCGCCACGGATCGCGGCGGCTCCCGGTGACGGGAGGTCGGCCACGACCCGGGCACCCGAGCCGACTCGAAATGATCAGTATCCGAACGGGGGACGACGGACGTCGGCCCCGCTTGTGCATCGTGCTTGGCACTTCTGACAGTTCTGACGCCTGCCCGTGGGCGGGCGTTCCGGATCGCTACCGTTTCCACCCGTCCTGATGACACGACGGCCGAACCGAGCGCCACCGACAGCATCCCCCCGGCCGCGCCCGGACACCCGGTGGCGGCCGCACCGGCGGACGGCCCGCCGACGCGATCCAGCGCACCCTACGACCCGGGGCCCGGTCACGTCAGCCGGATGGCGACCGGATCACCCGAAGGACTGGAATCCTGCCGCCGACCGGTGTGGCGACTGGTGTCCGAGAACGCCGGAGGGCGCTGCGGCCGGTGGGATGACCCCGGTCGCAGCGCCCTCGGTGGACGGTCGGCTACTGAGCCGCCTTCAGCGCGATGTCGGTGCGGTGCTGCCCGCCCTTGAGCGAGATCCGGGCGACCCCCCGGTAGGCCAGCTCACGGGCCTCGGCCAGGTCGGCCCCGGCCGCGGTGACCGAGAGCACCCGGCCACCGGCGCTGAGCACCTCGCCGGCCGGACCGGCCGCCGTCCCGGCGTGCAGCACGTACGCGCCCTCGGCCTCGACCGCGTCCAGGCCGTCGATCGGGTCACCGGTGCGCGGGGCGGCCGGGTAGCCCTCGGAGGCGATCACCACGGTGACCGCGGCGCCCTCGTCCCAGCGCAGCGGCTCCAGGGTGTCGAGGGTGCCCTCGGCGGCGGCCAGCAGCACGCCGGCCAGCGGGGTGCGCAGCCGGGCCAGCACCACCTGGGTCTCCGGGTCGCCGAAGCGCGCGTTGAACTCGATCACCCGGGTGCCGCGCGAGGTGAGCGCCAGACCGGCGTAGAGCAGGCCGGAGAACGGGGTGCCCCGGTGCCGCAGCTCGTCCACGGTCGGCTGCAGGACGGTCTCCAGGACCTCCTGCACCAGGCCCTCGGGCGCCCACGGCAGCGGCGAGTACGCGCCCATGCCGCCGGTGTTCGGGCCCTGGTCGCCGTCCAGCGCGCGCTTGAAGTCCTGCGCCGGCACCAGCGGCAGCACGGTGACGCCGTCGGTGATCGCGAACAGCGAGACCTCGGGACCGTCCAGGTACTCCTCGATCACCACCCGGTCGCAGGAGACCGCGTGCGCCAGCGCCTCGGCGCGGTCGGCGGTGACCACCACGCCCTTGCCGGCCGCCAGGCCGTCGTCCTTCACCACGTACGGGGCGCCGAAGGCGTCCAGCGCCTCGGCCGCCTCGGCCTCGGTGGTGCAGACGTAGGAGCGGGCGGTGGGCACGCCGGCGCCGGCCATCACGTCCTTGGCGAAGGCCTTGGAGCCCTCCAGCTGGGCGGCCTCCCCGGACGGACCGAAGACCGGGATGCCGACCGCCCGGACGGCGTCGGAGACTCCCGCGACCAGCGGGGCCTCCGGGCCGACCACGACCAGGTCGGAGCCGAGCCGCCGGGCCAGCGCGGCCACGGCCGCACCGTCCAGCTGGTCGACCGGGTGGACCGTCGCCACCTGTGCGATCCCGGCGTTGCCCGGGGCACAGTGCAGCTCGGTGACGGCGGGATCTTGGGACAGAGAGCGGCACAGGGCGTGTTCGCGGGCGCCGCCGCCGATGACGAGGACCTTCACGCCTTGAAGGGTAGTCGGTGGCCGGATCGGGTCGGTCGCAGGGCCCGTCGGAACCTCCAACCGGAGCCGTGGACGGGCCCCCGGAGTTGGAGGAAGCTCCATTCCCGCCCCGGGGCCGGACCACCCGGAGCGGCCGGGTCACGGCGACAGGACCGGACGGGCTCGCTCGGAAGGGTGAAATCTCACCGACCGCCGCAACTCTCCCACCTCGGCTTGATGGGGTGAAATCCGATAACGATCGCTGCCGAAGCGGCCCCATGGTCAGCCATTTGGCGGTAAGAAGTGCTGTTGGACGAGCACCGGCCGTCACCGTTGCACGACACCATGGGCGACCCACAACCGCTCGCGGTGCCGACCGTCCGACGAAGTGTCACATCTGGCCGGTGTCCGGAACACTGACCGCTCGACGCACCGTCAGGCCCGGTACCCGCCAGGGCCTCAGCAGTCCGCCCGCCACAGGGAGCCCCACAGGTGAGCCAGCCGGAAATGCAGCCCGAGGAGAGCCCCTGGGGCAAGGAGGTCGGTGAGGAGGACCAGCCCGTCGCGGCCTCCACCGCCCGGACCCCCACCCGCCGCCGCACCGATCTGAGTGCCCGCCAGTTCCCGCTCGGGGACTGGGGAGAGCCGGCCGAGCGTCTTGAGGAGCTGTACCGCTGGTCCGAGGAGCGGGCCGTCGAGGCGATCGACTGGTACCGCCGGGACCGGGTCTGGAAACGCCGCTGGGCCAGGCTGCTGCGGTTCGGCGCGGCCGGGTTCGCGGTGGGCGGGGCGGTCGACCCGCTGCTCGCGCTCAGTGGCGTCTCCTGGGCCTCGCCGAGCTGGGGCTACGTCGGCCTGGCGCTCTCCGCCGCCTGCCTCGGGGTGGACCGGGCGTTCGGCCAGACCTCGGGCTGGATGCGGGACGTCAGCACCGCCCAGGCACTGCAGCGCCGACTGGAGGCGTTCCAGTTCGACTGGGCCTCGGAGTGCGTGCGCGAGGTGCTCGGCCCGACCGAGGGCACCGCGGGCGAGGCGGCCGAGCGCTGCCTCGGCGTGCTGCGCCGGTTCTGCGAGGACGTCTCGGACGTGGTCAGGGGCGAGACCTCGGAGTGGATGCTGGAGTTCCGCGCCACCATGACCCAGCTGCCCACCCAGTCCCCCGGCCCGTGGGGCGGCCGGACCGAGAACGGGGCCGGCGCCCAGGTCCGGATCCTGCCGCCGCCGGGCGCCCGGCCGACCATGCCGCGCCAGCGGCCGCCGGAGGGCCCGCTGCGCTGACCGCACACTGCGCGGGCGCCCGGTCGGGCGTCCGCGCAGAAACGATGCACCAGTCCGGCAACGGGCTCGGGCGCCCCCGCCCCGCCGGTTCAGGCGAAGACGATCATCGAACCCTGGGTGACGCTCCGGGTGGCCGCCGCGTACAGCCCCGCCCAGGCGTGCCGCTCCCGGGCGAACGGGTGCTGGTCGTCGATCGGCGGCTCGAAGGTCTGCTCCAGGTCAGTGGGCGCCAACGGCCGGGTCGGGGCCGGCGGGTTCAGCGGGTCGAGGCCCAACACCGGCGCCACCGCCTGGAGTTCGCGCAGCAGCCCGTACGAGGAGCCGAGCGGGCCGCCCGAGGCCAGCAGCTCGTCCGCGACCAGCGGGAGCTGGAAGTCGATCGGCACGTACGCCCCGGCGTGGTCGAAGTGCCAGACCAGGTGGGACTGTTCGGCGGTCGACTCGAACATCTCCAGCAGCTGCTCGTAGTCGCCGCCGAGCGCGTCCACCGGCTCGATCGCGAAGCCGGTCAGGCCCAGCAGGTAGGCCCGCCGCAGGAAGTGCAGCGAGTCGTAGTCGAAGGCGGCGATCGGCTCCACCGAGCCGCTGAGCTCCGGCGAGTACCGGTACACCGGGACCTCCGGCAGACCGTGCGCGACCAGGGCCGCGTTGTAGCGGACGAGGTCGTCCCGGAACGGGTTCTCGGGGCTGTGCGTCAGGACGTCCACCAGCGGGACGAGCCAGAGGTCGCAGGCCATGGGCCGGCTCTTCCTCTCAGAGGGCGGACACGGGAAGAGCCCACCCTACTGCGCCACCGGCTCCTCGGTACCTGCCCCGGCCCGGGGCTGTCGCGGACGGCCGAAACGGCCCGGCGGGACGGCCCTGGGCAGCGGCACCAGACCGAGCCCGACCTCGCCCGCCGCGGCGGCCGGCGCCGTCGGCTGCGGCGCCGCCACCGGCTCGCGGAGCAGCGGGAGCACCGCCACCGAGTCCAGCGGCCGACCGGTCAGCCGGGCCAGCAGCTCGACGGTGAACAGGTTGTACTCGTTCACCACCTGGTGCGCCCCCGGGATGTCCCGGGCCTCGATCCGGTCCACCAGCTCCGGGTGCCGGTCCCAGCAGACCCCTTCGAGCGCACCGGCGGACCGCAGGTGCGGAGCGGCGAACATCCAGGACTGCACCCGCAGCCAGCCCAGGTAACCGGAGACCCGGGAGTTGTCGAGCAGCGCCCCGGCCTCGTGCCAGAACCGCAGGTCGCAGCCGACCAGCACGTCCAGCTGACCGGACCGGGAGGCCCGCTGGGCCGCCTCGGCCCGGCGGCGCAGCGAGGGCAGCCGCCGCCAGTCGTAGCCGCTGGCCCGGGAGCCGAGCCGGCGGAGGGCGCTGTCCGTCAGCATGGTGCGGGCCTCGAAGATCTCCACGAAGTCCGACCAGTCGAACTCCGGGACGGTGAAGCCCCGGTGGTGCTCGGCCCGGAGCAGGCCCTGGGCCGCCAGGTCGACCAGGGCCTCCCGCGCCGGGGTGGCGGAGACGCCGTACAGCTCGGCGATCTCCTTGACGGTGAAGTTGCGGCCGGCCGCCAGGCGGCCCGCCATCATCTCCTCGCGCAGCGCGGCGGCGATCTGCTCGCGCAGGCTGTTGCGCTGGATCGCCGGGCGGCCGTCGCCGGGGGGAGCCGTGGGGCTGGACATCCGGGCGGCAGCCTCCTCTCCGGGCTCGGCACTGCACGGCGGCCGGTCCGGCAGGAACACGACCAGGGCTCATCTTCTCAAATGCGCCCACCTGGTGCGCAAGAGCCCTATCAGTGTCCATACCCGGACATGCGCCCGGCCACCGGGGCGGCCCGGTGCGGCACCGCCCGGCTCAGCGCTGGACGGGGGCCGGGATGCCGAGCAGCCGGTCCCGGTGCACCGGGAACTCGGAGCGGGCCTTGGCCGCCCCCGCCGGGTCGAAGTCCACGGTCAGCACCTGTTCGCCCGCCCCGGCCTCGGCCAGCACCTTGCCCCACGGGTCGACCACGATGCTGTGCCCGGCCTGCTCGACCCCGCCGTGCGTGCCGGCGGTGTTGCAGGCCAGCACGTACGCCTGCTCCTCCACCGCCCGGGCCCGGGCCAGCAGGGTCCAGTGCTCGCGCCGCCGCTCCGGCCAGGCGGCCGGGATCAGCAGCAGCTCGGCCCCGGCGTCCAGCAGGGCCCGGAACAGCTCCGGGAAGCGCAGGTCGTAACAGGTGGCCAGGCCGATGGTGCCCAGCTCGGTGGTGGTGGCCACGATCTCCTGCCCGGCCCCCATCGCGATCGCCTCGCCGCTGTCGAAACCGAAGCGGTGGATCTTGCGATAGGTGGTGGTCAGCTCCCCGTCCGGGGCGAACAGCAGGGAGGTGTTGTAGATCGGGCCGTCCGGATCGCGTTCGACGATCGAACCGGCATGCAGCCACACCCCGGCGGCCCTGGCGGCGGCCGACATCGCCTCGGCGGTCGGCCCGTCCAGCGGCTCCGCGCCGTCCGACCAGGCGTCGTAGGCGAAGCCGCCGAGCGGCCACAACTCGGGCAGCACCACCAGGTCGGCGCCCTCCTGGGCACGGACCAACGCGGCTACCCTGGCCCGCCGTTCGGCGGGCGGTTCGACGTCCGAGACGTCGATTTGGATCAATGAAGCGCGCACACTACCACCGTCCATGAGACCAGTCCTACGATCGTCACCCGAAAGCACTGCCCGGCTGTCACCCGGCAGCGTAACGTGCGGTTAGCGCCGCCGCCCGGAAGCCGGAACACCCGGGTTCGCGCTCCAGGGCGGCACAGTACGGAAGCTGACGGAGGGCCGGAGAATCCCGTGACGGAGAACCAGACCGTGCAGGCTTGCATCGACGCGTGGACGCAGTCCATCGAGGCGATAGCCGAGTTGCTGGCCCCGCTGCCCACCGACGCCTGGAACCGCGCCACCGAATGCCCCGGCTGGTCGGTCCGCGACGTCGTCTCGCACATCATCGCGCTGGAGTCCGAACTGCTCGGCGACCCGCGCCCGATCCACTCCCTGCCGCGCGACCTCCGGCACGTCACCGACGAGTTCGCCCGCTACATGGAGCTCCCGGTCGACAAGCGGCGCTGCCACACCGCGCCCGAGATGACCGGCGAGCTGGAGTACACCGTCATCCGCCGCTCGCGGGCGCTGCGCACCTCCAAGCACGAGCCGGACGACCTGGTCCGCTGGCCGGCCGGCCCGCTCTCCCGGGACGTGCCGTACACCGAGCTGCTCCGGCTGCGCACCTTCGACGTCTGGGTGCACGAGCAGGACCTCCGCCGGGCGCTCGGTGTCCCCGGCAACCTGGACTCCCCCGCCGCCCTGATCTCCCGCGACGTCCTGCTGGCCGGCCTCCCCAAGGTGCTCCGCAAGGCCGTCGGCGCCCCGCCCGGCACCACCCTCGCCCTGGACGTCTCCGGCCCGGTCGAGTTCCTCCGCACCGTCCGGGTCGGCGACGACGGCCGGGCCACCGCCGACGAGACCGTCAGCCTCGCCCCCGACGTCCGCCTCACCCTCGACTGGGAGACCTACCTCCGCCTCGCCTGCGGCCGCGGCCGCCCCGGCCCGGTCACCGTCGACGGCGACCAGGACCTCGGCGCCCGCATCCTGGCCCACTTCGCGGTCACCCCCTGACGGCGCGTCACGCCCCGTTCGGAGCCACCCGCCTGGCAGGAGATGCTCATCCTCGGTTCCGCTGAGGGTGAGCACGTCTCCGCGGGCCGGAAACCCCTAGGGCCTGTCGCCGAACTCCCGCCTGCCCCGCGACGCCTGGCACGCACTCTCGCCGCAGGCCCGCCCTCCGGGCGACGACGGGAGTTCGACGACAGGCCCTAGGCCAGCCGCCGCAGCCGCAGGATCATCCCGGTCCCGACCCCCAGCGGCACGAACAGCCAGCACAGCGCCCACCGGTACGCCTCCGCCGAGTGCGCCCCGTCCGCCCCCGCCAGGGTGTCGAGCAGCAGGCCGACCCCGAAGAGGGTGATCACCGTGCCGATGAAGCCGCCCATGTTGGCGATGCCGGAGGCCGTGCCCAGGCGTTCGGGCGGGTTGTGGGCGCGGGCGTAGTCGAGGCCGACCAGTGAGGCGGGGCCGTTGGTACCCATCACCACCAGCAGGACGAGCAGCAGCCAGAGCGGCGGGTGCGCCCCCGGCCAGGCGAGCACCACGGCCCAGCTGACCGCCGTGGCGGCGATCACGGTCAGGGTGATCGGCATCCGGGCCCGGGCCGACCGGGAGAGCAGTCGTCCGAGCAGCAGCGCGCAGACCATGTTGCTGCCGACCAGGACGGTGAGCAGGCCGCCCGCCTCGCCCCGGGTCATGCCCTGACCCTCCACCAGGTAGGGCATCCCCCAGAGCAGTCCGAACGCCGCGCCGGGGAACGCCGTGGTGAAGTGCACCCACATGCCGAGCCGGGTGCCCGGCTCGCCCCAGGCGTCGCGGATCTGCGAACGGACCGCGAGCCGCCGCCCGGCCGCCGGGACCACCGCGACGCCCGCCGGGGCCTCCCGGAGCAGCAGCGCGACCAGGGCGAAGACCCCCACCCCGAGCAGGGCGACGAAGGCGAAGCTGGCCGTCCAGCCCTCGCGGTGCAGGGCCTGGGCGAGCACCACCGTGGTGATCAGGTTGCCGCCCATCCCGGCCAGGCCGGTGAGTTGGGCGACCAGCGGGTTCTTCGCGGCGGGGAACCAGCGCGCGGAGATCCGCAGCACGCTGATGAAGGTCATCGCGTCCCCGCAGCCGAGCACCGCCCGGGAGACCAGCGCAGGGCCGAACGAGGTGGAGAAGGCGAAGGCGAGCTGACCCAGGCTCAGCAGCAGGATGCCGGTGAGCAGCACCCGGCGCGGCCCGAACCGGTCCACCAGCAGCCCGACGGGTATCTGCATCGCCGCGTAGACCAGCACCTGGAGCACCGCGAAGGTGGAGAGCGCGGAGGCCCCGATGCCGAACCGTTCGACGGCGTCGATCCCGGCCACGCCGAGGCTGGTGCGGTGGATCACCGCCAGGACGTAGACGCTGACCCCGATCCACCAGGCGAACCAGGCCGCCCGGCCGCCCGGCGGCGAGACCGGCAGCGCGGTGGTCGGCAGGGGTGACCGCTGACCGGGGACGGCTCGGAGGGCGGCGGGGCTGGCGGTCTCGGGGTCCACGGTCACGTCGAACAGACTATGCAGCGCGTCAACCACGGCCGGCCCGGGACGGGCAACGATCCGGGCACGAAGGGCCGTTTCAGCCCCTGAGCAGCCAGCTCACCGTGCGGGTCATCCGCTGCTCGCGGAACGCCTCGTCGCGGACCCAGTCGGTGTCGTCCCGGACGGTCGCGGTGACCGTGACGGTCCGCCCGGGCGGGACGGCCAGCCCCGCCGTGTCCAGCCAGCCCCGGTCCTCGGCCGGGCTGTCCACCACCCGGCCGTCCACCCGCCACTCCACCGCGAGCCGGCGCGCCCCGGTCAGCGGCAGCGGCCGCACCGCCAGCCGGGGCCGTCCGGTCACCTCGCCGGCCGCCGGGACCGGCGGGTCGGTCGGGCCGACCCGCTGGTAGATCTGCTTGATGATGGCCTCCCTGGAGGGCAGGTTGTAGCTGCCGCCGAGGGTGCGCATGACCGAGTCGGCGGTCGGCCGGTAGACCCCGTTGGCGCTCCGGTACGCGCCGATCACGCCGCCGCCGTCGGGCGACTCGGTGCCCAGCCAGCGCCACCACTTCTGCCGGTCCCGGCGCATCCCCTCGGCGTCCTGGGTGGACAGGTTGGGGTAGTCGGCGTCGGCCGGTGCGCTGTCGTACTCGTCGCCCAGGTCGCCGACGGTGTGCCCTATCTCGTGCTGGATGATCCGTCCGGCGTCCGGGTTGCCGCCCGCCAGCGTGGTCACCCCGGTGCCGCCCGCGCCGCCGTACTCCTTGGAGTTGGCCAGCGCGATCAGGTACTGGGGCCCCTCGCCCTCCCCGGCGTACCGGGCGGTGGCGGTCTCGTCGGCGCAGAGCAGCCGGGCGGTGCCCTCGCACCAGAAGTGCATGCCGAGCGGCGAGCCGGGGCGGCGGCCGGACTGGTCGCCGTCGGCGATCCCGGCCGCGGGGGAGATCACCTCGACCCGCCTTATGTTGAAGAAGCCCTGGTAGCTGCGGAACGGCTCGATCTCCATCAGCGACTGCCAGGCCAGGTCGGACTGCTGCCGGAACAGCTCCTGCTGCTCGGCGGTGTAGCCGTCGCCGAGCAGCACCAGGGTGATCCGGTTGGCGGGCGCCCCGGTCCGCCGTATGTCGACGGTCGGGGCGGCCCCGTCCGGCCGCAGCCCGGCCTGCCGCAGGACGTGCGGCGGCAGGGCCAGCTCGGGGGCCGGGGACGGGGCGCCGATCACGTCGTACGGCGGCGGGGAAGCCACCTCCAGCGCGGCGGGCAGGACGGCCGCGGCCAGCAGGACGGCGGCGGCCAGACCGCGGAGCAGACGACGGCCAGGAGTGCCAGAAGGCATACGGGTTCGTCCTCGCTGCTCCGGTCACCCGGCGGGGGCTCGGGTGGGGGGTCGCGAAGACGTACCCGGTCCGGCCGCCCCCGCAGTCCCCCCGTGCGCCAAGTTCCCCGGACCGGTGCAGCCGGTCGGCCGACCGGCCCAGCCCCGGTTGCGGGTCAGCCCCGGCGGGACCGCCCGGCCTGCAGCACCAGGTGCGTCGCGACACCGAACAGCAGCCCCCAGAACGCCGAGCCGATGCCGTACAGGGTCATCCCCGAGGCGGTGGCCAGGAAGGTCACCACCGCGCCGTCCCGGCCGTGCTCGTCGGCCGTCGCACCGGTCAGGCTGCCCTGGAAGGAGGCCAGCAGGGCGGTGCCCGCGACCACCGCGACCAGCGCGGTGGGCAGGCCGGTGAAGAGGCTGACCAGCACCCCGGCGAAGCTGCCGATCAGGATGTACAGCACGCCGGTGGACATCCCGGCGACGTACCGGCGGCGCGGGTCGGGGTGGCTCTCCGGGCTGGTGCAGATCGCGGCGGTGATCGCGGCCAGGTTGACCCCCGGCGAACCGAACGGGGCCAGCAGCACCGAGAGCCCGCCGGTCGCGCCGATCAGCAGCCGGTCGTCCGGCTGGTAGCCGGAGGCCCGCATCACGCCGAGACCAGGCGCGTTCTGCGAGGCCAGCGCGACGATGGTGAGCGGCAGCGCGAGCCCGACCGTGGCGGCCCAGCTGAACTGCGGCACCGTCAGCTCCGGCCGGACCGGACCGCCGGCCCCGAACTCGAACGACAGTCCGACCGTGACGGCCGCCAGCAGACCACCCGTCAGCAGGGCCACCGGCACGGCGTACCTGGGCACGAACCTGCGGGCGGCCAGGAAGGCCGCGAAGCTGCCCAGGACCAGCACCGGAGCGGCCTTCAACGAGGTGAAGATCCCGGCCCCGAACGAGAACAGGATGCCCGCCAGCATCGCGTTCACGATCCCCACCGGGATCGCCCGGATCAGCCGCCCGAACAGCCCGGTCACCCCGAACAGCGCCACCAGCACGCTGCTCACCAGGAACGCCCCGACCGCCTCCCGGTACGGGTACTCCCCCAGGCTGGTCACCAGCAGCGCCGCCCCCGGGGTGGACCACGCCGCGATCACCGGGGTCCTGGTCCACCAGCTCAGCAGCAGGCAGCTCAGCCCGCTGCCGATCGACACCGCCCAGATCCACGAGGCGGTCTGCCCCGGGTCCAGGTGCCCCGCCTCGGCCGCCGCCAGCACCACCACCAACGGCCCCGAGAACGACACCGCCACACACACCAGCCCGGCCAGCAGGGCCGGCCCCGACACATCCCTGCGCAGCGACGGCCGAGGCTCGGTGGTGCCCTGCGGTGCCGCTGTCGTCCCCCGTGTTCCAGTCACCCCGGCAGTATCCCGGAGGGTGCCCGAACAGTGCTCGAAAAAGATTCCTGAACTCACCTGCAACCCCCGGGCGGGATGCACGTCTTAACGGTTGAAGGCACGGAGAGCAGGGTCCGGCGGAAGTCGGGCAGGCGGCGCCCCTTCACCAACTCATCGTCAGTTTCAGCTCCTTGGGGGAGACGCGCCATGCGCACGCCCGTTATCAACCGTTTCGCGAAGATCGTCCCGCTCGTCGCCGTCGCCACCCTCACCGCCGGGCTGACCGTCCTCCCCGCCTCGACCGCCTGGGCCTGCGGCGACGAGCCCGCCCCGGGAGCAGAGCCCGTCCCGGCCGCAACCGACACGTGGGAGAAGCACGCCACCGATCCGGTCGCCACGTTCGTCCCGGGTGGTCCCGACAAGATCACCGTGGGCGGCCCGAAGGTGGAGTTCAGCGTCGAGCTGTACAACGGAACCGGCGAGGACTACCGGCGCGTCGCGCCGGGCCTCGGGCTCTGGAACCCGCAGTCCGGCGATCCCTCCAACCACCTGCCGAACGTCAACCTCCGCCCCGAGGACATCACCGTCGAGGTCATGGTCGACGGTGGCTGGAAGAACCTCACGCTCCAGCACAGCTGCGACCCGGCCCTCTACACCGACATCGAGGTGGCCAGGGGACCGCTCGCGGACGGCCACGCCAAGCGCTTCCTCTTCCGGCTCGGCCTGAAGAGCAGCACCCCGGTCGAGCAGACGTCCCTTGAGATCTACTCCGCCTTCACTCTCAAGCCCACCTCCCTGACCATGGTCCGCCCGCCCGCGACCCCCAAGCCGACCACCCCGAAGGCCACCCCCGCGACCCCCAAGCCGACCACCCCGAAAGCCACCCCCGCGAGCGCCACCCCGTCTGCCCCGGTCGCCGCCCCCGCCGCCGTGCCCGCCGCCGCCAAGGACGCTCCCGCCGCGACGCCGACCCCCGCTGCCGTGGCCGCCGCCCCCGTCGCCGAGCTGGCCGAGACCGGCAGCACCACCCCCAACACCTTCCTGCTCGCCTCCGCCGCCGCCATGGTCGCGCTCGGCACCGGCGTGCTGCTGATGGTGCGTCGGACCCGTCGCACCCGGGGCTGAAACGCCGGATGGGCCCTGCTCCCGAGGGAGCAGGGCCCATCCGTGTGCCGAAGGGGCGTCAGCCCCAGGTGATCAGGCGCTTCGGGCGCTCCAGGACGGCGGCCGTGTCGGCCAGCACCTTGGACCCCAGCTCGCCGTCGACCAGCCGGTGGTCGAAGGAGAGCGCCAAGGTGGTGACCAGCCGGGGCACCACCTTGCCCTTGTGCACCCACGGCAGCTCCCGGACCGCGCCGAAGGCCAGGATGGCGGCCTCGCCGGGGTTGAGGATCGGGGTGCCGGTGTCGACGCCGAAGACGCCGACGTTGGTGATCGTCACGGTGCCGCCGGACAGATCGGCCGGCGAGGTCTTGCCCTGCCGCGCGACGTCGGTCAACTCACCGAGGGCGAGCGCCAGTTGCGGCAGGGTCTTGGACCCGGCGTCCTTGATGTTGGGCACCAGCAGACCGCGCGGGGTGGCCGCCGCGATCCCCAGGTTGACCTGGCCCTTGAGCACGATCTCCTGGTTCGCCTCGTCCCAGGCGGCGTTGATCTCGGGGTGCCGCCGGATCGCGGTGAGCAGCGCCCGGGCGACCAGCAGCAGCGGGCTGACCCGGACGCCCTCGCCCAGTTCACCGCTCGCCTTGAGCTCCCGGACCAGCTTCATGGTCCGGGTGACGTCGACCTGGATGAACTCGGTGACGTGCGGCGCGGTGAACGCCGATGCGACCATCGCCTGCGCGGTGGCCTTCCGGACGCCCTTGACCGGCACCCGGACGTCACCGGCACCGACCGGCAGCGGGGTCGCGGCCACCACGGCCTCGACCACCGGCGCGGGGGCCGGGGCGACCGCGGCGTGCACGTCCTCCCGGGTGATCACACCGTCCGGGCCGGTCGGGGTGACCGTCCGCAGGTCGATGCCCAGGTCCTTGGCCAGCTTGCGCACCGGCGGCTTGGCCAACGGCCGCTCCGCCGAGGCGGGTTCGGGCTGCACGGGGATCACCACGACCGGCACCGGAGCTGCGGCGGCCACCGGGGCCTTCCGGGCCCGGCGCTGGGCGCCACCCGTCCGCGGGCCGTACCCGACCAGCACCTCGCGGCGCTCGGGCACCGCGGCGTCCGGCGCCTCGGCGGCCGGCGCGGCCGCCGGGGCGGCGGCGGGAGCGGGCTCGGCGGCCCCCTCCCCCACCGCGATCGCGATGATCGCGGTGCCGACGTCCACCGTCGAGCCGGCCGGGAAGAACAGCGTCTCGACGACCCCGTTGAACGGGATCGGCAGCTCGACCGCCGCCTTCGCGGTCTCCACCTCGCAGACCACCTGACCGTCCGTCACCACGTCGCCGGGCTTGACGTACCAGGTCAGGATCTCGGCCTCGGTCAGACCCTCGCCGACGTCCGGCATCTTGAACTCGCGGAGCGAGCGCACTTCAGTGGTCATGTCGCTCCTCTTCTCAGAACGCCAGGGCGCGGTCGACGGCGTCGAGCACCCGGTCCAGGTCGGGCAGGTAGGACTCCTCCACCCGGGACGGCGGGTACGGGGCGTGGTAGCCGCCGACCCGGAGCACCGGGGCCTCCAGGTGGTAGAAGCAGCGCTCGGTGATCCGGGCCGCGAGCTCGGCGCCCAGGCCCATGAAGACCGGCGCCTCGTGCACCACGATCGCCCGGCCGGTGCGCTTCACCGACTCCTCGACGGTGGCGAAGTCGATCGGCGAGATCGACCGCAGGTCGACCACCTCGAGCCGGCGGCCGTCCTCCTCGGCCGCCGCGGCGGCCTCCTGGCAGACCTTCACCATCGGCCCGTACGCGATCAGCGTGGCGTCGGCACCGGGCCTGACCACCCGCGCGGCGTGCAGCCCGAGGTCGGCCGCGTCGCCGACCTCGCTCTTGTCCCAGTAGCGGCGCTTCGGCTCCAGGAAGATCACCGGGTCGTCCGAGGCGATCGCCTGCCGGAGCATCCAGTGCGCGTCGTGCGCGTTGGAGGGGGTGACCACCCGCAGGCCGGCCGTGTGGGCGAAGTACGCCTCGTGCGACTCGCTGTGGTGCTCGACCGCGCCGATGCCGCCGGCGAACGGGATCCGGATGGTGACCGGCATCTTGACGTGCCCGAGGGCCCGCGCGTGCATCTTGGCCAGCTGGGAGACGATCTGGTCGAAGGCCGGGTAGACGAAGCCGTCGAACTGGATCTCCACCACCGGGCGGTAGCCGCGCAGCGCCAGGCCGATCGCGGTGCCGACGATGCCGGACTCGGCGAGCGGGGTGTCGATCACCCGGTCCTCGCCGAAGTCCTTCTGCAGGCCGTCGGTGATCCGGAAGACGCCGCCGAGCTTCCCGATGTCCTCGCCCATCAGCAAGGTCTTCGGGTCGTTCTCCAGCGACTTGCGCAGCGCCTCGTTGAGCGCCTTGGCGATGCTGAGCTGACCTGCCATCAGTGGTTCTCCCCGCCCTCGAAGGAGGCGGCGTACGCCTCGTACTCGGCCCGCTCCTCGTCCACCAGCGTGTGCGGCTCGGCGTAGACGTGGTCGAAGATCAGCGTCGGGTCCGGGTCGGGCATGTTCCGGACGCCCTCGCGGACCCGCAGGCCGAGCTGCTCGCTCTCCGCCTCGACCCCGGCGAAGAACGCCTCGTCGGCCAGGCCCTCCGCGTCCAGGTACGCCTTCAGCCGGGAGATCGGGTCCTTGACCTTCCAGGACTCGGTCTCCTCGGTGGCCCGGTAGCGGGTCGGGTCGTCCGAGGTGGTGTGCGCGCCCATCCGGTAGGTGAACGCCTCCACCAGCACCGGGCCCTGGCCGCTGCGGGCGTGGTCCAGCGCCCAGCGGGTCACCGCGAGGCAGGCCAGCACGTCGTTGCCGTCCACCCGGACACCGGGGAAGCCGAAGCCGGAGGCGCGGCGGTAGAGCGGGATCCGGGTCTGGTTGGTGGTGGGCTCGGAGATCGCCCACTGGTTGTTCTGGCAGAAGAAGACCACCGGCGCGTTGTAGACCGAGGCGAAGGTGAACGCCTCGCTCACGTCGCCCTGGCTGGAGGCGCCGTCACCGAAGTACGCGATCACCGCGTCGTCGACGCCGTCCTTGGTGATGCCCATCGCGTAGCCGGTGGCGTGCAGGGTCTGCGCGCCGATCACGATGGTGTAGAGGTGGAAGTTCTTCTCGTTCGGGTCCCAGCCGCCGTGGTTCACGCCGCGGAACATGCCGAGCAGGTTCAGCGGGTCGACGTCGCGGCACCAGGCCACGCCGTGCTCCCGGTAGGTCGGGAAGGCGTAGTCCCCGGTGCGCATCGCCCGTCCGGAACCGACCTGGGCCGCCTCCTGGCCGAGCAGCGAGGCCCACAGGCCGAGCTCGCCCTGGCGCTGCAGCGAGGTCGCCTCGGCGTCGAAGCGCCGGACCAGCACCAGGTCCCGGTAGAGCGAGCGGAGCTCCTCCGGCGTGGTGGTCAACGGGAAGTCCGGGTGCTCGACCCGGACGCCTTCCGGCGTGAGCAGCTGGACCAGCTCGGGCTGGGCGTCCGGCCGGCTCTCCGAAGACCCCGGCGAGAGGGTGTCAGGGACGGCGGGGGCAGCCTTCTTGCGCGCCCTCGTCGTGCTTTTGACGGTCACGTTCACTCCTCGGTCTGTCCGGCCGCCCGGGGTCGCCGGTGACCGGTCCGGTCACCGCCTCGCAGGAGCGCGTGGGTATGCGCACCGACTGCTCAGCAGGTGGTGTTCCTTTTCCGACGGCGTCCCTCACGAGAACGTTACCCAGCGCAGCCCCTTGGCGCTTCTGCGCTAGGACGTCCTAGTTGTTCGGGTTTCGTGAGCGCCGCGGGTGTGGCGCGGCTCTCATTTCGTGGCCGTCAGGACACCTGCGCACGCTATCCGGGCAGCAGTCTCCGCGTAAGGGGGTAACGGGCATCAATTTCCGGCCGCCGGTCGGCACGGAGGATAGGTCTTCTGTCCGTATACATGGGAGCATTTGGCCGTGACTGGAAACGGACAAATCAGGGTATTCCTGCTCGATGATCATGAGGTCGTCCGACGGGGCGTGCACGAGCTGCTCTCGATCGAGGACGACATCGAGGTGGTCGGCGAGGCCGGCACCGCCGCCGAGGCGCTCACCCGGATCCCGGCCGTGCGACCGGACGTGGCCGTGCTCGACGTCCGGCTGCCGGACGGCAACGGGGTCGAGGTCTGCCGCGAGGTGCGCTCCCAGCACCCCGAGATCAAGTGCCTGATGCTCACCTCCTTCTCGGACGACGAGGCGCTCTTCGACGCCATCATGGCCGGGGCCTCCGGGTACGTCCTGAAGGCGATCCGGGGCACCGACCTGCTCTCGGCCGTCCGCGACGTGGCGGCGGGCAAGTCCCTGCTCGACCCGATCGCCACCAGCCGGGTGCTCGCCCGGCTCCGCGACGGGGGCGAGAAGGAGGACGAACGGCTCGCCCAGTTGACGAAGCAGGAGCGCCGGATCCTCGACCTGATCGGCGAGGGGATGACCAACCGGCAGATCGGCAACGAGCTCCACCTGGCCGAGAAGACCGTGAAGAACTACGTCTCCAGCCTGCTCGCCAAGATGGGCATGGAGCGCCGGACCCAGGCCGCCGCGTACGTCGCGCGGCACCAGGCGGACCACCACCACTGAGATCAGATCGCCGACGCCGTGTCAAGTACCCCTGCGGGCAAGCACTACGCTCAGGGCACGTGACCCACGGCACCTCCTTCGCGTGCGCACCGGCCCGCCCGGACACCAGCGCACCCCCCATCGGCACGCTCAGTCCCCCGGTGCAGGACCGCACCCTGGCCGGGGTGCTGCGCACGTACCGGCTCACCCGGTTCAGCGCCATACCGGTCGCCGAGGGGCTGCTCAACCGGGGGTACCGGGTGGAGACCGGAGCCGGCCGGTTCTTCCTCAAGTGCTACGTCGACCAGGCCACCGCCACCCGCCCCGTCGTGGCCGCCCAGCACCGCGCGACCACCGCGCTGGCAGCGCTCGGGCTGCCGGTCGCGTCCCCGGTCCGGACCAGGGACGGCCGCACCTGCACCAGCCGGGAGGGCCGCCTGTTCGCGCTCTTCCCCTGGGTCGAGGGCGACCACCGGCACGGCACCGAGCTCGACCTCCGGGAGGGCGGCGACCTCGGTGCCCTGCTCGGCCGTCTGCACAGCGCCCTGGCCCGGGTCTGCGCCCCCGTCCGGCAGCCGGCCGGCCACCGGTCCGCCGATCCCGAGGAGACCGCCCGGCTGGTCGGCCGCCTCCGCGACCGGGCCGTCGCCGCCGGGCCCGCCCCCTTCGACACCCTCGCCGTACGACGGCTCACCGAACGGCTCGACCTGCTCGACACCCACCGCCACCGCCGCCCCGCCCCACAGGCCGCCCCGCCCACCGGCTGGACCCACGGCGACTTCCACAGCCTCAACCTGCTCCACCGGCAGGGCCGGGTGACCGCCGTCCTGGACTGGGACAAACTCGGCCTCCGCCCACAGGCCGAGGAGGCCGTCCGGGCCGCCACCCTGCTCTTCGACGACCGCACCACCGGCGTCCTCGACCTCAACCGGGTCCGCCGCTGGTCCCGCGCCTACCGCGCGACCGGCGCCGCCACCGCAGCCGACCTGGCGGCCGCCGCCCACCGGGTCTGGTGGGAACGCCTCAACGACCTCTGGATGCTCCAGTGGCACTACCAACGCGCCGACCACCGCGCCGACCCGCTCTTCCCCGCCTCGGCCGCCCAACTCACCTGGTGGTGCCAGGAGTACGAACAGGTCCTGGACGCCCTGACCAACTGACCTCACGGGCGACGCCGGCCTTTCGGCAGATGCCCAGCCCGCTACGGAGCCAGGAGCTCGGGGCTCTGCTGAGGTGCGGCTCCGCCGCGCGGGCGACGCCGACTTTTTGCAGGTGCTCAGCCAGCTACGGTCCAGGGGCTCGGGGAACTGCGACGCCAGCCCTTGCAAGGTGATCCCTGCGTGGGCGGTCAGGCACTTTCGCAGTGACCCGAACGCCAGATCTCCTCGCAGCCCCGAGCCCCTGGGCAGTGCAACTGAACGCCCTGCAAAAAGCCGAGCGCCTGCCTAGGAGTTCAGCTGGTTCGGCTCCGCCGCCGGAGGGCTGCTCGCCGGCGGGGTGGGGGTCGGCGTGGGCGTCGGAGTCGGGGTGGGCGTCGGGGTCGGCGACGACGACTTCGACGGGCTCGGCGACGGCGTCGGGGTGGGTGTCGGGGTCGGAGTGGGCGTCGGAGTCGGCGTCGGCGTGGGGGTCGGCGTCGGGGTCGGCGACGGGGTCCTGCTGGTGTTCTTGGAGGCCGACGGGCTCGGGGTGTCCGCCGACGGGCTGGGCGTGACCGGGGCGGAGTCCGAGGTCGCCGGGCTGACCGGCGTGCCGGTGCCGTGGTTGCCGTTCAGCGCCAGCCCGATGCCGACGCCTGCGGCGCCGAGCACCAGCAGCACCCCGGCCACCACCGGCCAGGGGTTCCGTCGCCGCTTCGGTTCGTCGTCCGCTGACCCGTCGTCACCGCCCCCGCCCACGGCGGGATACGGCGCCGAGGGCGTCCTGAACGGTGAGCCCACCGGGTAGCCGAGCACGGCCGTCGGGTCGGTGGACGCCCCGACCCCACCGAGCGGCTCGGTGATCGCGGTGCCCCCGCTCGGGACTCCCTCGTAGCCGGGGTAGCCCCCGGTGTTCCCGGACCCGGCCGCCGCCAGCCCGGCCGCCGCGGCGGCCGCGGCTGCGGCACCCGCCGCGTACCCGGCCCCCGCCGCACCGTGCATCTCGCGCAGGGCGTGCTGCAGGTGCGCCCGGAACTCGTCCGCGCTCTGGAACCGGTCGTCCGGGTCCTTCGCCAGCGAGCGCAGCACCAGCGCGTCCAGCTCGACCGGCACCCGGTCGTTGGCCTGCGAGGGCGGCACCGGCGCGTCCTGGACGTGCTGGTAGACCACCGAGAGCGGGGTGTCGCCGGTGAACGGCGGTCGCAGCGCCAGCAGTTCGTACAGCATGCAGCCGGCCGCGTACAGGTCGGAGCGGTGGTCGACCGCCTTGCCGAGCGCCTGCTCGGGCGAGAGGTACTGCGGGGTGCCCATCACCATGCCGGTCTGGGTCATCGTGCTGGCCGCGCCGGTGAGCGCGCGGGCGATCCCGAAGTCCATCACCTTGACCGCGCCGCCGGTCGTGATGATCACGTTGGCGGGCTTGATGTCGCGGTGCACGATGCCGTGCCGGTGGCTGTAGGCGAGCGCCTCCAGCACCCCGGCGATGATGATCAGCGCCTGGTCGACCGGCGGCGCCTCCTCGTCCACCAGCAGTTCGCGGACGGTGCGGCCCTCGACCAGCTCCATCACGATGTACGGCGTGGACTCGCCGTTCTCGATCTCCTCGCCGGTGTCGTAGACCGCGACGATCGAGTGATGGTTGAGCGAGGCGACCGAGTGCGCCTCGCGGGTGAACCGGAGCCGGGCGGTCTCGTCCTGGGCGAGTTCGGTACGGAGCAGCTTGACCGCCACCGTCCGGGCCAGCCGGACGTCCTGGGCCGCGAACACCTCGGCCATCCCGCCCCGGCCGAGCCGGTGGGTCAGCCGGTAGCGGCCCTCGCCGACGGTGCCGAGCGGTGCGGCGGTGCCCCGGCCGGGGGTCGCCGGGCCGGCGCCGCCGCCGGCGGGCAGGACAGCCGTCTCCGCCGTCTCGGCGGCGCTGGGCGTGGGGGTGGCCGCCGGCACCTCGGGCGTCTCGGGGGTCTCGTCCGCGCCGTGGCCCGGCTGCTGTGTCTGTGCCATCACTCCTCGCCCCGGGCCGTTCGCCCTGTCAGTTGCGTCCTTGGAACGCTACCGCTTCGGCGGGTCCGGCGTGCCGTGGCGGAGCCGGTACGACGGTCAGATCGGCCGGTCCGGAAGGTACTGGCTCGAAGCCGCCGACCCACCGGTACCGTACGTGTCCTGCTCCCGCTGCTTCTCCTGCTTGGCCGCCACGATCGCGACGATCACGCAGGCCAGCAGGATCACCCCGATGATCACCCCGACCACCACCAACGCGGTCGAGCAGCCGTTGCCCTTGGCCGGCTGCGGGGCGAACCGCGGTGCGGCGTACGGCTGCTGGGGATACTGCGGCTGAGCCACCGGGTACCCCTGCTGCTGCGGGAACGGCCCCGGCGTGTGCGGCCCCGGGTACGGCTGGGCGAACACCGGCGGCGGGGTCTGCGGCCCGTACGGCGGCGGAGTGGACGGCTGGTAGGGCTGGTGCACCTGCGGGGCGGGCCCGCGCAGGTCGCCGCCGACCTGCGGGAAGCCGGTCAGCGAACCCCCGACCGCGGCCGCGCCGCCGGCCGACACCGAGCGCGGACCCTCGCCGATCACCAGCGGGGTGACCGTGCGCAGCGGCGTCCCGGCGTCCGGCGCCCCGGCCGCGATCCGCTCCAGCTCGGCCCGCATCGCCTCGGCGGTGGGGAACCGGTGCCCCGGGTCCTTGCGCAGCGCGCGGGCCACCAGGGCGTCCACCCCGGGGCGGACCGCCGGGTTCAGCCCGGACGGCGAGGGCGGCTCCTCCTGCACGTGCTTGTACGCGATCGAGAAGGGCGAGTCGCCGTCGAACGGCAGCTGCCCGGTGAGCAGCTCGAACAGCATGCAGCCGACCGAGTAGAGGTCCGAGCGGGCGTCCACGCTCTTGCCGAGCGCCTGCTCCGGCGAGAGGTACTGCGGGGTGCCGACCACCATGCCGGTCTGGGTCATCGAGGTCACCCCGGACTGCAGGGCGCGGGCGATGCCGAAGTCCATCACCTTCACGGTGCCCTTGGCGCTGACCATCACGTTGCCCGGCTTGATGTCCCGGTGCACCAGGCCCTGGTCGTGCGAGGCCTCCAGTGCGGACAGCACCGCACCGGTGATCTTCAGCGCCTGGTCGGCGGGCATCGCGCCGTGCCGGGCGATCGCCTCGTTCAGCACGTCGCGCAGGGACTCGCCCTCGACGTACTCCATCACGATGTAGGGGGTGGTCGCACCGTCCGGGCCGACGTCCTCGCCACTGTCGAAGACCGAGACGATGTTGGTGTGCTGGAGCCTGGCGACCGCCTGCGCCTCCCGGCGGAACCGCTCCCGGAACGCCTGCTCCCGGCCCAGCTCGGTGTGCAGGGTCTTCACCGCCACCTTGCGGTCCAGCACGGTGTCGTGCGCCAGGTGGACGGAGGCCATCCCACCCTGGCCGAGCAGGTGCCGCAGCACGTACCGGCCGCCCGCCAGCGAGTGGCCCCCGACCGTGCTGCCGTCCTCGCCGCTCATGCTCTCCTGCTTCCCCCTCCGGCTGCGGAGGTGTCCCGGCTGCGCAGCCGTCCGGTTCCCGAACCGGACCGACCCCGGCCGCCGGCCCGCAGGGGCCCGGCGACAGGGGTCAGGGTATCGGCTCGGTCCGCCGCCACCGGGTGCCGGGGCGGGGCCGTGTCCGAGCTGGAACGAAGTCCGCGCAGCAGCTCTACAGGTACGGCCCCGAACGGATGCCGCGCCCCTCGGCCGGCTCGTCGAACTCCGGTTCGGCACCGTGGCTGCCGGGCGGCAGCGCGCGCCGCATCTGCTCCAACTGGGCCCGGGCGGCCATCTGCTGGGCGAACAGCGCGGTCTGGATGCCGTGGAACAGGCCCTCCAGCCAACCGACCAGCTGGGCCTGGGCGATCCGCAGCTCGGCCTCGGTCGGGATGGTGTCCTCGGTGAACGGCAGCGAGAGCCGCTCCAGCTCCTCCACCAGCTCCGGCGCCAGGCCGAGCTCCAGCTCCTTGATCGAGCTGGCGTGGATGTCCTTCAGTCGGGCCCGGCTCGGGGCGTCGAGGGGGGCCATCCGGACCTCCTCCAGCAGCTGCTTGATCATGCTGCCGATCCGCATGACCTTGGCGGGCTGCTCGACCATCTCGGTCACCGGCAGCTCGCGCGGCTCCATCGCCTCGCCCTCGCCGATCCGGCCGAAGCCGGATCCGGGGACCGCCCCGATCGGCATCCCGTCCGGGCCCACGACCAGCACCTTCGGGGCGTCCTCCGACTGCGACCGTTCGTTCATCGGCTTAGTCATAGCTCCTTCATATGCTTCACGCGGGGAGAGGGTCAACTCGTCGCCCATCATGCCGGGTACCGGGCCGCCCGCGCCGGTCATCCGCGCTGACCCGGTGTCAGCGGCGGCGCAGCCGCAGGCCGACCAGCCCCAGGCCGCAGCCGATCATCGCCAGTCCGGCGCCGAGCGGCAGTTGCAGGTTGGAGGCGTCGGTCCAGCGCAGCGGGGCGGTGAACCCGGTCGCCATCCGGACGGCCGTGGCCGGCCGGTGGTCGGCCGCCTCGACGGTCCCGGCCTCGGCGGCCGGCTCGGTCGGGTCCGCCCGGTCACCCGCCTCGGCCGCCGGAGCAGCCGGCCCGGCGGGGAGGACGGGAGCGGCCGGGGCGACCCGCGCGGCCGACGGGGCGGCGAACTGCTCGACGGCGGGGGCCGCCGGAGCGGGCGGCTGGAGCACGGGCTCCTGGTGCGGCCGGGCCGGCGCCACCGGCGGCGCGGGCACCGCCGGAGCGGCGGCGGCCACCGGGGTCGGCTCGGCCACCGGGCTCGGCAGCGGCGTCGGCTCCGCCGCAGGCGTCGGGGTGGGCGTCGGCAGCGGGCTCGGCTCGGCGGACGGGCCGGCCGACGGACCCGCACTGGGCACGACGGACGGCGTCGGGGCGGCCGTCGGCGCCACCGACGGTACGGGCGAGGGGTCGACCGCCCGCGACGGCTCGGGGCGCTCGGGCCGCTCGGGCCGCTCGGGGTTCGCCGGGACGGTCCGCACCGGGGTCGTCCCCGGGCGGACCGGCAACTGGACGGTCGGCAGGGCGGGCAGCTGGGGCAGCACCGGAAGCTCGGGTATCACCACCGAGGGCATGGACGGCAGCACCACCACCTGCGGCGGGCCGACCGGCTCCCGCTGGTCCGCCAGGGCGACCGGCCCGGCCAGCAGCAGCGGGACCGTCACCCCGGCCAGCACGGCGGTACGCCACCGCACCACCGGACCAGGACGTGCTGAGAACGCGAACGGAAGTGCGGCCACGGAGGGAGGTCCTTCCGACGGCCGCCCGCGCTGCGACGCGGACGGCGGCGGGACAGCTCCGCACCAGCCTCACACACTCCGACATTCAGGGCATTTCGGACTCACCTGGTGGTCCGCCGCAGCCCCCGTCCGGCGCCACGGCGGACCCTCGGGTCAGCGCGCGAGCAGCACCTTGCCGACCTGCTCCCCCGCCTCCAGCACGCGGTGCGCGTCCGCCGCCGCCGTCATCGGCAGCACCCGGTCGATCACCGGCTTCACCACCCCCGCCTCGATCAGCGGCCAGACGTGCTCGCGGACCCCCGCCACGATCGCCGCCTTCTCGCCCAGCGGCCGGGCCCGCAGCGTGGTGGCGGCCACGGCGGCCCGCTTGACCAGCAGCTTGGAGAGGTCCAGCTCGCCCTTCACCCCGCCCTGCAACCCGATCACGACCAGGCGGCCGTTGGTCGCCAGCGCGTCGAGGTTCCGGTCCAGGTACTTGGCGCCCATGATGTCCAGGATCACGTCCGCCCCGGCCCCACCGGTGGCGGCCGCGACCTCCTCGACGAAGTCCTGCTTCCGGTAGTCGATGCCGACGTCCGCGCCGAGCTCGGCGCAGCGGGCCAGCTTCTCCGCGCTCCCGGCGGTGACCAGCACCCTGGCCCCGACCGCCTTGGCCAGCTGGATCGCCATCGTGCCGATCCCGCTGGCGCCGCCGTGCAGCAGCACGGTCTCGGCGGGGCGCAGGTGCGCGACCATGAACAGGTTGGACCAGACCGTGCAGGCCACCTCCGGCAGCGCGGCCGCCTCGGTCAGGCTCAACCCCTCCGGCACTGGCAGCAGCTGGCCGACCGGGACGGCCACCAGCTCGGCGTAGCCGCCGCCCACCAGCAGGGCGCAGACCTGGTCGCCGACCGCCCAGCCGGCCACCCCGGCCCCGAGAGCGACGATCCGTCCCGAGCACTCCAGCCCGGGGTACGGCGAGGTTCCGGCCGGCGGTGCGTAGCGGCCCTCCCGCTGCAGCAGGTCGGCCCGGTTCACGGCACTGGCCGTGATCTCGACCAGCACCTCCCCGGCGGCGGGCACCGGGTCGGGCACCTCCGCCCACACCAGCGCTTCGGGACCACCGGGCTGAGGAATCGTCATCGCATGCATGACCCCGACGGTACTGCCCCGAACGGGGCCGATCACGGAGGTCGCGGCAGCGGCCTCAGGCCGGCGGGGCCGCCTGCTGGATGGTGATGACGCGGTCGGTGAGCTGCAGGACAGCGGCCTCCGGCTCGGTGTAGTTCAACACCCGCCGCCCCCGCACCACCGCCACCACCAGATCCGCACACTCCCGCGGACTGCGCCCCGCCTCCGCCCGGGTCACCGGACGCTCCACCACGTCCAGCCCGTTCCCGTACGTCAACAGGTCCTCCATCACCGCCCCCGCATGCGGACTCAGCATCGACATCCCCAACAGACGCCCCGCCGAACTCGAACTCGTCACCACCACATCCGCACCACTCTGCCGCAACAACGGCGCGTTCTCGTCCTCCCGCACCGCCGCCACCACCGTCGCCCCCTTGTTCAACTGACGCGCCGTCAACGTCACCAACACCGCCGTGTCATCCCGCTCCGGCGCGACCACCACCCGGCTGGCGGTGGGCAGTTCGGCCCGGAGCAGGGTGTCCGTCCGGGTCGCGTCCCCGATCACGCCGGTCAGTCCGTCCCGGGTGGCCTGGTCGACCACCTTGCGGAGCGGGTCGACGATCACGATCTCGGTCCGCGCCACCCCCTGACCCAACAGGGTCGCCACCGCATGGCGCCCCTTGGTCCCGTACCCGATCACGACGGTGTGCTCGCGCACGGTGGACCTCCAGCGGGTTGACGACGGGGGATGCCGGCGACGATACCGAGGCCGGTCGGATTTCGAGGGCCAGCACACCGGCCGGCACTGCGGCAGGAAGGCGAAGAACTGACGGACGCCGTTGCGCTGACCACTCCGGTTGATCTCACGACTCGCCAGACGGGAGTCGCCGCCGCACGGATGCTGCCGTCATCCTGGTCCACGTGACGAAGAACGATCAGCCTTCCGGGCCCGGGCGCTCGCGGTACCGCCTGGGTCGACGCCCTGATCCCGACGCCGAGTCCGGCAGCCGGATCACGCTGCCGACCCGGCCACCGGAGCCACCGCTGCGCCAGGTCTCCCGGCGGCTGGTGCTGGCCCTGACCGTGCTGATCGCCACCACGCTGATCGTCTGGCTGGACCGCAGCGGCTACAACGACAACTCCGACGGCGCGGTGGACCTGCTGGACGCCGCGTACTACGCCACCGTCACGCTCTCCACCACGGGGTACGGCGACATCACACCGGTCAGCGACGGGGCCCGGCTGACCAACATCCTGGTGATCACGCCGCTGCGGGTGGTCTTCCTGATCATCCTGGTCGGCACCACCCTGGAGGTGCTGACCGAACGGACCCGTCAGCAGTGGCGGATCGGCCGGTGGAAGGACACCGTGCGCGAGCACACCGTCGTGATCGGGTACGGGACCAAGGGGCGCCATGCGGTGGCGACCCTGTTGGGTCAGGGGGTGGCGCGGACCGAGATCGTGATCGTCGACCCCCAGGCGAAGGTGATCGAGCAGGCGGCGATGGACGGCCTGGTCGGCGTCCAGGGCGACGCCACCCGGACGGACACCCTGCTGCGCGCCGAACTCGGGCGGGCGGCCCGGGTGGTGGTCTCCCCGGGCCGGGATGACACGGCGGTGTTGGTGACGTTGACGGCGCGTCAGTTGAACAAGGGGGCGACGGTGGTGGCGGCGGTGCGGGAGGACGAGAACGCGCCGTTGTTGCGGCAGAGTGGTGCGGATGTGGTGGTGACGAGTTCGAGTTCGGCGGGGCGTCTGTTGGGGATGTCGATGCTGAGTCCGCATGCGGGGGCGGTGATGGAGGACCTGTTGACGTACGGGAACGGGCTGGACGTGGTGGAGCGTCCGGTGACCCGGGCGGAGGCGGGGCGCAGTCCGCGGGAGTGTGCGGATCTGGTGGTGGCGGTGGTGCGGGGGCGGCGGGTGTTGAACTACACCGAGCCGGAGGCCGCCGTCCTGCAGCTCACCGACCGCGTCATCACCATCAAACCGGCCTGAGCGACCGTCAGGGCGTGGCCAGGGTCTCGGCCCGGCCGTCGGCCGGGACACCACCGGGCGGGACCACCGCGAGCGCCTCGGCCAGGGCCAGGCCGCGCAGCATCGCCGGGCCGTCGAAGGCCAACGGCACCAGGCCCCGGTCGGTCCTGACCACCGGGACCAGCCGGGTGTCGGTCGGATGGCCGGGCAGCGCGACGGCCACCGGCTCGGTCCGCAGCTCCGGCCCCGGGCGGCCGGCCAGTCGGCCGAGCAGCGGCAGGGCCAGCGTGACGGTGCCCGCGACGGCCGCCAACGGGTTGCCCGGCAGACCCACCAGGTGCCGCCCGTCCGGCAGTTCGGCCAGCAGCATCGGGTGGCCAGGACGGACCGCCACACCGTCCACCAGCAGCCGGGCACCGGCTGCGGCCAGCGCCTCGTGCAGGTGGTCCACCGGGCCGGCGGCCGTCCCGCCGGTGGTGACCACCACATCGGCGGACGAGTGCCGGATCACGTCCCGGAGCAGCCCGAAGTCGTCCCCGACCCGGCGCTGCCCGACCAGCTCCGCACCGGCCGCGGCCAGCCACGGCGGCAGCAGCGGGCCGAGCGCGTCCCGGACCAGGCCCGCCCCGGGGAGGCCGGAGTCCAGCAGTTCGTCACCGAGCAGCAGCAGTTCGACGGTCGGCCGGCGGTGCACGGTCAGCCGGTCGTACCCACAGGCGGCGGCCAGCCCGAGCACCGCCGGGGTCACCACCGTCCCGGCCGCCAGCAACGCCTCGCCCCGACGGCACTCCTGACCACGGGGCCGGACGTCCTGACCCGGCGTCACCTCGCCCCGCCCGTGCAGCACCACCCCGTCGGTCCGGCCGTGCTCCCGGCGCAGCACCCCGGTGGCACCCGGCGGCAGCTGCGCCCCCGTGGCGATCTGCACCGCCGCCCCGTCGGCCAGCGGGCCGCACGACTCCCCCGCCAGCACCCGTCCCGCCAGCCGCCACGGCCCCGGCCCGGCCACCGCCCAGCCGTCCATCGCGGACGTGTCGAAGGACGGCAGGTCGGTGAGCGCCGCCAACGGCTCCGCCAGGGTCTGCCCGAGCGCCCCACCCAGCGCCAGCGCGACCGTCGGCAGCGGCTGACGGACCGCCAGCCGCGCGGCCCGGCGGGCCTGCGGCCACCCGCAGTGGTGCAGACCCGGCACGGTGGCGGCCGCCGCCACCGTGGTCACGCCTGCTCTCCGGCCCAGCGTTCGGCCAGCGCCGCCGTCCGTGCCTGCGCCTTGGCCACCTCGGCGGGTCCGCCGCCCTGCTGGGCGGCCGCATAGCCGACCAGGAACGCCGTCAGCGGTGCGGCGGGCCTGGCCACCCCGTGCGCCACCACCCGGGCGAGGTCCAGCAGCCCGGCCACGTCCACCTCCAGGTCGATGCCCAGTTCGGTGGCGACGTCGGCGATCCAGTCATCCAGCGTGCGCTCCATGGCCCCATGCTGCCTGATCCACCGCCCCCCGCCACGCTCCGGGGCATCACCACCGCGCGTCGCTTCCCTCACCCGGCCCCACCCCCACCCGTGAGCGCACGACGCCGACCTTTTGGCAGGTGCTCAGCCGTCGACGATCCAGGGGCTCGGGGCTCTGCTGACGTGCGGCTCCGCCGCGTGGGCGAGGAGATCTGGCGTTCGGGTCACTGCGAAAGTGCCTGACCGCCTACGCACGCGTGACCTCTTCCGAGGCCGGCGTCGCAGTTCCCCGAGCCCCTGACCGTAGCTGCCCGAGCCACCTGCAAAAGGCCGGCGTCGCCCGCGCGGCGGAGCCGCACACCAGCAGAGCCCCGAGCCCCCGGGGTGGTCAACGGCTGAGCACCTGCAAGGAGCTATGCGTCCCGGAGCCGGGCCAGTTCGAGGTCCTCCCAGGTGTCGCAGTCGTACGAGACCCCGTCCGGGTCCGCCAGCCGGGCCGGGCGGAGCGGGGCGAGCAGGTGTCTGAGCGGGAGCCCGACCGGATCGCCGAGCCCGGCCAGGGCGGCCCGGAGGGCCGGGGTGCGGTAGGCGCCCACCAGCAGCTGGTCCCGGCCGGCCGCGTCGACCAGCAGCGCCCCGTCGTGCTCCGCGAGCGCGTCCAGCAGCCGTCCGACGGTCCGCCCGTCCAGGAACGGCAGGTCCGCCGCGAGCAGCAGCACCCGGTCCGCGGTGAGCTGCCCGAGCCCGGCCGCGACCGCCGCAACCGGGCCGCCACCGGGCGGGTCCTCCCGGGTCCAGTGCACGCCGCCGCGCTCGGTCGGCCGCTCGGGGCCGACCACCACCACCGTGCGGGCGTCGGGGCAGGCGGCGAGCACCCGGTCGAGCAGGGTGTGCCCGCCGACCGTCAGGCCCGGCTTGTCCGCCCCGCCGAGCCGGCGGGCCGCGCCCCCGGCGAGGACGAGTGCGTCGTAGGCGGTCATCCCGCCGGTGTCCCGCTCACGGGTCCTCGACGATCTCCGCGTCCACGATGCCGTTGTCGCCGTTGGACAGCTCCTCGGGCGTGAGCACGTTGGCCGCCGCGCTGAGCTCGAGCATCACCGGGAGGGTCAGCCCGCCGTACCGCTCGTTGACCATCGCGGCCAGGGCCTCGGCGTCGTCGGGGTGGGCGGCCAGTGCGCGGTCGAAGTCCTGCAGGTACTCGCTGGTGAAGGTGAGCACCCGCATCGCGTCGTCGTCCGCCCCGGGCACCCGGTGGCCGGCGATCACCCGGTCGGCGCCGAGGTCGGCCAGCCGGGCGAGGTTGTGCGACCACTGCTCGCGTTCGGCCGGGTCGGTGTCCGCCGTCCAGACGTGGGTGCCGTTGTAGACGAAGTCCCCGGCGACCACGGTGCGGCTGCCCGGGACGTGCACCACGGTGGAGCCCGCGCTGTCGCCCTGCCCGAGGCTGAGCACCCGGATCAGCTGACGGTCGATCATCAGCGGCTGTGGCAGCAGCGGGGCGGGCACCAGCGGGTGGTCGGGGATGTCGTCCCCGTACACCGGCTTCCACTGGGCCACCTTGGCGGCCAGCGTCGCCACGATCCCCTCCACCACCAGCGGGGCGGCCAGCAGCTGCGCCTTCGGGAAGAGCCGGAGCACCTCCTCGGCACCGAAGTAGTGGTCCGGATGCTGATGGGTGATCACCACCGCGAGCAGCTGGCGGCCCTTGCCCGCCACCCACTCGGCCAGCTCCCGGCCCGCGCTCCGGGTCAGCTGGGCGTCGACCAGGATCGCGGTGCGCTCGCCCATGATCAGGCTGGAGGTGGCGAAGAAGGCCGTCTCGGGGCCGGTGAAGACCTCGATCCGCAGCGGGGCCGGTGCCGGGCCCGGGTGGCCCGCACCGGCCGGTTGGACTCCGGCGGTCCCTTCGGGCTGGGACGGCGTCACATCGGCTCCCTGGTCGGCGCGGTGGGCCCGGGCCGGGCACCGTAGGGCTCCAGCTTGGGAGGAAACCGCCGGGACCGCCGGGTAGGCGCGCCCAGGTGAGTGATCACGCACGTCCCGGGCGCCGCCGACCCTGCGGTTACTTCTTCCCGGTGATCTTGTTGAGGCGGGCGGTGAGTCCCCATGCGGTGACCCGCCACAGGGCCTCCAGCACGATGCCCCGGCTCATCTTGGACGCACCCAGCTCACGCTCCACGAACGTGATCGGCACCTCCGCCAC
>NZ_JBIWML010000038.1:0-79309 GCF_044766665.1 Kitasatospora sp. NPDC101801
CAGGTTCGACAAACGCGGCTACGTCTACCTCGGTACCGTCACCGCAGCCGCGCTCGTCATCTGGCTCCGCTCATGATCGCCAGGACACTGCCTAGCGCACTCGGGCCGCTCGGCCATCCTCTGAGCTCCGAGGTACCGCCGCCCGGGCGCGCGGACCATTCTGGGGTCACTTCACCGACCCCAGGGGGACACCACCATGAATCTCAAGCGTTCAGCCGCCGCTCTGCTCGGCGCCGTGGCACTGGCACCGGTTCTCCTCGCCGGGGCAGGCGCGGCCCAGGCAGCCCCGGTGGCCCAGGCGGCCGCCGTGCAGATCGCGGCCGGCTCGCCGTCGGTCTCGCCGTCGGTCACGCCCCGGACCTTCAGTTACGACACCAACATGCTCGCGATCTACTGCCCGAGCGGGAGCCTCTGCGTCGCCGTGGACGACCCGGGCGCGCAGAAGTGGAGGGTCTTCGACTTCGACCCGTGCCGGACCTACTCGGTGTACAACTGGGAGGGCGGCGGCTACTACATCAACAACCAGACCGGTCCCAACGCCACTGCGGTCTTCTACGGCACCAACGGGAACGTCAGCGCGCCGATCGGCACGCGGGCCGGGATCAACCTGCACCCCATCAACTCGCTCAGGAACTGCTGGTAGGCCACCCGGCCGGCCCGGCTCCGGTGCCCCACCACCGGAGCCGGGCCTTCGGCGTGCGCGGGGCCACCCGCCGGGCGGTGAGCCATGACCCCGGCGGCTCGGGACCGACCGTGGCTGACCGGGGGCGGGCCGGGTACCGTGAGGATCCTGCTGGAAGGGGTGGGGGCGGGTGCGGTCAGGGAGCGGAACGGCCGGGTGGCGCAGGCCGGTTGAGGTGGTGCGGAGGCGGCTGCTGGCCGAGATCAACGCCACCGTGCACGGGGACGACCTGCACCTGGAGCGGTACGACCGCCCGGCCGGCGACCCGGGGCTGTTCGGGCCGGACAGCGTGGTGTGGCGGGTGAACGGGCATCCGGCCGGGATGCTGGTGGGGGGCTTCGCGGCGCTGCTGCTGCAGTCGCTGCACCCGCTGGCGATGGCCGCCGTCGACGCCAACTCCGACTTCCGGCCGACCCGACCGGGCGGCTGCACCGGACGGCGCGGTTCGTCACCACCACCACGCTCGGCTCGACGGCCGCCGCCGAGCAGGCGATCGCGGCGGTGCGCCGGATCCACCTGCGGATCCGGGGCACCGCGCCGGACGGCCGGCCCTACCGGGCCGACGATCCCGAGCTGCTCACCTGGGTGCACGTCGCCGAGGTGCACTGCTTCCTGACGGGTTACCAGTACTTCGCCGCCACTGCGCTGAGCGCCGCCGAGTGCGACCGCTACTACGCCGAGTCGGCGCGGGTCGCCGAACTGCTGGGCGCCACCGGCATACCCCGTTCGCGGGCCGAGGTGGCGGACTACCTGGACCGGATCGGCCCCGAGCTCCGGGTCACCCCGCCCGCGCTGGAGGTGGTCCGGCTGCTGCGCGGGTTCGGCCGCAGCCGCCGCGAGCGGCTGGCCGTCCGGCTGCTGACGAACGCCTCGATCGACCTGCTGCCCGGCTGGGCCAGGGCCGAACTCGCGGTGCGCCGCCCGGGGTTCGTCCGGGCCGGCTGGGACCGGCCACTGGCCCGGGCCGGTGGCCGGATCATGGTCTGGGCCTGCGGACCGTCCGAGATCCGGACCACGGCCCTGGCCAGGGCCACCGCCGCGACGGTGGACAGCGGCCTCCGGTAGGCCCGGAGCCGGTCGGGCGTTCCAGGAATTGAGCCGGCCATGCCCACTATGCTGGAGCCCGTACGACACGGGGGAAGCCGCATGGTGACCATGCGGCGCGTGGGGACGGCCTGGCGGGTGCCGGCGGTGAGGTGCGTGGAGCCACGTCCGGGCGCCCGGCGGGACGCCGACGGCTGTCACCGAGGCGGGGCACCTTCTCCCGGACGTGCGTAGTTCCGCTCCAGGGGGGTCCGACATGTTGCGCATTCACTTCACCGGGGCCGACCTGGCCCGCACCAGGGTGGCGGATCGTCCCGATCCGCTCTGGGAGACGGTCCTGAGCCTGCGAGCTCTGCAGCGTCCCGCGAACTGGCCCGACTCCGAGGCGCGGCGGCGGGAGGTCGTGACCAGGCATGCCGCCGACCTCCCCGCGCTCCTCCCGCTGGTGCGGCCGATGGGCTACTTCCCCGACTTCCTCACGCCACCTGACGGGGCGTTGGGGCTGGAGGAGGGCCTGGACGCCCTGCTGCACACGGCGAAACCACGGCTGGCCGGCGATCTGGCGATTCTCGGCTCCGAGGCGAAACTCCCGTCCTGGGCACGCGAGTTGGCCGCAGGCCGGCCGGGCGCCCTGCGGCGGCTCTGTGACACCCTGCGACGCTACTACCAAGGAGTGGTGGCACCGGTCGACCAGGCCATGCAGGCCCAGGTGCGGGCCGAACGCACCAGGCGGATGCGCATCGTCGACGAGTCGGGAACGGCGGCCATGCTGTCCGGTCTGAGCCCCAGCATGCGCTGGGTGTCGCCGGTGCTCGAAGTCGCCTACTCGGTCTCCCAGGACCTGCACCTGGACGGCCGGGGGCTGTTGCTGGTGCCGACGATGTTCCGCAGCCACACGCCGGTCTCGCTGCTGGATCCGACCCTGCCGCCGATCCTGACCTACCCGGCACTGCGGCGGCCCTACCCCGGTGTCGCGGACCACGGGAAGCGGCTGGAGCCGCTGCTCGGGCGCACCCGGGCCGCCATCCTCTGCTCGGTCGGCGAGCGCGCCCGGGCGACCACCGAGCTCGCGCGGCTGCTGGCGGTCTCCAACGCCTCGGTCAGCCAGCACACCGCCGTGCTGCGCGAGGCGGGCCTGATCACCTCGACCCGCCAACGCAACCACGTCCTGCACGCCGCTACCCCGCTGGGCGCCTCGCTGCTCCAGGGCTGACGACCCGTCGGGCCGCCCGGTCAGCCGGCCGTCACCGCCTCCAGGTCGGAGAGCAGCTCGGAGGCCGCGACCGGGTCGAGGTCGCCGAAACGGAGCGAGTGGTGCCGGTCGGACCAGTGATAGCCCGGGGTGGGGCCGAGCCAGACCGTCCGGAAGGTCTGGTCCGGGTAGACGTCGAGGTTGCCGACCGCGATGCCCTCGTCCAGGTCGATGACCAGGTGGCAGCCCTCGCCGAGCGGCTTGGAGATCCAGCACTCCACCCCGTTGTCCTGCGGCTCCCCGCGCTGCCAGCCCCGCTTGGTCAGCCCGAGCACGCGGCCGACCGGGACGGTGCTCCCCTCGAACCGGTCCAGCCGGTCGGCGGCCGACTCCTCCGGCGTCAGACGGTGCACCGGCCGGTCGAGTTGGGGGAACGGCTGCGGGACGTCGGCGAACAGCCGGGACCAGGCGGCCACGGCCAGCTCGCCGAGCTCCAGCGGATGGGGGAGCAGGACCGTCGCGTCCTCGGGCAGGGCGAACTCCGCGCCGCCGAGGCCGGTGAGGCGGTGGTCACCGGTGACCCGGAAGTCGGTGCCGGCCGCGTGCCAGACCAGTCGCCGCACCAGCGGCCCGACCAGCGGGTGCCCGACGAACAGCTCGCGGAACTCGGCCGCGGTGACGCCGCGTCGGGTGACCATGGCCGCCTCCAGCCGGCGGACCTGGTCGGCGCCGACCGCGCGGACCTCCTTCTTCAGCGCGACGAAGCGCTTGCGTTCGGCGGGGGCCAGCACCGGGTCGTCGCCGGCGTTCGGGGCGGGCAGGTCCTTGAGCCGCCGGCCGTCGGTGTCCAGGACGAAGGGACGCAGCTGCTCGTCGAAGCCGACGGTGAACCGGCGCGGACCGTAGTCGACCTCCGTGGTCCCGTCCGGGTCGAGCCCGAGGTCGGGGACCAGCCGGTCGAAGAGCTGCTCGCCGGTGAGGCCCAGGCCCTCCGCCACCTCGGCGATCCGCTCCTGGGCCCGCAGCTTCAGGGCCTTGAACCGGACCCGCTGGGCGATGGTGTGCAGGTGCAGCAGGGCGCTGTCGCTGCCGATCTCGGCCAGCACCGTCAGGCCCTCGACCGCGCGGTGGTGCGCGCCCTGGCCCGGCCAGTCCCGCAGGACCGGGGTGAGCCGACGGGCGGTGTCGTCGTCGCCGAGCGGCCCGAGCGCGTGCAGGGCCCAGCTCTCCCCGCCCGGCATGCCCGCCTGCCGCCACTCCTCGAACAGTGCCCAGCCGAAGGCGGCCAGCGAGTCGGCCCGGCAGCTCTCCAGCACGACGGCCAGCCCGGGGTACGGGTCGCGCTGCTTGGACAGGGCTAGCACGGTCAGCACGTGCCCGACGGCCTCGTCCGGCAGTGCTTCGCCCGAGTGGAGCAGGAGTTGGGGCAGCACGGCGGGGTGCGCCCAGCCGGGCAGGACGGGCATCCGGGCGGGCAGCGCGCTCTCCAGCGGGTCGGTGGCCAGCGCCTCGGCGGCGATCTCCGCCGGCTGCTCGCCGTACCGCTCGACCACGGCGGTCAGTACGGCCTCCCGGCCGGCGCTGCCCGCGACCAGCCGGAGCGCCTGCTCGGCCGCGTCCCGGGCCTGCCCGGCCGGGCCGACCGCGTCGGGTATCAGCAGCAGGGCCGCCGGGACGCCGTGCCGCTCGAACCACGAACGGGCGGTCTGCTGCATCGACTTGAGCCGGACCAGGCAGTCCGCCATCACCCGCGCCGCGGCGACGTCGAGGAACGGCAGCAGCAGCGGCGCGAGGGTGCCGGGCTGGGCGGCGGCGACGGCCGCCGCCATCGGCAGCGCCGCCAGGCCGTACCGGGCGACGACGGGGCGGAGCTGCTCCAGGCCGCGCCGCAGCTCGGTGGGCCGCCAGCCGGTGAGCCAGGGGGTGAGCACCTCGACCGGGCCCTGCATCAGCAGCCGGCCGGCCCGCCAGAGGCTGTCGCGGTTCCGGAACGCTTCGGCCGCCTCGGCGGCCCAGTCCGTCGCCGCCGGGTACTCCCAGGCCGGGGCCTCGGTGCCCGCCCAGCTCTGCTGCTCGCCGGGGAGCCAGACCAGCTGGGCCGTCCCGTCCGGCTGCAGGCCGTCGAGCACCCGGGCCCGGCGGGGTGTCCGCGGTCGGGTCCAGGGCGGCGAGAGCAGCAGCGGCGGCAGGGCCTCCGGCGCGGCCTCGGCCACCCGCCCCCGGGAACCGTCCAGCGAGTGGACCAACTCGGCGCTCCGTTCGTCGAGTTGCGGCAGTACCTCAAGCAGGGCGGCGGGATTGAGGGCCAGGTGGGTGCGCAGGAGCTGCCGTGCGGTGGTGGCGCCCGGGTCGTCCTCGAGTGCGGCGGCCGCGAGCAGTCGGACGGCCCGGACCGGGTAGCGCTGCATCGCCTCCTGCAGGGCGAGCCGGACGGGCTTCCGCTCCCGCCGGGCCAGCAGCAGGCGGAACGCGTCGTCGGTGGGGAACTGCACCACCGCCGTGGCGAGGTCGCGCAGCTGGTCGGACCCGGAGGTCAGGTCGAGTACCGGACCGAGCAGCGGCGCGCAGGCCGCGCCGATGCCGTCGGCGAGGGTGGCGACCGAGTCCACCGACCAGCTGATCCAGTGGAGCCGGGTGAGCGGGCCGAGGCGGTCCAGCTGCTCGGGACAGTCGAGCGCGGCGAGCAGCATCCACCACAGCTGCGGACGACCGTCGCCGTGGCCCGGCTCCTCCGCCACGCAGGCGTCGGCCCAGCCCGGTGTGCCCGGCGCGAGGAAGGCCGCGACCACGCGGCGGCGCGGTGTGGTCCGGCAGTCCGCCAGCGCGGCGACGGCCTCCCGGTACGCGTTCTCCTCCGCGGTGGCGAGCAGCGCCCGGACCCGGTTGGCCGGCGGGCGGACGGCGTGCGCGTGGAGCGGGGCGGTCGGGCCCCGGAACCGCAGCGCCTGCTCGCTCCGGACCGACCCCCGCTGATGCCAGGTCACCTCGACGTCGAAGATCTCCAGCACTGCGCGGGCGGCGAAGGCCAGGCCGTGTTGCACCGCCCAGGCGTCGGCGAAGGTCGAGATCTCGTAGCCCTCGTCCTGCCAGCTGCTCGGCAGCATGCCCGCGACGGCGGCGGCGCCGACCGGGTCCGGCTCGCCGGCCAGGTAGGCGCGCGCGGCGCGGGCCAGGGCCGGGTCGGTGCGCGGGGAGGTGAGGACGCTCTCGATCCAGTCCCGGCCGGCCGCGATGCGCTGCTCGGCCCGGTCCACCACCCCCGGCGCGGGGGCGGGCGCGGCCCGCGCCGCCCCGCCGCGCCGGGGCTCGACCAGCCGCACCCAGGCGGCGGGCAGCACGAAGGTGTCCTCGTCCGGCCCGCCGGCCCCGGCCTCGACGTGGTGTCCCGCCACCTGCTTGCCCTCGTGCCGCACAGTCGCTCCTCGGTGCCGAGCGGTCACCGGATGTCGGAGACCGCGTGGGCCTGTCGTCGGACTCCCGTCGTCGCCCGGAGGGCGGCCCTGTGGCGTCTGGTGCGTGCTCTCGGTGTGCCGGGCGGGAGCCCTCGTACTGGGTCGTACGTGGGCTTTCGTCCGGTGCGGTGAGCGTGCGTGCCAGGCGTCGTGGGGCAGGCGGGAGTTCGAGGACAGGTCCTAGGAGCGAAACCCTAGCCAGCGCCGCCGACAGCCGGCGCGGACGCCGCCGCTCAGAGCGGGAGGGCCAGCCCCAGCCCGCCGGGGTCGGTGGGGCCCAGCGCCAGGGCGTCGCGGACCTCGACCGGGAGCGGGCGCAGGCCGAGCAGACCCGCCGTCAGTTCGGCCGCCGCGCGGTGCCAGTCGGCCGAGCGGCGGAGCAGCGCGTGGCCGGAGCCGTGCACGGTGTAGCCGGCCACCCGGGCGCCCGCCGCGCGGGCCCGGGCGGCGAACAGGCGGGTGAGCTCCGGGTCGGTGACCCGGTCGTGGTCGCCGTGCAGGGTCAGCACGTTGCGGTCCCTGAGCTGGGCCACCGGGTCGCCCACCGGGCACCACGGGGCCAGCGCGACCACGCCGGTCACGCACTGGTGGCCGGCGGCCTGGAGGGCGGCCCGGCCGCCCATCGAGTGCCCGACCAGCACGGTCGGTACCGGACCGAGCTCCTCGGCCAGGTCGCAGAGCGCCGCCGCGGCGTCCCGGGCGGCGTCCGCCCGGTCGCCGTTCCAGCCCCGGTAGCGGTAGCGCACCGAGCCGACCGCGACCACGCTGCCCGCCGTCTCCCTGGCCACCGCGCGGGCGAAGCCCTGCATCCGCAGGCCCGGCAGGTTCACCGGCCCGGGCCGGCGCTCGCTGGTGACCTGGCCGCCGTGCAGCACCAGCACCGCCGCCACGGCACCCTCGGTCGCCCCGCGCCACGCCAGGGCCCGGTGCCCGGCGACCCGCACTCTGTTCATCTCCACCGACTCCAACTCTGACCACCCACCAAGGGACGGCCACTGTACGCCCGAAACACGGTGCCCCGGAGGCAGCGGTCGGACCGCCCGCCGGCGCGGTGCGGTTCGTACAGTGGTGGATGCCGGAGCCGCCGACTGAGAGGCCGTCACCATGAGCGAGAGCACCGCCCGTACCGTCCGTGCCGAGATCGGGGTGATCGGGGGCTCGGGCCTGTACGCGCTGCTGGACGACGTCACCCAGGTGACGGTGGAGACCCCGTACGGGGCGCCGAGCGACGCGGTGTTCGTCGGGGAGGTGGCCGGGCGGTCGGTGGCGTTCCTGCCCCGGCACGGCCGGGACCACGGGCTGCCGCCGCACCGGATCAACTACCGGGCCAACCTGTGGGCGCTGCACTCGCTGGGGGTGCGGCAGGTGCTCGGCCCGTGCGCGGTGGGCGGGCTGCGGGAGGAGTACGGGCCCGGCACGCTGGTGCTGCCGGACCAGTTCGTGGACCGGACCGACGGCCGGCAGCAGACCTACTACGACGGTCTGCCGCTGCCCGGAGGCGGCCGGCCCGAGGTGGTGCACGTGTCGATGGCCGACCCGTACTGCCCCGACGGGCGGCGGGTGGCGCTGGCCGCCGCGCGGGACTGTGCCTGGGAACCGGTGGACGGCGGCACGCTGGTGGTGATCGGCGGCCCGAGGTTCTCCACCCGGGCGGAGTCGCGCTGGTTCGCCGCCAACGGCTGGTCGGTGGTCGGGATGACGGGTCATCCGGAGGCCGTGCTGGCCCGCGAACTCGGGCTCTGCTACACCTCGTTGGCCCTGGTCACGGACCTGGACGCCGGGGTGGAGAGCGGCGAGGGCGTCACCCACGCGGAGGTGCTTGAGGTGTTCGGCCGGAACGTGGACCGGCTGCGCACGGTGCTGTTCAAGGCGCTGGAGAGCCTGCCCGCGACCCGCGACTGTCTGTGCTCGCACGCCCTGGACGGTCTGGCGACCGGCCTGCCGGGCGTCTGACCGGCCGTCACCGCTGGTGCGATGGCGGCCGGTCAGACGGGACGGGCGGTCACCCGGCGAGGACGGTGAGCGCCTGACGGGCGCGCCGGTCGGCACGGTCCGCGCGGTCCCTGAGCCGGAGCGCGCGCCGGATGCGGTGGTCCTCGGCCTCGCGCAGCCGGGTGTCGATGGTCGCGCGCGCTGCTTCGAGTTGGAAGGTCATGATGGTCCCCCTGTCGACGGGTGGTCCGACGACATCACCGTGATGTCAGCCCCTCGGGCCACCCTCTGTGCTTACGATTCTACACCAGATCGAGACCAACGCCTTGTAATTTCCGGCACGTTCAGATGTACACCTGTTGATCGAAGGGTAAAGCGCCGGTTTGGCCTCGGCTCCCCGAGGACGGACCGCCCGCCGCCCGCCCCGCTGCCCGATGATGGACGGGTGCCAGAAGGAGACTCCGTCCACCGCGTCGCCGGGCAGCTGGACCGCGCGCTCACCGGTCTGCCGCTGCTCACCGCCGACCTGCGGGTGCCCGCCCACGCCACCGCCGATCTGACGGGGCGCCGGGTGCTCGGCACCGTCCCGCGCGGCAAGCACCTGCTGACCAGGTTCGACGGCGGGCTGACCCTGCACACCCACCTGCGGATGGACGGCCGGTGGGCGCTGTACGGGCCGGGGCAACGCTGGACCGGCGGCCCCGGGCACCAGATCCGCGCGGTGCTCGGGGTCGAGGGGCGGACGGCCGTCGGATACCGGCTGCCGGTGGTCCAGCTGCTCCGCACCGTCGAGGAGGACTCCGTGGTCGGCCACCTCGGGCCCGACCTGCTGGGCCCGGACTGGGACCCGGCCGAGGCGGTCCGCCGACTGGCCGCCGACCCCGAACGGGCCCTCGGCGCAGCCCTGTTGGACCAGCGCAACCTGGCCGGGATCGGCAACATCTACGCCAACGAGCTGTGCTTCCTGGCCGCGCTCACGCCCTGGGCCCCGGTCGCCGACGCCCGTCCCGTACTGGACCGGCTGGCCGCCCGCGCCCACCAGCTGCTCGACGCCAACCGGGAGCGGCCGGGCCATCCGACCACCCCCGACCCCCGCCCGGGCCGGCAGCACTGGGTCTACGGCCGGGCCAGCCGCCCCTGCCTGCGCTGCGGCACACCCGTCCGCACCGCCCGGCACGACCGGGAGCGCCCCGCGTACTGGTGCCCGCGCTGCCAGCGCGGGCCTGCTCCTCGATGAGGAACTGGGCCCGGCGGGCCCCGCTTCGGCCGGTCAGGGCTCGATCAGGGCCGGGTGCCGGGGGTCGTCGCAGCGCACGGTGAGGTCGGCGAGCGCGCTCGGATCGGTCTCGGCCTGGTAGCGGGCGAAGGCGGGCAGCGTCCAGCGCTCCTCGGCGGCCGTGCGGCGGGCCAGCGCGGCGGGGCTCAGGGCAAGGTGCACGGTGAGCTCGAACGGCAGCCAGCGGCCGAGCAGCAGCGGGCCGTCCAGCAGCAGGACGCCGCCGGGCGGAAGTTCCACGTACCCGGCCCGGGTGGCGCGGTCGGTGGCCGGGTCCCAGAAGGTGGGCAGGACGCGGCCGGTGCCGCCGGGCTCCAGCGGGTCGAGCACCTCGCGCAGCAGCGCGCCGTCGTCCAGCCAGCTGTCGTGGTACGCGTCGGCGTCCTGGTGGCCGTACTCCAGCCGTACCGAGGCGGGGCGGAGGAAGTCGGTCGCCGAGACCCGCAGGACGGGGCGTCCGCGCAGCCGCAGCGGTTCGACCAGGGCGTCCGCCAGCGCGCCGGGCCCGGCGGCGGGGGCGCCGTCCAGCGCCACCCTGGTCCGGCGGCCGTCGGCGGACAGGCCGGCGATCCGGTCGGCGAGCAGTTCCGCCAGCCGCTCCGGGGAGATGGGGTGCACCCGCACGGGATCGGTCTCCTGCCTCTGGTCGGTGGGTCCGTCGAAGTATGCCCCGGGCTGCTGCGGAGGGGCCGTTCGGGCCGGTGCTATCGTCGCGCCAGACCGGCGGCCGATCGGCTGACGGACCGTCATCTCCGCTGGAGGAAAAGCGCTGTGCCCATGCTGAGCCTTGCCGACGTCGACGCCCTGGCGGCCGAGGCGCACGCCGGACAGTTCGACAAGGTCGGCGCGCCGTACATCGGGCACGTCCGGGCGGTGGCGGCGGGCGTCGCCCCGTTCGGGATCGGGCTGCAGATGGCCGGACTGCTGCACGACGTCCTGGAGGACACCCCGCTGACCGCCGACGACCTGCTGCGCGCCGGGGTGCCGTTCAGCGTGGTGGCGACCGTGCGGCGGGTGACCAGGCTGCCCGGAGTGGGCTACCCGGAGATGCTCCGGCAGGTGGTCACCGACCACGCGGCCACCCTGCTGAAGATCTCCGACAACGCGCACAACTCCCACCCGGCCCGGGCCGCCGCGCTGGCCCCGGCCGACCGGGAGCGGCTGGCCGAGCGCTACCGCTCGGCCCGCGCGGTGCTCTGGCCCGCCGCGGCGGTGGCGGACATCCGGGCGGTGCTGTCCGTGGTCAACCCCGCGCTGCTGGCGGAGCTGGCCCCGGCGGACTGACGGGCGCAGGCTGGAGGTACCCGACCAGGAGGGAGTGCCGCCATGTCGGACCTCCAGGAGCGCTTCGGCGACAAGGCCGCCACCGACCGGGACGACGTCCGGTCAGCCGATCCGGAGGAGGGCGTCACCTCCTACCAGGTCGCCCACGCCTGGCAGGAGTCGCAGGCCGAGGGCGACCGGGAGGACGAGCCCGCCGACGACCCGCTGCGCTGACCGGTGCCCGCCGCCCCGGCGGCGCGGGACAATCGCGGTATGGGAGACACGGAGAACGGCGGCGGGGACGCGGCGGGCCGGCTGGAGCAGGTCTGCCCGGAGTGCGGGCGGCTCCGCGGGGGCCCGGCCTGCGCCTGCGGGGGAGCGGCCCCGCCGGCCGCCCCCGCCCCGGGGCGGCGCCCCGGGCGGGACCGCGACCCGGCGGGCCGGGCCCGGAACGGGCGGCCGCGCGACGGCCTGGGCCGACCGCTCCCGTACGGGGCCCAGGGCGCCCCGCGCCAGCCCGAGGGCGTGCGGCGCTCGGCGGGGCGGACGCTCACCGAGGCCCAGCAACTGCTGGACGCCGGAATGCCGTTCCACGCCCACGAGGTGCTGGAGGACCGCTGGAAGGCCGCCCCGGAACCGGAGCGGCCGCTGTGGCGCGCCCTCGCCCAGTACGCGGTCGGCCTCACCCACGCCGCCCGGGGCAACCCGACCGGCGCGGCGGCATTGCTGGCCCGGGCGGCGGAGGGGCTGGCCCCGTTCGAGGCCGCCCCGCCGTTCGGCATCGAGGTCGCGGCCATCCGCCGCTGGGCCGCCCAACCGGCCGCCGTGTCCACCACGGTGCCCGCGCCGGAGGTCCCGGCGCTGCGGGCACGGTAGGGCCGGGCGGCGCGGCGGGGCAAGCCCCGCCGGGCACGGCACCGGCGCGCAGCCGTCAGATCCGGTCGCCGTAGTCGGCCTCCAGCCGGTGGAGCTGCCGGGGCCCCGGGATGCCGTCGGCATCGGCGCCGGAGTCGCCGATGCTGAGCTGGTACTGGCGGAAGCTCTCGGTGTCGGCCGGGCCCCAGACCGGGCCCGGGCCCTCGGCGTAGTGCGAGCAGCCGGCCGCGACCAGCAGCCGGCCGAGGGTGGTGATGTGGTCGCCGACCGCGCCGGGGCCGTACGGGCGGCCGTCGATCACCACCTGACGGGGGATCAGCGGGGCGGGCAGGTCCGACTCGTCCGCCTGCTGGCCGAAGTACCGGACGCCGGGCCGGTCGCGCCAGGCGGGGTCGGCGGTGACCAGGCCCTCGGGGAAGTCGGGGTAGCCGTAGGAGTCGACGTAGCGGGAGCGGCGCTGGTAGACCCGGCGGTAGACGCCGTCGCCGTTGGCCGAGCCGTCGTCGTTGGTGTTGCCCGCCACCACCGTGATGGTGGTGGCGGTGTACCCCAGCACCAGCCCGGTGTGCTCGCCGCCCGGGCCGTACGGGCCCTCGGGAGTGCCGAACAGCACCTGGGCGCCGATCGCGGGATAGACCGAGAGCCGGCCGCGCCGCTCGAACCAGCCCCGGGCGACCGAGCAGGAGGCGGTGTCCGGGTAGCGGCCAGCGTTGCCGCTCTCCACCGCGACGGCGGCGACGAAGTCGGCGCACCAGCTCTCGGCGGGGCGGCCCATCGCGGCCGAGAAGCGGTTCTGGTTGTCGGCGCCCTCGCGGTAGCCGAGATGGCTCCGGGCGGTCTGCAGCATGGCCCTGGCTCCGGACATGTGGTCTCCAAACGACGAGCGGGCCGAGTCCGGCCGACGCGGGTGCTGAACCGCCGTCAGCGTAGTTCTGAGCTGCGGAGGTTCCCCGGTCGATGCCGCCCCGCTCACCCGGATGGACCCGTCCCGTGCCCCGGCACGCCGGGGCCCGTACGCCGGGGCGCCCGGCGCAGGTTCACCGCTCGCCGCCCGGCCAACACGTCCGGGTGAACCAGACCGGGACCGGGTTTCGGGGACGGACCGGCGCGCCCTGGAGCCGACGGGCATCCCGGTCGGCGCCGACCGCCTCGGAGTCCGTGCTCCCCAACCAGGGCCGGACCAGTCCCCCGGCACGCGTGCTCGGCACGTGAATGACTCGTTTCGTCCCGGCGGCCGGTCCCACACCCGTCTGCGGCCAGAAAGGCTCTGCGCGGGCACCACGGCGAAATTCCACTATCCGTCACAAGATCCGATGTGTCATCGGTACCAGCCGAGCTGACGGCTGGTGAGCTGCCTTGTCCCCGAGGCAGGTTGCTACGCAAACGGACTGTCCTCGGGCTCCGGTTCGAACGCAGCCGTCGCGGGGTGCTCGGGGTCGTCGCCCAGCAGCGCGGCGGCCCCAGGGAGCGCGCGGTGCACCTCCGGTGAACTGGCGGCCGGTCAGGTCACCGGCACGACGACGGCGCCGCACCCCCGCTCCGGGGGTGCGGCGCCGTCGTCGGAGACTCAGCAGCGGCCGAACGTCTCGCACTCCTCCCAGCGGGTGGCCGGGACCTCGGCCGGGGCGTCGTGCAGCGCCGGGGCGTTGAACGACTTCAGGCCGGGAGCGGCCGGCGCGGCGGGCGCCGACGGCGTGACCGCCGGGCCGGTGGCCAGCCGGACCGCGATCGCGTCCAGGACGCTGCGCGGGCGGGCCCCCGGGAAGTTGTTGACCAGGACCGAGAAGGCGAGCCGGCGGCCGTCGGGCGCGGTGGCGTAGCCGACCAGGTTGTCGACGCCGCCCATCGAGCCGCTCTTGGCGTGCACGTTGTTCTCGGCGGCGGTGCCGCGCATCCGGGCGGCCAGGGTGCCGCCGACCAGCGGCGCGGGGTTGCCCGCCACCGGGAGGGCGTCGTACCAGGTCTTGAACCACGGCTTGTTCGGGGCGAGCTTCAGCAGGGCGGTCAGCTTGGAGGCGCTGACCAGGTCGTACCGGGACAGGCCGGAGCCGTCCACCTGACGGCCGGTCGGCTGCTCCAGGCCGTTGGTCTTGAGGAAGCCGTTCACCTGGGCGACGCCGGCGCTCCAGCTGCCCTGGTTGCCCTTGACCTTGCCGATCTCCTTGAGCAGGTGCTCGGCGATGCCGTTGTTGCTGAGCTTGAGCATCGGCACCAGCAGCTCGCCGAGCGGCCGGGAGGCGTGGTTCACCAGGGTCTGCGAGGTCTCGGTGCCGGTGGCGGCCTTGGCCGGACGCAGCACCCGGACGCCGTGCTTGGCCAGCGCGCCGGCGAACACCTCGCCGGTGTAGGTGGTCGGGTCCTCCACGGTGGCGAAGGAGGTGACCGGCGCGGAGCCGACGGCCAGACTGCCGGTCAGCGTCAGCTCGTTGACGCCCCGTCGGCGCTCGACGCCGCTGGTGCTTCCGCTGCCGGCCGCACCGGTGGTGATCTGCCCGGCGAACTTCACCGGCGCCTCGGCCGGGAACAGGGTCACCGTGGCCGGCTGGCCCGCGGTGGCGGCCGGGGTGACGGTCACCTTGACGGTGTCCATCGAGTACTCGGCGTCGGGGGCGACGGTGAGCCCGGAGATCTGCGGGCTGTAGGAGTACGCCTCGTCGTCCCAGGCCCAGCCGGGGCCGAGCGGGACTGAGTCGTACCGGCTGCCGTCGGCGAGCACCCGGCCGGTGACGGTGGTGATGCCGGCCGCGGCCACCTGGGCGGCCAGGTCGTCCAGGTCCTTGGGCTGCAGGCTCGGGTCGCCGCCGCCGCGCAGGATCAGGTCGCCGTTGAGGACCGAGCTGTAGCGGCTGCCGGTGGTGCGGACCTCGGTGGTGAAGACGTGGTTCTCGCCGAGCAGATCCAGGGCGGCGGCGGAGGTGATGGTCTTCAGGGTGGAGGCCGGGGTGAGCAGCGCGTCCGCCTGGTGCTGGTAGACCACCTGACCGGTGCTGGTGTCCACCACCTGCACGCCCGCCTGGGCGGTGGCCAGCCGGGGGTCGGCCAGGATCGCGTCCAGGTCGGCGATCAGCTTCGGGTCGGCCGGGGTGGAGGTGTCGGCCTGCGCGACGCCCGCCAGCAGCGAGGCGGCGATGGCGACGGCGGCGAAGGGGAGGACACGGCGGCGGTGGGTGCGCGCGGGCAGCAAGGGTGCTCCTGGGCAGTCGGGTACGACGAGGCGCACGACAAACCCACCGCGCCCGGAGAACCGGCGCGGAACGGCCCGGAGCCCCCCGTTTGGCGTACACAGACTAGCAGCCGGGTGATCACCGAGAGCTGCCCGGAGCAGCCCCGGTCAGGACGGCACGCGCGCCCCGCCACCGGCCTTGGTGGCCTCGACCATCGCCTGGTGCAGATTGCGCGCCGCCGTCTCGTCGGCCACCGGAACGGGGCTGCCGACCACGGTGAACCAGTCCTGCGCCCCGGTGTACTGGATGGTGATCCGGGCCTCGCCGTCCACCCACGTGGTGTGCAGGGTGAGGTCTCCGGTGATGGCTCCGAGCTCCTCGGTCAGGACACCGCCGTGCCCGGCCCGGATGCCCTGTGTGGTCCACGTCGCCCAGGTCTCCACTGTGCCTCCCCGCTGCTCTCCGGCCTCGCGGCCGTGCGTGATCATGCGTCAAGAGTTACCCGCCACGGTACCCCGGGACGCGGACCATCACCCCCTGTCACCTGTGAGGGGAGCGTGAGGGGGCAGACTGGAGGCATGTGCCGAAGCATCAAGACCCTGCGCGCCCCGGTGACCCCCGAAGTGACCGAGGACGACATCCACGCGGCCGCGCTGCAGTACGTCCGGAAGGTCTCCGGTTTCCGGGCGCCGGCGGCGCACAACCAGGAGGCGTTCGACCTGGCGGTGGCCGCCGTGACGGCGGCGACCCGGGAGTTGCTGGAGCACCTGGTGGTGCGGGGTGCGCACCGGCACGGTACGGACCACGAGCACCAGCACTGAGGCGGGGGCGGGGACGGGGGTCAGCCGAGGAAGCCCCGGAGCAGGGCCGCGGTCGCTTCCAGGTGCTCCTCGGTGACCCGGCGGGCGGCCTCGACGTCGCCGTCCAGGATGGCCCGGACCATGGCGTGGTGCTGCTCCGAGGCGTGGTCGATGTTCCGCCCGAGCACCGGGATCGCGTTCAGCAGGTCGTTCAGCCGCATCCGGCTCTCGGCCACCCCGGCGGCCAGTGACCGGGAGCCGGTCAGCTCCGCGATGGCCAGGTGGAAGCGGGAGTCGAGCTGCCGGTACTCCGCCGGCCCGGACCGCTCCAGTTCGTCCAGGCACCGGGTCAGGTAGGCGGACTGCTCGGCGCTGAGCGCGCGCCGGGCGGCCTGCTCGGAGGCGCCGGTCTCCAGCACCATCCGGAAGGTCAGCGCGTCCTCCAGCTCGGCCCCCATGTCCTGGACCGCGCGCCGGAGTTGGCCAAGATCAGGGTCGGGCGGCGGCAGCCGGTAGGTGACGAAGGTGCCGCCGTAGCGGCCGCGTCTGGACTCCACGCAGCCGGCCAGCTGGAGCGAGCGGATCGCCTCGCGCAGGGTCTCCCGGCTGACGTGCAGCCGGGCGGCCAGGTCGCGTTCGGCGGGCAGCCGGTCGCCGTAGCCGAAGACCCCGAGCTTGAGCGCCTCCAGGATGCGTTCGACGGTCTCCTCGAAGGCGTTGCCGGTCCGGACCGGGCGGAAGATCGCCCCGCCCTGCCAGTCCATCAGCGAGCCCTGCCCGCCCGCCTCGTCGGCCCCGGAGTCCACGCCGGAATCGTACCCATGCCCGGGCCCCTTGACGGCGCGGCGTGGTCGGGTGAAACATGCTCACCACATCAATGGTCTGGTTCCAGTCCATTGATCTCCACAACGCCGTGGGCGCACGTTTCGGACCTCCCCCACCGAACCCCCAAGGGGTGCGCATGCCTTCCGAGCACACTCTCAGCGACACCGTCGGTGACGACGAACACCGGCTCCGCGAACTCGGCTACACCCAGGAGCTCGCCCGTTCGATGTCGGGCTTCGCCAACTTCGCGGTCTCGTTCTCGATCGTCTCCATCCTCTCCGGCTGCCTCACCCTCTACGGCTTCGGCCTGAACACCGGCGGCCCGGCCATGATCACCTGGGGCTGGCCACTGGTCGGCCTGATGACCCTGTGCGTCGCCCTCGCGATGGCCGAGATCTGTTCCAGCTACCCGACCGCCGGCGGGCTCTACTACTGGGCCGCCAAGCTGGCCCGACGCAACGGTCCGGCGGTCAGCTGGTTCACCGGGTACTTCAACTTCATGGGCCAGGTCGCGGTCACCGCCGGCGTCGACTTCGGCGCCGCCTTCTTCACCAACGCCTTCCTGGAACTCCAGTGGGGCTACACCGCCACCCCCGCGCACACCGTGCTGCTCTTCGCGGTGATCCTGGCGCTGCACGGGCTGCTGAACACCCGGGGCGTCCGGCTGGTCGCGCTGTTCAACACGGTCAGCGTCTGGTGGCACCTGATCGGGGTCGCGGTGATCGTCGGCGCGCTGGTCCTGCTGCCCGCCGAACACGCCTCCGCCTCCTTCGTGTTCACGAAGTTCGTGAACAACACCGGCTTCCACAGCAGCTTCTACGTCGCCATGCTCGGCCTGCTGCTCGCCCAGTACACGCTGACCGGTTACGACGCCTCGGCACACATGACCGAGGAGACCAGGGACGCGGCCCGCTCCGGGCCGAAGGGCATCGTCAACTCGGTGCTGGTCTCGCTGGTGGCCGGCTGGGTGCTGCTGCTCGGGCTGACCTTCGCGATCACCGACTACGACGGGGCGCTCGGCAGTTCGACCGGCGTGCCGCCCGCGCAGATCTTCATCGACGCGATCGGGGTGGGCGGCGCCAAGCTGCTGCTGCTGATCGTGATCGGCGCCCAGTTCTTCTGCGGGATGGCCTCGGTCACCGCCAACTCCCGGATGATCTACGCCTTCTCGCGGGACGGCGCACTGCCGGGCTCGCGGATCTGGCACCGGATCAACCCGCGCACCCAGACCCCGACCGCCGCCGTCTGGCTGGCCACCGGCGGGGCGTTCCTGCTCGGCGCGCAGTACCTGTGGAACGCCACCGCGTACGCCGCCGTCACCTCGGTCTCGGTGATCGGGCTGTACATCGCGTACGTCGTCCCGGTGTACCTGAGACTCCGTCAGGGTGACGCCTTCGAGCGCGGCCCGTGGCATCTGGGCCGTTGGAGCAAGCTGGTCGGTAGCGTGGCGGTCGGCTGGACGGCGCTGATCACGGTGCTGTTCATGCTGCCCACGGTCAGTCCGGTGACCGCCGTCAGCTTCAACTACACCCCCGTCGCGGTGGCGGCCGTGCTCGGCTTCGCCGGAGTCTGGTGGCTGGCGTCCGCCCGGCACTGGTTCACCGGGCCGAAGGTCACCGCCGAGGACGAGCCGATCACCGTATTGGAGAAGCGATGAGCAGCCCCCGCCTCACCCTCGACCGGTTGCGCGAGCTGATCGGCACCGGCGCCGTGGACACCGTGGTGCTCGCCCTCACCGACATGCAGGGCCGGCTCCAGGGCAAGCGGATCGCGGCCGGGCACTTCCTGGACGAGGTGGTGGAGAACGCCGCCGAGGGCTGCGGTTACCTGCTGGCCGTGGACATCGACATGAACACCGTGGACGGCTACGAGGTCTCCTCCTGGGAGACCGGCTACGGCGACTTCGTGCTGAAGCCCGACTTCGACACGCTGCGGATGGTGCCCTGGCACCCGGCCACCGCGATGGTCCAGTGCGACGTGCTCCAGCACGACGGCACCCCGGTCGCGGTCTCGCCCCGGCAGGTGCTGCGGCGTCAGCTGGAGCGGCTGGCCGGGCACGGCTGGCAGGCGTACGCGGGCACCGAGCTGGAGTTCATCGTCTTCAAGGACAGCTACGAACAGGCTTGGCAGAAGGACTACTTCGGCCTCACCCCGGTCAACCAGTACAACGTGGACTACTCGATCCTGGGCACTTCGAGGATCGAACCGCTGCTGCGCCGGCTGCGCAACGAGATGACCGGCGCCGGGCTGACCGTCGAGTCCGCGAAGGGCGAGTGCAACCTCGGGCAGCACGAGATCGCCTTCAAGTACGGCCCCGCGCTGGCCACCTGCGACGACCACGCGGTCTACAAGACCGGCGCCAAGGAGATCGCCGACCAGGAGGGCTGCAGCCTGACCTTCATGGCGAAGTACAACGAGCGCGAGGGCAACTCCTGCCACGTCCACCTGAGCCTGCGCGACGAGCAGGGCCGGGCGGTGTTCGCCGCTGACGGTCCTGGCGGCTTCTCCCGCACCATGGAGCACTTCCTGGCCGGGCAGCTGGCCTGTCTGGCCGAGTTCGCGCTGCTGCTGGCGCCGACCGTGAACTCCTACAAGCGGTACGTGCCGGGCAGTTTCGCGCCCACCGCGATCGCCTGGGGCCGGGACAACCGGACCTGTGCGCTGCGGGTGGTCGGCCACGGCGCCTCGCTGCGGTTCGAGAACCGGGTGCCCGGCGGGGACGTCAACCCGTACCTGGCGCTGGCCGCGCTGATCGCCGCCGGGCTGCACGGGGTCGAGCACCAGCTCGCCCTGGAGCCCGAGTTCACCGGCAACGCGTACGCCTCGGACGCGCCCCGGGTGCCCAGCACGCTGCGCGACGCGGTGGCCGCCTTCGAGGCCAGTGAGGCCGCCGGGCTGGCCTTCGGCAAGGACGTGGTCCGGCACTACGCACACGCCGGCCGGGTCGAACTCGCCGCCTACGACGCGGCGGTGACCGACTGGGAGCGGCGCCGCGGATTCGAGCGGCTGTGACGGGGCGTCCGCTGATCGGCGTCAGCAGCTACCGGGACGAGGCCGCCTGGGGGGTCTGGCGGCAGCCCGCCGCGCTGATCCCGCAGAGCTACGTCGAGGCCGTCGAACGGGCCGGCGGCCTGCCCGTCCTGCTGCCGCCGCAGGACCCGGCGGGCGCCGCCCGGGTGCTGGCCCGGCTGGACGGGCTGGTGCTGGCCGGCGGCCCCGACCTCGACCCGGCCTCGTACGGCGCCGCGCCGCACCCGCGGACCGGCGAGCCGCAACCCGCGCGGGACGGCTGGGAGTTCGCGCTGGCGAGGGCCGCGCTGGACAGCGGGCTGCCGCTGCTCGGCGTGTGCCGGGGCATGCAGCTGCTGAACGTGGCGCTCGGCGGCGATCTGGTCCAGCACCTCGACCCGCCGGACCACCAGGTCGCCCCGGCCACCTTCCGCTGGCAGGAGGTGCGGACCGCCCCCGGCAGCCGGCTGGCCGCGATCCTGGGCGGCCAGGCCAAGGTGCGCTGCTACCACCACCAGGCCGTCGGCCGCCCGGGCGAGGGCCTGGTGGTCACCGGCCGGGCCGCCGACGACACGGTCGAGGCGGTCGAACTGCCCGGTGAGCGCTTCGTGCTGGGCGTCCAGTGGCATCCCGAGACCGACCCTTCCGACCCGCGCCTGTTCCAGGCCCTGATCAAGGAGAGCACCCAGTGAGCAGTGCCGAGCCCGACGTCTTCGAGGTGGTCAACCCGGCCACCGAGGAGGTGATCGCCACCGTCCCGATGACCTCGCTCGCCGAGACCGACGCCGCCATCGCCCGGGCCGCGGCCGCGTTCGAGGGCTGGCGCCGGGTCGCCCCGGCCGACCGGGCCCGGCTGCTGCGGGCCTTCGCCGCCGCCGTGGACGCCGACCGCGAGCACCTGGCACAGCTCGAGATCGCCAACGCGGGCCACACCGTGGGCAACGCCCGCTGGGAGGCGGGCAACGCCCGGGACGTGATCGAGTACTACGCCGCCGCCCCCGAGCGGCTGTTCGGCCGGCAGATCCCGGTGGCCGGCGGCGTGGACCTGACCTTCCAGGAGCCGCTCGGCGTGGTCGGCATCATCGTGCCGTGGAACTTCCCGATGCCGATCGCCGCCTGGGGCTTCGCCCCCGCGCTGGCGGCCGGGAACACGGTGGTGCTCAAGCCCGCCGAGCTCACCCCGCTGACCGCCCTGCGGCTGGCCGAACTCGCCCGGCGGGCGGGCATCCCGGAGGACGTGTTCCAGGTGCTGCCCGGGCGCGGACCGGTGGTGGGGCTGCGGTTCGTCACCCACCCGGCCGTCCGCAAGGTGGTCTTCACCGGCTCCACCGCCGTCGGCAAGGCGGTGGCGGCCGGCTGCGCCGACCAGGTCAAGCAGGTCACCCTCGAACTCGGCGGCAAGAGCGCCAACATCGTGTTCGCCGACGCGGACCTGGCCAAGGCGGCGGCCTCCGCCCCGGGTGCGGTCTTCGACAACGCCGGGCAGGACTGCTGCGCCCGCTCCCGGATCCTGGTCCAGGCGAGCGTGCTGGACGAGTTCCTGGCCGCCTTCGAGACCGCCGTCCGGGCGGTCCGGGTCGGTGACCCGACGGACGAGAAGACCGAGATGGGCCCGCTGATCTCGGCCGCCCACCGGGCCCGGGTCGCCTCGTACGTCAACGAGCCCGCGTTCACCGGCAGTTGCCCGGACGGGCCGGGCTTCTGGTTCCCGCCGACCGTGCTGACGCCGGGTCGGACGGACGACCGGGCGTTCACCGAGGAGATCTTCGGCCCGGTGGTCAGCGTGGTCCCGTTCCGGGACGAGGCGGACGCGCTGCGGATCGCCAACGCCACCGAGTACGGCCTGTCAGGATCGATCTGGACCAGGGACATCGGCCGCGCGCTGCGGGTCGCGCGCGGCGTCGAGGCGGGCAACCTCTCGGTCAACTCGCACTCCTCGGTGCGCTATTCGACCCCGTTCGGCGGCTTCAAGCAGTCCGGCCTCGGCCGGGAGCTGGGCCCCGACGCCCTCAACGCCTTCACCGAGACCAAGAACGTCTTCATCGCAACGGAGGAGCTGTAGCCATGACCAAGCGTCTGGACGGCCGGGTGGCCGTTATCACCGGAGCAGGCAGCGGGATCGGCCTGGCCACCGCGAAGCGGTTCGCCGCCGAGGGGGCGAAGGTGGTCTGCGTCGACCTCGACCCGGAGAGCGGCGAGAAGGCCGCCAACGAGGTCGGCGGCCTGTTCGTCCAGGCCGACGTGACCGACGAGGCGGCGGTGATCGCGATGTACCAGCAGGCCGTGGACCGCTACGGCAGCCTGGACATCGCCTTCAACAACGCGGGCATCTCGCCGCCGGAGGACGACTCGATCCTGACCACCGGTCTGGACGCCTGGAAGCGGGTCCAGGAGGTCAACCTGACCAGCGTGTACCTGTGCTGCAAGTACGCCATCCCGCACATGCAGCGGCAGGGCAAGGGCTCGATCATCAACACCGCCTCGTTCGTCGCGGTGATGGGTGCGGCCACCTCGCAGATCTCCTACTCCGCCTCCAAGGGCGGGGTGCTGGCGATGTCCCGCGAGCTGGGCGTGCAGTTCGCCCGGGAGGGCATCCGGATCAACGCGCTCTGCCCGGGGCCGGTGAACACGCCGCTGCTCCAGGAGCTGTTCGCCAAGGACCCGGAGCGGGCGGCCCGCCGGCTGGTGCACATCCCGCTGGGGCGGTTCGCGGAGCCGTCCGAGATCGCCGCCGCGGTCGCCTTCCTGGCCAGTGACGACTCGTCGTTCATGACGGCGAACACCTTCCTGGTGGACGGCGGCATCTCGGGGGCGTACGTCACCCCGGAGTAGGTCGGTCGGGCAGTCTCGACGGCCACCACATCCGGTGGCGGAGGTCCATGGTCAGGGCCGTGACCAGGACGGAGCGGACCACCTGGGCGTCCAGCAGGACGCCCAGGGCGACCGCGAAGCCGATCTCCGCCGGCCCGACGACCGGGAGGGTGCCGAGGACGGCGAAGGTGGCGGCCAGGATCAGGCCGGCGGAGGTGATCACCCCGCCGGTCGCGGCCAGGCCGGCCGCCGCGCCCGCCTTGCTGCCCCGGTGCAGGGCCTCCTCGCGGACCCGGGTCGTCAGGAAGATGTTGTAGTCGATGCCCAGCGCGACCAGGAAGACGAAGACGAACAGTGGGAACGACTGGTCCGAGCCCTCGAAGCGGAAGAGGTGCTCGAAGGCCAGCGCGCTCAGTCCGAGCGCCGCCGCGTAGCTGAGCACCACGGTGGCGATCAGCACCAGCGGGGCGGTCACCGCCCGCAGCAGCCCGGCCAGGATCACCAGCACGACCCACTTGCCGCGCCGTCCGCACGGCAGGGCGGTCAGTCTGCGGATGGACATGGGGTCCTCCGGATCGGGATCGGACGGGTCGTCAGCCGGGTGGCGGCTCCAGCTCGTACCAGACGACCTTGCCTTCGTCGGTGGCCCGGCTGCCCCAGCGGTGGGCCAGCTCGTTGACCAGGTACATGCCCCGGCCGCCCTCGTCCGCCTCGCGGGCGTGCCGGAGCCGGGGCGGGCGGCTGTCCACGTCGGCCACCTCGATGGTGAGCAGGTGGTCGCGGAGGATGCGCAGCTCGACCGGTGAGCCGGCGTGCACCAGGGCGTTGGTGATCAGCTCGCTGGTCAGCAGTTCGGCCGGGTCGACCAGGGCGGGCAGGCCCCAGTCGGTGAGGGTGCGGCGGACGAACCGGCGGGCGTGGCCGACCATCGCGTGGTCCTCGGCCAGCGGCAGCACGGCGAACCGGTCCGCGCCGAGCGGGCGGACCTGGGCCATCAGCACGGCCACGTCGTCCTGTCCGGCGGGGGCGTCCAGTGCGGTCAGCACGGCGTCGCAGGTCTCCTCCAGGGTGGGCCGCCGGTCGGCCACCGTCCGCCGCAGCAGGTCCAGGCCGGCGTCCAGGTCGCGTCCGCGCCGCTCCACCAGGCCGTCGGTGTAGAGCACCAGGATGCCGTCCTCGGGGAGCGTGAAGGACCGGCTCTCGAACGGCACGCCGCCGACGCCCAGCGGTGCGCCGGAGGGGAGTTCGAGGAGTTCGGCCGTGCCGTCCGGGGTGGCGATCACCGGTGGCAGGTGGCCGGCCGACGCGGCGCTGCAGGAGCGGTCCAGCGGGTCGTAGAGGACACAGACGCAGGTGGCGAACTGGCCCTCGCCGAGGGCCGCGGCGGCCTCGTCCAGGCGCCGCAGCACCCGGGAGGGCTCCAGCTCCAGGGTGGCCAGGGTCCGTGCCACGGTGCGGAGTTGGCCCATCGTGGCGGCCGCCCGGATGCCGTGGCCCATCACGTCGCCGACGATCAGGGCGACCCGGCCGCCGGAGAGCGGCACCACGTCGAACCAGTCGCCGCCGACCTCGCTGATCGCGCTGCTCGGCAGGTAGCGGTGGGCCAGTTCGAGCCCGAGCGTGCGGTGCACCTCCTGCGGCAGCAGGCTGCGCTGCAGGGTGAGCGCGGTCTCCCGCTCGCGCCGGTACAGCCGGGCGTTGTCCATGCAGACCGCCGCCCGGGCCGCCAACTCCTCGGCCAGCGCCACGTCGTCCTCGGTGAACGGCTCCGGGGTGGTGCCGGTCCGGATGAACTCCGCACCGCCCAGCACCACCCCGCGGGCCAGCAGCGGCACCATCAGGTACGAGTGCACGCCGGCCGCCAGGCTCGGGGCGACCCGGTCGGGCGCGGCGACGATCCGGTGCAGCGCGGCCTCGTCCACCTGGGTCACCAGGATCGAGCGCCGGGTGCGCAGGCTCTCCGCGTACAGCTGCGCGGACTTGCTCGCCTCGCCGACCGGGTCGGCCGCCCCGGCCATCACCACCGACCCCTGCACCTCGCCCACCGCGACCGCGCGCAGCATCGCGGGCCCGTCGTCCGGCGGCGGGGCCGGCTCCTCACCCTCCAGCACCGACTCCAGCAGGTCGACGGTGACGAAGTCGGCGAACCGGGGGAGCACCACCTCCACCAACTCCCGGGCGGTGCGGTGCAGATCGAGGGTGGTGCCGATCCGGGTGCTGGCCTCGTTCAGCAACAGCAGCCGCTGCTGGGCGGCGTGCGCCTCCTCCAGTGCCTGCTGCCGCTGCCGGGCCGCGTCCCGCTCGCGGGTGTAGAGCAGCGCGTTGTCGACCGCGACCGCGGCCCGGGCGGCCAGCTCGCCGGCCAGCGCGAGGTCCTCCGCGTCGTAACGACGCTCCGTCAGGTTCCGGTAGAAAGCGGCCACCCCGACGGCGGCCCCGCGCGCGATCAGCGGCACCACCATCAGGGAGCGGACTCCCTCGGCGCGCATCCGCTCGGTCAGCTGCGGGGTGTCGCTGAACCAGTGCATCGCCGAACCCTCGACGGCCGGCAGCAGCACCGGGCGCCGGTGCGCCAGCGCCCAGGCGTACGGCGCCGACGGCGGGTAGCGGTGCACGCTGTCGACGGCGGCGAGCGGGGTCATCGCCGAGCCCGGCACGGTGTGGAAGGCCATCCGGCGCAGCACCGCCGAGCGGTCCGCCGGGCTGGGCGGCGCGGCCGACTCGCCGCGGGCCAGCGAATCCAGCACCTCCACCACCACCGTGTCGGCCAGGCCGGGGGCCGCCACCTCGGCCAACTCCTGCGCGGTGCGGGCCAGGTCGAGGGTGGTGCCGATCCGGGTGCTGGCCTCGTTGAGCAGCGCCAGCCGCTGCTGGTACCGGGCCGCCTCGGACTCGGCCCGGTAGCGCGCGGTGACGTCCACGATGGTGGAGCTCACCCCGAGCACCCCGCCGCCGGGACGTTCCAGCCGGAAGTAGGAGGCGGACCAGGCGCGGTCCTGGCCCGGGTCGCCGGGCGTGCGGCCGTGCGAGCGGGCGTCGATCACCGCCTCGCCGGTCTCCAGCACCCGCCGCATCACCGCCTCGATCTCGGTGCCGTTGATGCCCGGCAGCACCTCGGTGACCCGGCGGCCAAGCTGGGCGTCGACCGGCAGACCGTTGGTGCGGGCCAGCGCCTCGTTCAGCCGGACGAAGCGCAGCTCGGGGTCGTACACCGCCATGCCGACCGGGGACTGGGTGAAGAAGCCGTCCAGAACCGCCAGGTCGGCCCGCAGCCGGTGCACCGCCGTCACGTCCGAGGCGACCGCGAGCACCAGCGGGCGGCCCTCCGGGCCGAGCACGGGGTGGGTGCGGAACTCCAGGTTCACGTGGTGGCCGTTGCGGTGCAGCACCGGGAAGATGCCGGACCAGGCCCGGCCCTCCAGGATGCCCCGGAACAGCGCCTGCACCTCGGGGCGCTGCGCCTCGGTGACCAGCAGCTGGGCGGCCTTGGCGCCGACCGCTTCGTCCGGCGAGTAGCCGAGCAGGCTCTGGGCGTCCGCGCTCCAGTGCAGGATGCAGCCGTCGGCCGCGATCAGCGCCGTGGCGATCGGGACCATCAGCAGGCCGCCCTGGTCCGGCTCACCGTCCGTGAGGTCGGACGGGAGGGGATCGGGGCCCGGCTCGTCGGTTCGCATGGATCGCACCACCGCCCGGAGGTCGGACTACGGTCCTGCCATCGTCCCACGCGGTCCGGGGGCCCGCCGGGGAGTGCGGGCGGCCTGGTCGGGCGGGGGGCTCAGGGCGCAGCACCAGGGCCAGCGGGCTGGGGAAGCGGGCGTCGACCTCGGCGCCGCGCAGCCGGTTGACCCGCTTGGCACCGGTCTTCCCGCTGGGCCGTGCCAGGCGTAGTCGATCACAGGGAGGGCGGTCAGCGCGTCAGTGCCGCCGCAGCCACCGCCGCCGCGCCGACCAGGCCGGCGTCGGTGCCGAGCCGGGCCCGGTGGAGCCGGACGGAGGCGGCGAACGGGAGGGCGGCGTAGGTGGTGAGGTGGGTGCGGAGCGGGGCGAACAGCAGGTCGCCGGTCTCCGCGACGCCGCCGCCGACCACCACGGCGTCCAGCTCCACCAGGGTGGCGGTGGCGGCGATACCGGCGGCCAGGGCGCGGGCGGCCCGGTCGAAGGCGGCCAGCGCGACCGGGTCGCCGGCCCGGGCCGATTCGGCGACCGCCACCGCCGACGCGTCGTCGGCGGGCGGGCGCCAGCCGGTGGCCAGCGCGCGGCGGGCGATCGCGGTGCCGCTGGCGTAGCGCTCCAGGCAGCCCCGGCCGCCGCAGGGGCAGGACTCGCCGTCGAAGGCCACCGAGATGTGGCCGATGTGCCCGGCGTTGCCGGTGGTGCCGGTGTGCAGCTCGTTGTTCAGCACCAGCCCGCCGCCGACACCGGTGGAGACCACCAGGCAGAGCGCGTTCCGGTACGGCTGCGCCGCGCCGTAGCGGTGCTCGGCCGCCGCGATCGCGATGCCGTCACCGGCGAGCGTCACCGGCAGACCCTTGACGGCGGGGAGCTCGGCGACCCGTTCGACGATCGGGAACCCGCGCCAGCCGGGGATGTTGACCGGGCTGACGGTGCCCCGGGCGATGTCCACCGGGCCCGCGCTGCCGATGCCCAGCGCGGCCACCTGCGGCCAGTGCACCGACTCGGCGAGCTCGGCCAGCGCCTCGGCGGCCGCCGCGAGCACCGCCTCGGCGTCCCGGTCCGCCGGGGTGGGCCGCCGGGTCCTGGCCAGCACCGAGCCGTCGGGGGAGACCAGCGCTGCCGCGATCTTGGTCCCGCCGATGTCCAGGGCGGCGAGCAGGGCGTCCGACACGGTGGTTCTCCTCCCGGCACGCGATCGGGTACGGCGCGCCGGTTGGCCATTCTGGCACCCGGCCCGGCGCGGGCGAACGGTCACGTTCCCGTAACGGCGACGCAGCGGGACCGACAACTGGCGCTCGTAGGCTGCCGGCATCGACCCGGGGCCGGTCCGACCGTTCCGGCCGGCCCGGCACTCACCGGTCCGCCGCGCAGGTCGGACCCCCCTACGAGGAGGAGGACCGTGCCCCAGCCGCCGGCCTGGCTCGCCCACCCGTTCCGCTGGCAGCGGGGCCCCGTCCCCTGGCCCGCGCTGCTCCGGGGCGGGCTCGGGATGGGCCCGGCGCTGGCCGTCGGCCTGGCCACCGGGCACCGCTCGGCGGCGGTCGCGGCGGGGCTGGGCGCGATGTTCGCCACCCTCAACGACCGCCCTGGCACCCGCCGGGTGGCCACGGTCCGGATCGCCGTTCCGGCCCTGGCCGGGGCGGCCGGCTTCTTCGGCGGCCTGCTGCCCGGCTGGTGGGCGCTGCCGCTGCTCACCCTGGTCGGGCTGGTCTCGGGCGCGGTCAGCGTGGCGGGACCGGTCTGCGCGGCCGCCGCCGTCCAGCTGCTGGTGCTGACGGCGGTCGGCGCGGGCATGCCGCTCGCGGCGCCGCCGTGGGTCACCGCGCTGTGCTTCCTGGCCGGGGCGCTCTGGCCGCTGCTGCTCCGACTGACCGTCAGCCCGTCCGACGGCGTCGGCGGGGACGGCGAGCGGCACGCGGTGGCCGCCGTCTTCGACGCCCTGGCCGACGCGCTGGACGCGGTGGGCACCCCGGGCGCCGAGGCCGCCCGGCGCAGGCTGACCCGGGTGCTCGACCAGGCCGACGAGGCGCTGCGGCGATGGGGGCCCGGCGGTCGGCGGCTCCGGGAGGTTGCGGCGGCGGCCGCCACGCCGCGGGGGTGGGCGGTGCCGGCCGGGCGGGAGGCCGAGCACCGGCGGTTGCTCGGACGGTTCGCCGCGGCCGCCGCGCTCTGCGAGGCGAGCGTCGCCCTGCTGTGGGAGGGCGCCCCGCTGTCGCCCCGGGTGGCCGAGGGCCCGCGTCGGCTGGCCGCCGCCGTCCGGGCGGGCACGGCGCCGGGCGCGCTGGCCGCGCCGGTCCCGGACACCGCCGCCCGGAGCGCCTTCGACCGCGCCGTCCTGGACGCCACCCTCGCGTTCGCCGACCCGGGCGGCCCGGCCGCCGTACCGCCGCGCAGCCGCCCGGGCGCCCGGCCGCTCGGACCCGCCGGACGGGAGAACGGGCTGCGGGTCGCGGTCTGCGTCGGCGCCAGCACCGCCGCCGCGCTGCTGCTGAGCGCCGACTACTGGTACTGGCTGCCGGTCACCGCGGCGTTCCTGGTCAAGCCCGACATCGGGCCGCTGTTCTCCCGGGTGGTCAACCGGTTCGCCGGCACCGCGCTCGGGGTGCTGCTGTTCGCCACGCTGCCGACCGCCGGGGCGGAGCCGGTCGCCGTCACGGTGGCCGGGGCGCTGATCCCGCTGGCGGCCCGGCACTTCGCCGCCCAGACGGCGGTGATCACCGTCACCGCGCTGTCCTTCGTCTCGCTCGGCGGGGACACCAGGGCGGCCGGCACCAGGCTCGCCGACACCGCGCTGGCCTGCGCGATCGTCCTGGTGATCGGCCACCTGCCCCGGCTGGCCTCGACCCGTACCAGCGTCGGCCACCGGTTCGCGGTCGCCCTGCGGCACGCCCGGCACTACCTGGACCACGTGCTGTCCGGCGCCCCCGAGGGGCCCGAACGGGCCGCCCTGCGCCGCGCCGCCTACCGGGCGCTGGCCGAGGCCAGGGCCGCCGCCGAGACCGGCGCCGCCGAACTGCACGCCGACCGGAACTGGCTGCCCGTCACCACCGGGGCCGAACGGATCGTCGACGCCACCACCGCCTGCGCCGTCCGCCTCGACCACGGCCGCCCGGTCCCGACCGTCCCGACCGCCGCCTTGATCAGCACCGAACTGACCGCCCTGGCCGACACCCTCGACGGCCTGACCCCGGCCACCCGCACCCCGGCCACCGCCCCGGCGGACTGCCGCACGCTGAGCGACATCGTGGACGAACTGCACCGGATCCGGGCGCTCACCGGTGCTCGTTAGACTGCCTCGATCCCTCGTACGGCGGTCAGCGGCGACCGCCCCCACCCCTGTCCTGGAGTTGAACCCTCATGCCGCTGGCGCTCGTCGCCCTCGCCGTCACCGCCTTCGCGATCGGCACCACCGAGTTCGCCGCGATGGGCCTGCTGCCGCAGATCGCCGGTGACCTGGAGGTGTCCATCCCGCAGGCCGGCTGGCTGATCTCGACGTACGCGATCGGGGTGGTGATCGGCGCCCCGCTGCTCACCGGAGCCTGTGCCCGGCTGCCCCGCAAGGGCGTACTGATCGGGCTGGCCGCGCTGTTCACCGTCGGCAACCTGCTCTGCGCGGTGGCGCCGAACTTCGCGCTGCTCGCCGCCGCCCGGCTGGTGGCCGGGCTGCCGCACGGCGCGTTCTTCGGCGCCGGCGCGGTGGCCGCCGCCGAACTGGTCGCCCCGCACCTGCGGGCCCGCGCGGTCTCGGTGATGTTCTCCGGTCTGACGGTGGCCAACATCGTCGGGGTGCCGGTGGCCACCCTGCTCGGCCAGCAGCTCGGCTGGCGGGCCGCGATGCTGGTGGTGGTCGGCATCGGCGGGCTCGGCACCTTCGCCATCGCCCGGCTGGTGCCCACCCTGCCGAGCCATCCCGGCGCCGGGCTGCGCCGCGAGCTCTCCACCTTCCGCAGCGGCCAACTCTGGCTCGCCCTCGGCACGGTGGTGTTCGGCTGCGCCGGGCTGTTCGCCTGCTACAGCTACATCACCCCGATCCTGACCGAGGTGGCCGGCTTCTCGGAGGGCTCGGTCACCGTGGTGCTCGCGCTGTTCGGTGTCGGCATGACGCTCGGCAACGTGATCGGCGGGTACGCCGCCGACCGCGCGCTGCGGCCCGCCATCTGCGCGGCCTTCCTGCTGATGGCACTGGCGCTGGCGGCGTTCTCGGTCACCGCCCGGACCGAGTGGTCGGCGGCGATCACCGTGGTGCTGATCGGGCTGTTCGGCTTCGCGACGGTGCCGACCGTGCAGACCCTGGTGCTGCAGAAGGCCCGACGCGCCCCGACGCTGGCCTCGGCCACCGTCCAGGGCGCGTTCAACCTGGCCAACGCCCAGGGGGCGTTCTTCGGCGGTCTCGCGCTCAGCGCCGGGCTCGGCTGGGTCTCACCGGCCCTGGTCGGGGCGGTACTGGCGGCGATCGGCTTCCTGATCGCCGCCGTCTCCTGGGCCCTGGACCGGCCCGGCGCGCAGGCCGCCCCGGCCGAGGCGAGCGCCGGGGCGGTGCCCCAGCCCGTCGCCTGACCGGGCGCGGCGGCTCAGCGGAAGGCCGCCGCATGGCGCTGCGCCCAGTCGGCGAACGGCCGGGCGGCCCGGCCGAGCACCCGCTCGACGTCCGGGCCGACCCGCTGTTCGGCGGCCGTCGGGCGGCCCAGGATGTCCAGCGTGCCGTCCACCACCGGCTCGGGCATGAAGCGCAGCAGCTGGGCCCGGGCCTCGGCGGCGCTCTGCGCCAGAAAGCGGACCGGCTCGCCGAGCGCGGCGCCGATCGCCGCCGCCTGCTCGCGCGGCGAGACCGAGGCGGGGCCGGTGAGTTCGTACGTCCGCCCGGCGTGCCCGTCGCCGAGCAGTACGGCCGCCGCCACCTCGGCGATGTCGGCCGGGTCGACCACCGGCAGCCCGACGTCGCCGAACGGCGCGGCCACCGTCCGGTGCGCCCGGACCGGTTCGGCCCACAGCAGGGCGTTCGAGGCGAAGCCGCCGGGCCGCAGCACCGTCCAGTCCAGCCCCGACCGCTGGACGGCCTGCTCGAAGGCGTGCAGCCCGGCGTGCGAGGGGACGCCGGGCCGGGTGCCGACGACCTGCGAGGACTGCAGCACCACCCGGCCGACCCCGGCCGCCTTCGCCGCGCCCAACAGGGCCTCCGGGTCGAGCTCCAGGCCCGAGCCCGCGATCAGCAGGAACAGCGCGTCGGCGCCGGTGAGGGCGGCCCGCAGGCTCGCCGGGTCGGCCAGGTCGGCCGTCAGGTGCGGTACGCCCGGCGGCAGTTCGGCCGCCGTCCGGGAGACGGCGGTCACCTTGGCCCCGGCCCCGGCCAGGGCCTGCACCAGCGGACGTCCGACGTTCCCGGTCGCTCCGGTCACCACGATCATGGTCAGCTCCAACTGTTCGGTGTACCGCGCTCGTTCGCGGCGATGACTCCACTCTGGACGGTAAAGTGGCCACCTTCTGGCCACATTTACCGGAGGTCCGATGAGAGCCGATCGCCTGGTGGCCGCCCTGCTGTTCCTCCAGGAGCGCGGGCAGGTGACGGTGGCCCAGGTCGCCGCCGAGCTGGAGGTGTCCGAGCGCACCGCCCGGCGGGACCTGGAGGCGCTGGCGATGGCCGGCATCCCGGTGCACGCGCAGCGCGGCCGGAACGGCGGCTGGTCACTGGTCGGCGGGGCGCGGACCAACCTGACCGGCCTGACCGCCGACGAGACCCGCTCGCTCTTCCTGACCGCCGGTCCCGCCGCCACCTCGCCGGAGACCAGGACCGTCCTGCGCAAGCTGGTGCGAGCGCTGCCCGCGCCGCTGCGACCGGCCGCCGAGGCCGCCGCCCGGGCCGGGTTCACCGATCCCACCGACTGGTCGCGGGCCACCAGCACGGCGGCCGAACCACACCTGGACGCGCTCCAGCGGGCGGTGGTGGCGGGGGTGCAGGTGCGGCTCGGCTACGCGACCCCCGGGCGGGCGGCGGGGGAGCGGATCGTCCACCCGCTCGGCCTGGCCACCAAGGCGGGGGTCGGCTACCTGGTCGCGGAGACGGCCGAGGGCCTGCGATCGTTCCGGCTCAGCCGGGTCGTCTCGGCGGTGGCCACCGGCGATCCGGTCGCCCGGCCGGACGGGTTCGACCTGGCGGTGGCCTGGCGCGCGCTGGCCGCCCGGATGGAGGAGCGGCTGCACGCCGCCACCGTCCGGGTGCGGGCGGCGCCGGACGCCTCGGCGGTGCTGCACCGGCTGTTCGACGGGCGGCTCCGGACGGTCGGTCAACTGGCCGACGGCGGGCTGGAGGTGGAGCTCGACGGCCCGTCGGCGGAGGTGGTGGCGGCCCAACTGGCCGGACTGGGCGCCCGGGTGGAGGTGCTCGACCCGCCGGCCGCCCGGCAGGAGCTGGCCAGGCTGGGAGCAGAGCTGGTCGCGCGCTACCCGCCGCCCCGGTAGGCGTACCGACGCCCCGTGGGGGTGGAGACCGCGCGTGCCGGCGCTGGGGGTGCCGGCACGCGCGGTGTCTGTGGGACAGCCGATCGGTCTGCGGTGCAGCGCCGCCCGATCGGCTGTCGGTGGGGTGAGGTGGTCCGTGCCGCGGTCACCGGTGAGCACGACCGGGAACCGCGGACACGGAAGCTCCGAGGCACAGCGACAGGGCACCGACGCGGGTGTATGGAGCCCGCGTCGGGCGGGCACCTGTCCACGCGGAGCCACCGCATGTCAACGGACCACCTGCCCGTACCACTCGTCGCCCCGACCGGACTCGCCGGCTGCAGCACGCCCCCGCGCGCGCCCAACCGGCCCCCGCCGGGCCGACGGACCCCGGAACTCCGGGGTCGGGGACAGTCTCGCCCGGCCCGATTGCAAGAATCTTGCACGGGTCGACGGCACACCCCGCCGGACGGCCCGATGGGGTGGACACTCCGGAGGGCGGGACCGGCCCGGCGGAAGGCCGCACGCAGGACGCCCTCCACCGCGAGGGACCGCAGGAACGAAGAACGGGGTGCACGTGCTGGTCAGACTGCTCGGTCGGGTCGGGGTCGAGACGGCGGACGGTTTCGTCCCCGCCGGGACGGCGAAGCAGAGCGCCGTGCTGGCCGTGCTCGCGATGACGCCGGGCCGCCAGGTGGGCGTGGACCACCTGATCGACCGGGTCTGGGACGAACAGCCGCCGCCCACCGCCCGGAGCACCCTCTACGCGTACCTGGCCCGGCTGCGCCGGGTGCTGGCGCCCTGGCCCGGGCTGGAACTGCTCCGGGACGGCGCGGGCTACACGCTGACCGCCGAGCCCGGGCAGATCGACGTGCACCGGCTGCGCCGGCTGGCCGCCGACGCCCAGCGGGCCGAGCAGCGCGGTGACCGGCCCGGCTCGGCCGAACTCCTCGGCAGGGCGGCCCGGTTGTGGGCCGATCCGCTGGCGGGCGTGTCCGGTGCCTGGGCGGACCGGATGCGGGAGACCCTGACCAGGGAGTACCTGGAGATCCAGACCAGCCGCTACCGGACCGAACTCGAGCTGGACCGGCACGCCCTGGTGGCCGCCGAGCTCTCCGCGCTGGTGGCCGAACACCCGCTGGCCGAACCGCTGGTGGCCCTCCTGCTGCTGGCCCTGCGGCAGGGCGGCCGGTCCGCCGAGGCCCTGGAGCTCTACGAGCGGACCAGGGCCAGGCTGCGCGAGGAGCTGGGCTCCGACCCCGGCGCGGCGCTCGCCGACGCCCACCGCCGCCTGCTCGCCGGCGACCGGCCCACCGGCGGCCGGCCCGCGCCCAGGCCGGGCCCGCCGCCGCTGCTGATCCCACGTCAACTCCCGCCAGTGGTACGGGAACTGACCGGCCGCCGGGGCGAGCTAACCGAGCTGGACGCGCTGCTCCCGGACGGCCTGCCCGCGCTGGTGCTGGTCTCCGGCATGGCGGGCGTCGGCAAGACCGCGCTCACCACCTGGTGGGCGAACCAGGCCCGGAGCCACTTCCCGGACGGTCAACTGCACCTCGACCTGCGCGGCCACGGCCCCGGCGAGCCGATGACGCCGGGCGAGGCACTGGCCCAACTGCTCGGCGCCCTGGGCGTCCGGCCCGAGCAGATCCCCGCCGACGAGCAGCAGGCGGTCGGGCTCTACCGTTCGGTGCTGGCCGAGCGCCGGGTGCTGCTGCTGCTCGACAACGCCCGCACCGCCCAGCAGGTCCGCCCGCTGCTGCCCGCCGGACCGCAGAGCTGCGTGCTGGTGACCTCCCGGGAGCGGCTCACCGGCCTGGTCGCCCGGGACGGCGCCCGGGACCTGCGGCTCGGCCTGCTGACCCCTGATCAGGCGGTCACCCTGATCGCCCGGCTGGTCGGCTCCGACCGGGTCGCCGACGAACCGGAGGCCGCCGCCGAGATCGCCCGCACCTGCGGCCAGCTGCCGCTGGCGATCCGGATCGCCACCGCCGGACTGGCCGGCACCGACTACCCGACGCTGGCGGAGCGGGCCGCCGCCCTGTCCGGCGCCAGCGCGCTGGCCGAGCTGGAGGTGCTGGGGGACGAGCAGGCCGCGATCCGGACCGCCTTCGACTACTCGTACCAGGCGCTGACCCCCGACCAGCAGCTGCTGTTCCGCCGCCTCGGCCTGCTGCCCGTCCCGGAGTTCGGCCCGCAGGGGGCGGCCGCGCTGATCGGCTCCACCCCCGAGCGGACCGCCCCGCTGCTGCGCCGGCTGCTGGACGCGCACCTGATCACCCAGCTGGCCGCCGACCGCTGGACGGTGCACGACCTGCTCCGCCGCTACGCCCAGCTGCTCGGCCTGGAGGGCGACCCGGAGGCCGAACGGCTGGCCGCCTCCCGACGGCTGTACGCGCTGTACCTGCACCTGGCCGACGCGGCCGCCCGGACGCTGTTCCCGCAGTTCGTCCGGCTGCCGATACCGGAGGCGCTCCGGCTGCCCGGCGAACCGTTCACCGACTCCCGGGCGGCCGCCGCCTGGATCGCCCGGTACGAGGGGGCCGTGGTGCTGGCCCAGGGCGCGGCGGTGGCGCAGGGCGCACCGGAGATGGCCTGGCTGCTCTCCGACGCGCTGCGCCCGCACTACACCGCCCGGCGGGGCAACCCGCACTGGCTCCCGGTGGCCCGGACGGCGCTGGCCGCCGCACTGGCCCGGGACGACCGGGCCGGCGTGATCGCCTCGCTCACCAGCCTGGCGATGGCCCACCACTGCACCGGCGACTACCGGCGCGCGGTCGGCTACAACCGCTGGATCGTCCGGGTGGCCGACCGCACCACCGACGGGCCGGCCGAGCTGGAGCGGTTCCGGGCCTCGGCGCTGGAGCGGATCGGGGTGGCCTGCTCGATCCTCGGCCGGGCCGACCAGGCGGTGGAGTACATGTCGGCGGCACTGGCCGTGCACCAGCGGCTCGGCTGGCGGACCGGCATCGCGATCAACCACAACAACCTGGGCGCCGGCTACCTGCTGTCGGGCCGGCTGACCGAGGCCGAGGCCCACCTGACCGAGGCGCTGGAGATCCACCGGGCCGCCGGGGCCCGGCGCGGCGAGGCCGCGGCGCTGATCAACCTCGGGGTGCTGCGGCACCGCCGGGGCGCGCTGGAGGCCGCGCACCGGGACCTGACCACGGCCCACCTGATCGACCGTGACCTCGGTCACCTGGACGGCGAGGCCGCCGCACTGGTCGAACGGTCGGGGGTGGCGCTCTCGGCGGGACGCCCCGAGGAGGCGCTGCGGGACGCCCGTACGGCGCTCGCGCTGGTGCTGCGGACGGGGGACCCGTTCGCCGAGTGCGGCGCGCTGGTCGCGCTGGGCGGGTACCGGCTGGCGACGGGCCACACCCACCTGGCCGCCCTGCACCTGCGACGGGCGCGCCGGCTCGCGGTGGCCAGCGGCGTACGGCTGCCGGAGCTGCGGGCCACCCTCGGGCTGGCCGAGGTCGAGCTGCTGGAGCACCGCCCGGCCGAAGCCGCCCGGCTCGCCGGGCAGGTGGCCGAGCTCTGCCGGGCCGGCGGCTACCGCCCGCTGGAGGCCCGGGCCCTGCTGGTGACCGCCACCGCCCGGCTGCACCAGGGCGACCCGGCCGGCGCGGTGGTACTCGCCGAACAGGCCGCCGGACTCCAACGCGGGATCGGCCACCTGCTGGACCTGACCCGCAGCGAGGCGCTGCTGGCCCGGGCCGGGGAGGCTCAGTCCAGGTAGTCGCGCAGCACCTGGGAGCGGGACGGGTGGCGCAGCTTGGACATGGTCTTGGACTCGATCTGGCGGATCCGCTCACGGGTCACGCCGTAGACCTTGCCGATCTCGTCCAGCGTCTTCGGCTGACCGTCCGTCAGGCCGAAGCGCATCGAGACCACGCCCGCCTCGCGCTCGGCCAGGGTGTCCAGGACGGAGTGCAGCTGCTCCTGGAGCAGGGTGAAGGAGACCGCGTCGGCCGGGACGACCGCCTCGGAGTCCTCGATCAGGTCACCGAACTCGCTGTCGCCCTCGTCGCCGAGCGGGGTGTGCAGGGAGATCGGCTCGCGGCCGTACTTCTGGACCTCGACCACCTTCTCGGGGGTCATGTCCAGCTCTCTGCCCAGCTCCTCCGGGGTGGGCTCGCGGCCCAGGTCCTGGAGCATCTGGCGCTGGACGCGGGCCAGCTTGTTGATGACCTCGACCATGTGCACCGGGATGCGGATGGTGCGGGCCTGGTCGGCCATCGCGCGGGTGATCGCCTGCCGGATCCACCAGGTCGCGTACGTGGAGAACTTGAAGCCCTTGGTGTAGTCGAACTTCTCCACCGCACGGATCAGACCGACGTTGCCCTCCTGGATCAGGTCCAGGAAGAGCATGCCGCGGCCGGTGTAGCGCTTGGCCAGCGAGACCACCAGGCGGAGGTTGGCCTCCAGCAGGTGGTTCTTGGCCCGGCGGCCGTCCTCGGCCAGCAGCTCCAGCTCGCGGCGGAACTGCGGGGTCAGGCTGTCGTCGACGTCGAGCCGGTCCTCGGCGAACAGGCCGGCCTCGATCCGCTTGGCGAGCTCGACCTCCTGCTCGGCGTTGAGCAGCGGGACCTTGCCGATCTGCTTCAGGTAGTCCTTGACCGGGTCGGCGGTGGCACCGGCCGTGGACACCTGCTGGGCGGGAGCGTCGTCGTCGTCCCGGTCGGACAGCACGAAGACCCCGCCCTCCTGCTCCTCCGGCTCGGCGGCGGCCTGCTCCTTGTCGTCCTCCCAGTCGCCGCCGGCGTCCTCGGTGGACGCTGCGGGCTGCGGAGCGGCCACGGCGGCCTTGGCCGCCCGCTTGGCGGGACGCTTCTTCTCGGCGACGGAAACCCTGCTGGTCGAGCTGAGCGACACGAGGAGCCTCTCACAAGGGGGAGTGGGACAACGCGGTACGGGAACTCGTTCCCGCGCGACAACACCTCCCCGTTCATCGCGGGGCAGGTCGATCCGTTACGGATCGAATTACGTGACGTGGGCCACGGTATTGCGCCCAATGGCCGAATGGACTACACCGGCGGCACCGGCGTGGGTGTTAGATCCGTAGTGACATCGAGGCTAGGGTACTGCGCGGAGGTGGCGTAATGACGGAACCAGGGGCGTTGTTCCGAGCGGTGGACGCGTTGCTGGCCCGTACCGAGGAACTTCCCCCGCCGACGGAGCGGGCCCGCCTGCGCAGGGCCGCCCGGTTGACCCAACAGCAGATCGCGGACGCCCTGCGGGTGAAGCGCGAGACCATTTGGACCTGGGAGAAGGGGCGGGTCGAGCCCCGGACGCCCCAGCGCGAAGCATACGCGCGGTTGCTGCAGGGATTGGCCGAGCGGTTCCCGGAGCCGGTGGAGGGGTCCGAACCGTCGTAGGGTGCGCGGTCGCCGGCGGCCGCCCCGGGCCGTGGCCCGCGCGCCGGGCTGCCCCGGCGGGAGCGGCCCCACGCGCCTCACGGGTTTCGCCGAGGAGGAGCCCCCGGCGGGGCCGGGGATCCCGCGAGGGCTTCGGCCGGGCGGCCGCCTCGGGGCGCTCGGTGGTCGCCGACGGCCAGGCGCGGCGACGGGTCAGCGGGCGGTGAAGGTGGCCTCCTCGAAGTCCAGGATGTGGGTGAAGCCGAGGCGCTCGTAGAGCCGTACCGCGGTGGCGTTGTCGGCGCGGACGTTGAGGCCGACGTGGTCGACGGTGTCGGCCAGCAGGCGGCAGAGCTCGGCCACGCAGGCGGCGGCCGCACCGCGTCCACGGACGGCCGGGTGGGTGGTCACGTTGCCGAGGGCGGCCACCCGGTGGGCGGGGGAGTGGACGTGCACCCCGGCGACGGCGACCAGGCTGCCGGAGTCGTCCCTGGCCCCGACGTACCGGCCGCTGTCGAGCATCCGGTCGTCGAACCAGTTGCCCGGGTAGCCCGCCGCGAACAGGGCGGTCAGCTCCGGCAGGTCGGCCCGGCTCAGCGGCCGGGGCTTCCACGGCCCGGCCGGGTGCCGGTCGGCCAGGGCGGGATCGGTGAGGGCCATCCGGCGCAGGGTGCCGTGGCGCCGCACCGCGTAGCTGCCGGAGAACAGGTCGAGGGCGTCTGCCGAGAGGTGCCCGAGGAAGCGGCGCGGCAGCACCGGCAGCAGCGCGTGCAGCAGCTCCCGCCAGGCGGCGTCCTCCTCGGGGCGGCCGAGCGCGAGCAGGGTGGGCGGGTCGCCGACGCTGTACAGCAGCGCCACCGGGCCGTCATCGCCGGCCGTGTACCAGGAGGTGTGCGGCCATAACAGGTCGTCGAGGTCGCCGAGTTCCATCTGATGCAGCGCCGGGTCACGCTCGAAGCGCGCCGCCAGAACGGCCTTGTCGTGCAGGCTGAGCAGGGACATCCGGCCACCTTATCGGGGGTGTCGGCGCGACCTGGTTGTCGGGCTGCGGGGCGGACCGGATCATGTCGGGATGACCGATCATCACCTGCTGCCCGCCCCGGAGCGGATCGCCCGGTACACGGACGACGACAAGGCCGAGATCCTCGGCGACCTCACCGACCCCTTCGGGGTGGCCGCCCTCGGGCTGACCTGGCTGCCGAAGGACGAGCACTTCGGCATCCGCCTGGCCGGCCGCCTGGTCGCCCACACCGGGCTGCTCCGACTGCCAGTCACCATCGGGGAGTTGGAGACGGAGGTGATGGGCGTCGGTGGCGTCGCCGTCGCTCCCGATGTGCGGGGCCGGGGGGCTGGCCCGTGCCGTCGTGGGGGCGGCTCTGGAGCATGCCCGGACGTTGGGGCCGTCGTTCGGGGTGTTGTTCTGTCGGCCGCAGCTCGTTCCGCTCTATCGGCGGCTCGGTTGGCGGTCGGTGGCGGGGGAGGTGGAGGTGCGGCAGCCGGGCGGGGTGGTGGTGATGCCGTTGTGCACGCTGTGGATGCCGTTGCGGGAGGGTGTCGAGTGGCCGGAGGGGGCGGTGCGGCTGCGTTCGCTGCCGATGTGACGGTGTGAAGGTTCGAACGGGCTTCGGAATCGCATGGAGAACCCGTGGGGCTGGTCGGCACCGGCAACCACGTGCGCGCGCCCGGGCCCGGGCCCGTGGCGCCATCGGCGGCGGCCTGGTCGAGGGAAAACGCCGCTCCCGCACCGTGAACAGCAGTGGGCCGGCTCCGCAGCACACTTCAAACCGTGCTGCGGGGCCGGCCCACTGCTCATCCGAGCGACCTGCCACTCGGGGTCATCGACGATGATCAGGGGTTGGTGGGGAGCGCGGGGGTCTTGGTGGTGGGGATGCTCCAGGTCTGGGCGGGGGTGGTGTTGCAGTCGTAGATGGTGGGGCGGGTGCCGGGGGTGGTGGAGTTGCCGGGGAGGTCGAGGCAGCGCTTGGAGCGGGGGTTGTAGATGCTGCCGTCGGCGCGGGGGAGCCAGATCTGGTTCTGGGCACCGGGGGCGCAGGTCCACAGGCTGACGGCGCTGCCGTTGACGGTCGCGTCGGCGGTGATGTCGAGGCATTTGCCGCTGGCGGTGATGGTGCCGTTGGCGGGGTTGAGGGTGAACTGCTGCGCGGGGGTGGTGTTGCAGGGGTAGATCTGGACGCCTTGGGTGGTGTCGTTGAACGGGACGTCGAGGCAGTTGTCGCTGGCGGCGTGGCGAATGGCTGCGGTGGTGGGGGCGGTGGCGGAGGCTCCGTCGTAGACGGCGACGTTGCTGATGCTGCCCTTGAAGCTGATGCTGGGGCCGCCTTGGGACTGGTAGCGGCCGATGGCGAACTTTCCGCTGGGCGTCGGGCTGGTGGCCGAGTCGTGGTAGCCGCTGCCGGCGAGGGTGCCGTCGACGTACAGGCTCGTCTGGCCGGTGGCGGCGTTGTAACTGGCTGTCAGCTGCGTCCATTTGCCGGCCTTGACGAGGGCGGAGCCGTTCACCGTGCCGGTGGTGTCGTAGGGCCACGCGTCGTTGTCGGCGTTGGCGAGGGAGAAGCGCCAGGCTTTTCCGGTGCCTTCGCCCTCGCTCCACAGGAGGAAGCTGCTGGCGCGGGTGAGGTCCTGGCTGGCGACGATGCCGCCCTGGGGGCCGGACTTGGCCCAGGCGCTGACGGTGAAACTCTTTTTGGTGTCCACCCCCGGTGCGCCGGAGTTCAGGGCCGAGTCGGTGCCGTTGAACATGGCGACGTTGGTGGTTCGTCCGTCGACGGTGTCCGCGGTGTAGGTGACGTTCTTGTTGGTGGCGCTGTAGTTGTTGGGTTTGGTGGTGGTGGAGGCGGGGGTGGCTGCGGCTGAGGTGCTGCCGGTGTTGTCGTTGAGCTTCCACTGGACGGCGGGGGCGCGGGTGTCGCCGCGGTAGTGGTCGGGGGTGAAGCCCGTGACGACCTTGTTGGTGGCGATGCCGGGCCACACGTGGAGCTTGCCGTTGGTGTCGAGGGCCCAGAGGTCGGGGATGCCGTCGTCGGTCTGGTCGCCGTCGGCGCCGATCGTGGTGTACGCGGCGGTGGGGAAGGAAGCGGTGGTGAAGCCGGTGCCGATGGGGCTGGCCGGGCTGGCGGTGACGGCGGTGACAACGGTGTAGTTGCCCAGGGCGTCGCTGCGGGCCGCGGTGGTCAGGGCGTACTGGTAGATGTTGCCGGTGGCGCGGTCCCTGGCCCACAGGGACGGAGCGGTGTCGGTGCCGATGTTGAGGGTGTTTCCGGGGACCATCAGGTCGCGGTTGTCCCAGCCGCCGGTGGCCACCAGGGCGGGCGCGCGCAGTGAGACGCTGTTCTTCGGCGGGTAGTACCAGAGGTTGCCGGACTCGACGGTGAGGATTCCGGTGGCGTCGGTGAACTTGCCGCTGGGGGTGCGGGTGGTGCTGGTGGAGCCGATCGGGGTGATCTGGGAGGTGTACCGCCAGTCGCTGTCCTGGTGGTACCCGGTGCACGTCCCAGTGCAGTTGGGCCGGGGCAGCGAGGTTTTGAAGTCGGGAGCGAAGCGGCCCAGGTTGCTCTTGTCGTTGGCGTAGTAGTAGAGCTTGTCGCCGCCGTCGCGGTGCACGAAGAGGTCGTCGGCGTTGTCACCGGGGTTGCGGGAGCCGCGGTGGGTGGTGTGGAAGTCCTTCCAGGTGCTGTCGAGCTCGGGCGCCTGCACGGCGGGGGCGGCGGTGCCGGTGGGCGGGACGCTTGTGTTGCCGGGGTCGGTGGCGCGACCGTGGGTGATGAGGTTGCCGGCGGCGTCGGGGACGAGGATGTCGGGTCGGGCGTCGCCGGTGGTGTCACCGAAGGCGACCGGGCCGGGTGTCCAGGGGACGTAGAAGGAGTACGAGAGGGTCTGGGAGCTGTTCCCGGCGTAGTCGTACACCTGCGCGTACAGGGTGTTGGTGCCCCAGCGGGTGGGCTTGGTGGTGATGTCGGTGACGCTCAGCGGGGCACCGCCGGTGCCGCAGATCTGGTCGTAGGTGGCAAGTTGCGGGTCGTAGCCCCACCGCACGCAGGCCAGGCCCGAGGTCAGCAGGCCCGACGGGTTGGGGTCGGAGGCAGCGAAGGGGATGTGTCCGGTGTCGCCCAGGCGCAGGTTGGTGGTCTGGCCGTTGCCGGAGGGCGGGTACTGGGTGGCGGGGTCGGTGAAGGCGCCGAACGCGGCGACGGGCGGGGTGGTGTCGACGGCGAAGTGGCATGCGGCGGTGTTGGGGCCGCTGATGATGCCGTCGTCGCCGTGGGCCTGCCAGCCGTAGTGGTGGCCGTCCTGGAGGGTGCCGCGGGGCACGGTGTAGGAAGCGCGGCTGCCGCTCGGGACGAAGCCCGACCAGCCGGCGCTGGCGACGGGGCTGCCGGGCAGGGCGTTGTCCCAGATGGCCGCGTACTCGGTGAGCTGGGACTGGTTGTAGCTGCTGACCACGGAGGTGAGGGTGGTGCCGGTGTCGGTCACCCAGCCGTACTCGGACAGGGGCGCGTTCCAGCAGGCGTCCGTGTTCACGGCAGTGAGGCGGCGCGGGCTCGGGAGTGCCGCGGGGTCGGTGGGGGTCAGCGGGACGTGGTCGTACTCGGTGGACAGGATGGCGTTGTAGCCGAGGCGCTTGAAGCTCACCCTGTCGCCGGTGCCTTCATTGCCGAGCACGGCGAAGGCCAACGGGACCCCAGGGTTGGTCAGGGCGTTGCGCAGGGGGGCGGTGACGTTGAAGTCGATGCTGAGTTCGCCGGGGCAGCCCGAACTGCCGTTGCCCGGCACACTGGTCTTGCCGTCGACCCACTCGTAGGTGGTGTAGTTGTTCCAGCTGACGGTGTCGCTGAAGGCAGCCGCCCGGTAGAGGTTCATCGGATAGCCGTTGACGCAGGACGAGTTGGAGGAGCTGTACTGCGGCACGTGCAGGGTCGCGGAGTTGATGACGGTGGTGCTCAGGTAGCCGCCGAGGCTGAACTCGAACAGAGACCGTTCGATCCCTGAGGGTGACTCCCAGCCCTGATAACCGACTCCAGGGTGATTACGGTTCTGTGAGCCCGTGCTGTCGAAGTTGCCCGTGGTGGGGATGGCCTGCTGTACCCAGGCATGGTGGCTCTTGCTCCGAGCGTCGTTCGACCACACGGGATCGACATAGATCGGATACCTGGTGTCCGCCCCGTCCAGCAGTTCCGGGCTCGGGTACAACCGGATCATCCCGTTGCCCTTCGCATCCGTGCTAGCCGACGTAGGGACGGCAGTTACCGTTGCCGTCGATCCAGGCCCGTCGGCGCTGCTTGGAACATTTTCCGTCGACTGTGCTGCTCCAGACATACCAGGAGTGGAAGTTGGGGCCTTCTCAGCGAGGGCAGTACCCTTCAGGGCCTTCGCTGCACCCTCGCTGGTGGGCGCTGCGGCAGACCACATCTTCGGCGTGGGCGCGGTAAACACCGTCTCGCCACCGCTGGTAGCCCGCAGATCCCCGTCTGCGGACGAGGACAGGTCGAGGCCCTTGGACACGGTGGGGAAGCTGAGCGCCCGTACGGCCGGGTTCGCGGCGGCGGCAGGCGTGTGCAGCACCAACACGGTGGTGTAGCCGCCGAACTTGGTCGCTGTCACCTTCAGATCGACATCCGGTGCCACCGCCGTGAAGAGCGCGCTGTTGCCACTGACCACCGGCGTTGGCAGGGCACCGGGGAACGGTGAGCCCACCGCGAGCTGCTTGCCGTCCCTGGTGATCATCGTTGCCAGGGGCCCGCTGCCACCGCTGGAGATCACGAGCTTCTCGCTCGCAGCTGCCGGTGCGAGCGAGCCGTCCGCGCCCTGCACCAGCGTGTCATCCAAAGGGCCCCACGAACCGTCAGACCGCTTCGTGCGCTGCGCCTCCAGGTTCTGGTTCCGGCGGATCTTGCCGGTGGGAGTGGCAACTGAGGTGCTGTACTCGTCGGTCAGCGTGGGGATCGGCACGTCCTTGCCGGTCCGCTTCGCCTCAGCAATGGCTGCATCCGCCGGTCGGAGGTTCAGGGTCTCGCTCGCGTGCACGGCGTCGCTGGCGCGGACTGCGTGCTGGAAGTCGACTCCGGTGCCTGCCTGGGCTGACATCGGGTTGAGAGCGAGCACGCCTGCTGACAAGGACAGTAGGGCTGCGAGGGAGCCCACCTGCGCCCGCCTCTTCACCGGACGGGGGTGAAAGTCGGACATTTGCTGACCGTCTGTCAAATAAGTGAATTTGGTAGGGCGCACGCGATCCTCGCAATCCTTCCGTTCCTCTGACGCTGGCATCGCAGAGGGTTTCTGTACGCTTCCAGGGAATTGACAGTGAGTCAACGGCATTAATCGGCAAATGCCTTGATTGGGAGGAAGTTCCCTAAGTATCCAGGTAGTCCGGGTTGCAGTGGACGGTCAAGTTATATCTGCCTGCAGGGTCAGTGTCCGTTGCCATAGGATCCGCTCCATGGTCACCCAAGAAGGTGACGGTGCGTCATAATCGTTTGCCAGGTCTGGAGATGTAGGTGCCAGTTCGTAGCAGTTTCCGCAAGGAAGTCGGATTTCGGAGGCGAATAGCCGGGCCCTTGGGGTTGGCAGTGTTGGCCTCGCTCCTGGGGCCCATGGTCACCCAGGCGGCTGCGACCACCCCGGATTTCTCCCGGATCTGGGCACCGACCGGTACCCCGTTGCCAGGTACGATTTCTGTTCCTGTGACCAATGCGGCTAAGCCTGTTGAGGGCACACCACACTATCCAGTGCCCAAAGCGTCAGTCCCGTTGGTGCACAAGGCTCCTGCAAAGCGCGAAAGCGCGGCGGCACAGCTGGGTGCAGCCCCGGTCAGGGCCGGAAGTCTCCCGGTCTGGGTGAACACCCCTCCACCGCTGCACGCCCAGGGCAAGGCTGAAGGGCTGGGTGCTTCAGCTTCCTCGGTCACGGTGGTGCAGTCCGACGAGTCGGCAGCGACGGCCGCGGGTGTCGACGGCCTTCTGCTGTCTCTGTCCGCTAGTGGGTCCGCCTCGGCAAGCGCGGCTCCCGATGCTCGTACGGACGCCAGCGCCGCGGTTGCCCTGGTGCAGGTAGGCCTGGACCTCACCGCGCTGGATGCCGCGACCAGTGGGCAGTTCGCTGCACGCGGCCGTCTGGTGTCCCTTCCGGCCTGCGCCCTGACCACCCCTCAGGTCGGCTCCTGCCTGGTCCGCACTCCGGTTACCACGCATTATGACGCGGCCGCCAAGCGGGTGATCGCCGATGTTGCGTTGCCGACCGGCCCAACCGCTGCGGCAGGCTCGGGGGTGGTGAAGGCGTCGTTGGCAGCCCCTGCCACGGCTTTGGTGCCCGCGCCGGTGCTGCTGAGTGCGGAGACGGGCCCCTCGGGTGGCGGTGGCACCTACAGCGCCACCAGCCTGTCGGCATCGTCGGGCTGGGCTGCCGGCAACTCGTCCGGCAACATGACCTACAGCTACGGCATCCAGGTACCCCCGGCCCTCGGTGGGTCTGCCCCTGGCGTCTCGCTGGGCTACAACTCCTCCGCTGTGGACGGCAGGACCTCGGCCACCAACGCGCAGGCTTCCTGGATCGGTGACGGCTGGGACTTCAATCCCGGCTTCATCGAACGCAGTTACAAGCCGTGCGACAAGAGCGGTATCACCGGGTCAAGTGACCTGTGCTGGGGCGGCTTCAACGCCACCCTCTCCCTCGGCTCGCACTCCGGCCCGCTGGTTCGTGCCACAGACGGCTCAGCCGCCTCGGACGATGCCACCGGTATCTGGCACCTCCAGGGTGACGACGGGACGAAGGTCGAGTTCGGCACCGGCGCGGCCAACGGCACCGACAACGGTGCCTACGCCAAGGTGACCGACAGCTCCGGCACGGTGTACTACTTCGGTCTCAACCACCTTCCCGGTGGCGACAAGAGCGACCCGGAGACCAAGTCGGCCTCCACGGTGCCCGTTTACGCGCCCAACAGCGGTGACCGCTGCTACGACCCGGCCAAGGGCAAGGCGTCGTGGTGCCAGATGTGGCAGCGCCTGTCGCTGGACTACGTGGTCGACGCCCATGGCAACCTCACCACCTACACCTGGGAGCCGGAGGCCAACTTCTACTCCCGCGGCGGCGGCCAGAACAACGGCAACGGCGCTCTCAGCTCCTACACCCGCGCAACCACCCTCAAGCGCATCGACTACGGCCAGCTCCTCGACGCCCAGATCACGGCCAAGGGCACCCTTCAGCCCGCCGCCCGGGTCAACTTCACCATCGCCGAACGCTGCCTGGCCGCCGGCACGGCTTGCGACATCGCCAACCGCACCGTCGCGAACAAGGACAACTGGCCGGACGTACCCGTCGACCAGGAGTGCAAGTCCACCGGAACCTGCACCAAGTACGGCCCCACCTACTTCACCACCAAGCGCCTGACCGCCATCGCCACCCAGGTCCGGGTCAACAACGCCTGGCAGGACGTCGACAGCTACGCCCTGGCACACTCCTTCCCCGACCCCAAGAACATCCCCAGCCCCGACCCCGAGGATCCCCCCAGCCCCGCCCCCAGCCAAAAGTCTCTGTGGCTGGACTCCGTGCAGCGCACCGGCAAGACCGCTACCCCCAGCATCCCCACCCCGCCAGTCACCTTTGTCCCGGTGATGCTGCGCAACCGGGTGGACGGAACCGACTTGCTACCGGCACCGCCGCTGATGAACCGCCCCCGGATCCAGCAGATCAAGAACGAGATGGGCGGCGTTCTCAACATCGACTACAACCTCCCCGACTGCTCACGCATCAACCACGTGATGCCAACCGCCGAGGACGACAACACCAGGTCCTGCTTCCCGGTGCGCTGGTCCCCGCCCGGCTCGCGCCCAGATGCTGAACCGGTACTCGACTGGTTCCTGCACTACACAGTCGCCTCCCTCACGGAGAACGACGTCGCCACCGGATCCCCCGCCAAGATCATCGCCTACAAGTACGGCCCCGCTGGCTGGCACCGCGACGACAGTGAGTTCACCGACCCCAAGGCCCGCACGTGGGGCGACTTCCGCGGCTTCGCCACCGTGACCGTCACCACCGGCGACGGCAACGACGGCCCCAAGAGCAAAACCACCACCACCTACCGCCAGGGCATGCACGGCGACGCCCGCATCGCTGGCGGCACCCGCTCCGTACCTCTCCCAGACGGACTCGGCGACGACGTCGACTGGCTGACCGGCCAGGCCCTGAAGACCGAGACCTTCGAAAGCGTCTCCAGCGCCGTTGTCGTCTCACAGACCGTCAACCAGTCCAGCGTCGACAAGCCGACCGCAACCCACGTTAGAGGTAGCGGCCTGCCCAACCTGGTGGCCCGCTACAACGCCACCACCAGCACCACCGTCAACCGCGCCCGCAAGAGCGACGGCACCTGGCGCACCACCACCAAGACCAATACCACCGACCCCGACCACGGCAACCGACTGCTCACCGCACTCGAGCAAGCCGACGGTCAGCCCGACCAGTGCACCCGGACCGACTATGCGACGGGACCGGACGCTCAGCGCACCGACCTGCTCGCAGAAACGGTGACCGTCTCCGGAGCCGGAGCCTGCACCGCAACGCCCTCAGCGGCCAACACCACCTCCCGCAGCCGGGTGCTCTACGACAGCCTGCCGTACGGTCAGGCCGCGAAAACGGCCAACTCGACCGGACAGCAGGTCCTGGACCGCTACGACGCCACAGGCGTACCCGTGTTTGTGTCCGTTGCCAGCACAGCATTCGATGCCTACGGCCGAGTGCGATCGGTGACAGACATCAACAGTACCGACGCCCAGCACCCGAACGGCGCCACCTCCACCACCACCTTCGCCTCCGCCGCAGCAGGTGAACTGCCCACCACCATCACCCTGGCAGCTCCGATCCCCGGCTCGGCAACGGCCGCAACCTGGGACACCGTCAGCACTCTCGACACCCGCCGGTCACTGCCCCTCACCACGACCGACCCCAATGGCAAGACGGTCACCGTCACATACGACGCGCTGGGACGTACGACGGCGGTCTGGTCACCGGGGCGCACTCCGGCGTCGAAGCCCAACGCGAACCGGACCTTTACCTACACCGTCTCCAATCAGACCGGTGTACCATCCACAGTCACCACCGCCTCCCTCACGGTCGACGGTTCCTCACCGGTGTACATGCGCCAGGTGGCGCTGTTCGACGGATTCGGACGGACTCGGCAGACCCAGTCCACACCGGCCAGCCCCGGCTATCAGGGCCGCATGGTCACCGATACACGCTACGACTCCCAGGGCCGCGCCCGCTCCGGAACCGCGCCTTGGTACAACGGCGAGGCCGCACCCTCGGGAACGCTGCTCTCGGTTGTGGACAGCGACATCCCTGCTCAGACCCGTACCACCTTCGATGGCCTCAGCCGCCCGGTCGCCACGGCGCTCTGGTCACTGGGAGTCCAGCAGACCCAGACGGTCACGGCCTACCCCGGAGTGGACCGCACCGACGTCATCCCGCCGCAAGGGTCATGGCCCACCACGACCCTGACCGACAGTCGGGGACGCACGAGCGAGTTCTGGCAGTACACCACCTCCACCGCAACGGGTTTGGCCGCCGACGCGGCTGTGACCCGCTACACCTACGCGCCGGCCGGTCAGCAGGCCACGCGGGTTGACGCGATGGGCAATGCCTGGAGCTACGGCTACGACCTGCGCGGACGCCAGATCACCGCAACCGACCCCGACACCGGGACCACCGCCCAGACCTACGACGCGGCGTCACGCCTGGCCACCACCACTGACGCCAAGCAGCAGGTCCTGGCCTACACCTACGACCTGATGGGACGTAAGACGGGCCTGTACGACGGGACGGTGACAGCTGCCAAGCAACTCGCTGCCTGGACCTTCGACACCGTCGCCAAGGGCAAGCCCACCTCCTCCACCCGCTACATCGGCGGTAGCACCGGCCAGGCGTACACCACCACGGTCAATGGCTACGACAACGGCTACCGCACCACCGGCAGCACCACCACCATCCCTGGCACCGAGGTCGGCCAGGCCGCAGGTACCACCTACAGCTACACCGCCGGCGCAAGTTACGACCCGGTGACCGGCAACGCGAACGAGGTGACTGCGCCGGCGCTCGGTGGCCTGCCGTACGAGGAGATCGGCTACTCGTACAACGACTACGGGCTGATGTTCGCTTACGGCGGCGCGACGACTTACGACGCGCAGACGGCGTACGATGCGTTCGGCCGCCCGATCCGGTCCACTGTCAACCCGTGGGCTTCGCAGGTGGTGACCACCACCGACTACGACCAGGCCACCGGACGGGTGCGCTCACAGTTCCTGGACAAGCAGACCTCCACCACCGGTGCGGTCCAGCAGACCAGATACACCTACAACCCGTCCGGCACCATCACCTCCATCACCGACACCCCCGACAACAACCCGGCGGCCACCTCCCGCCAGTGCTTCACCTACGACACCCTCGGCCGCCTCACCACCGCCTGGACCGACACCGGCACCCTCAGCACGCCCGACCCGCTCCAGCACAAGACCCAGGACCAGGGATCCTGCACCAACACCACCCCCACCAGCGGAGCGATCGCGCCTGCGAAGACCACCGTCGGCGGCGCCAACGCCTACTGGCAGGACTACACCTACGACCTCACCGGCAACCGCAAGACCCTCACCCAGCACGATCCCGTCGGTGACACTGCCAAGGACTCCACCACCACCCAGACCTTCGGAACCCCCGGCACACTCAACACACCCACTCAGCCGCTCACATCCGGCGGCGGCACCGGCGGACCGCACGCCCTGCTCACCAGTAAGGTCGCCGGCAACAACTCCGGCGCGCAGACCACCACCAACGAGTTCGACGCGACCGGGAACACCACCAAGATCGCCAACCCCAAGTCCAGCCGCACCCTGAGGGCCGGCTACATTCTCAAGTCCGGCGAGAACCTCCGCACCAGCAGCACCCAGCTCGCGATGCAGGCGGACGGCAACCTCGTCCTCACCTCCCTGCGTACCGGCAACAAGCTGTGGTCCAGCAACACTGCGAACCACCCCGGTGCCTGGGCGACCATGCAGGACGACGGCAACTTCGTCGTCTACGACACCGCCCGCGTGGCGCTCTGGTCGTCCAACACCTACGTCGGCGCGGGCAGCGGCTACTTCGCCGCTGTCCAGGACGACGGCCTGTTCCTCATCTACGCGCCCGGCTACCAGTCCAAGTGGTCCAGCGGCAGCTGGAACGCCATCGACGCCGCAGCCGGCGCCACCCTCACCTGGAACACCGAAGGCAAGCTCGCCTCCGTCACCCAGGGCACCGCCACCACCACCTACGTCTACGACGCCGACGGCAACCAGCTGATCCGCCGCAACCCCGGCAAGACCACCATCAACCTCGGCGCAGACGAACTCGTCTACGACACCACCACCAAGACATCCACCGGCACTCGCTACTACCCGATCCCCGGCGGACTCACCATCGTCCGCACCGGAGCCGGCACCGCCCCAGGCACCTTCGTCGCCCAACTGGCCGACCACCACGGCACCAACACCCTCAGCATCGACCTCACCACACTCGCCACCACTAGGCGACCCACTGACCCCTTCGGCAACCCCCGTGACACCCTCCTCGCCGCCTCCGCCTGGGCCGGAGACAAGGGCTACATCAACGGCACCAAGGACAACACCACGGGCCTCACCAACCTCGGCGCCCGCCAGTACCAACCCACCACCGGCCGCTTCATCAACCCTGACCCCATCCTCGACACAACCGACCCACAACAGTGGAACGGCTACGCCTACAGCAACAACAACCCCATCAACTTCAGCGACCCCAGCGGCCTGAAACTCGATTGCGGCAGCGGATTCGCCCCAAGCTGCCCGACGGACAACAAGCTCGGCGGACAGACACCCGGGGGTCAGGACTTCAGTACGCCAACGTTCCGGGTCTGGAAAAAGAAGGGTGGCTCCAGTATCGGGAGCTTCTTCTCAGACGCAGTGCACGGGTTCGCAGACAAGGGCATAAGTGCGGTCAAGGGCGGGGCCGATTTTGTGGCTAGTTCAGCCACCGATGCTTACCATTGCGTCGGTGGATCATGGGATTCCTGTAAAAATGTCGCGCTGACTCAACTGCAGACCAATCCCGCCCTCTCACCAGTCGGACCGAACATGGTCCTGGGGGTGGCATCAGATGTTGCAGAAATCTACGAGGGGTTCAGTGAAGGTCGAGCGGGAGAGGCATCCGGGCAGCTCGCGTTCTTGTTCCTGCAGTTCGAAGGGGGAGGTGGAGGTCGAGGAGTAAAGGCAGCGTCCACAGCTTCCAGGTCGGGTAGTATATTCGAGCGTGTAATGCAATTTATCGCCTGCAAGAGGAACAGTTTTCCCGCTGGTATCTTGGTTCTCCTTGCGGACGGTACAACCAAGGAAATCGATCAGATAACGACATCTGATCAGGTCATCGCAACCGATCCTGAGAGCGGCATCACCGAGGCTCAACCTGTCATCGGGACGGTCATCGGAACCGACGACCGGGACTTCACTGAGATCACCATCGCATCCAGTGGGGGAGAGCAGAAGCTCACCTCAACCCAGCAGCACCCATACTGGAACGCAACGACTGAGCGCTGGGTCGATGCGCGGGACCTTCACCCCGGGGAAACTCTCCGCCAACCCGATGGCACGTTGATCGGAATCACCAGCGTCCGCAGCTTCGTCACCCAGCCCCGCAACGCATACAACCTTACGATCAGCGATCTCCATACATACTATGTGCTGGCGGGGAGCACTCCGGTGCTGGTACATAATGACGATGAGAAGTGCTTCTTTGCGGGGGCGGCAAAAGCTCGCCCAGATGACCTTCCTGTGGATGTTGACGGCAATGTTCATCCCCCCACGCCGGAAGAGCTGGCCAATCTAGCCGTCCATGGCAAGTCTGCTTACTCCAGTATTGAAGATATTATGGTTGCAGGGCTCTCGCCTGGGCAGCAGATCCGCTCCTTCCCTGGAGTCCCTGATGGCGTCGGTTCAATAGCGGATGGTATAGATGTCGGAGGGAAGATGGCCCCAGGGCATGTGACCCTATTTCCCACACGCGTAATGCCGAGGAGTGAGTTTGACCAGCTGCTGATCGATGGTGGTTGGAGCAATACTGGAAAGAAAACTCCTTAGTGTCAGGTCCAGCCGCGAGCGGCCTGATATGGCGTCGAGAAGACAATTATTCAGCAAGGGGGCGTGAATATATGACTGCCGATAATGTAATTCTGTGGGAGTCCTTGGTTGCCGCAGAGCAAAATATCGCAAAGCTTCGGGCTGCTGTAAATGGCTCAAATATGCGGATCGATATTTTGGCGGCTGCGTTGAGCGTGGAAGCACCCGTATGGGACCAAGGAGCGGCCTTGAATTTTCTGAGGCTGTTCACTCGAGATGTTCCTGAATTTGTTCCACAGCTCTTTCGCTTTGCAGTCGGAGGAAAGTGGGAAGTCGAGGCTCGCGAGGTGCTGGTGGCCGGCCCCCGCGAGGAGGTGGCCTCCAAGGTGGCCCGCCATGCAATCGAGTACCTGCCTAAGCCTGATGTGGAGGACTATCTGCAACTGGCATCCCTCCTGGCCGCACTTGGCTCTGGTGATGCATTGGCTATGGTTTCATCTGACGCGTTGGCGAGCGCGGACTCTGAGATTCAAGGTGCAGGGGTCTATATTCGCCAGCGTTACTCTCATATGATTGAATCATAGGCGATCTGGATAATATTTGCCTGGCGTAATCTGGGCACGGCTGAAGGGTCAGGGAATCTCTCGATCCCATTGCGTCCGTCATGGGGGCGGGTGATGGCCATGAAGTGCTGGAGACTTGATGCTGTAGTCGATCGAACACCCTCGTGATGTTGGCTTCCGAGGTCATCCTCGGAAGCCAACATCGCCAGTTGCAGGTATGAACTGCAGTGGAAGTCGAGAATGGACTGGCGTGGTCGGAAAGGGTGGCGCGGCTTTGAAAAGTAACTCGCTAATCCCGTTCAAGCCGTTGTGAAGCTCGGCCCGTGCGTCTGTTCTGTGGCGAAGCGCACCGTTCACCGCAGTTCGACGTGAGCCGGGCGAGCGGACCTTCATGCGCAAGCGGAGACTCCCCTCCTTGCGCCTGCTGGACTCGATGAACAGCTCACCATGCCGGGGAGACTGACCGACGACGCTCTGGTTGTGATGGAAATGGCGCCCGACCGAAGGGGGAGCGGGGCCGGGCCCCGGCGTGGTGTGCTGGAGGGAAGCCGTCACCGGAGGTCGCCGTGAGAGTCGCACCCGTCGCCGTTCTGCTCGCCGCCCTGCTGCTGACCGGCTGCGAGGCGGCCCGGCCGGTGGCAGAGAGCACACCCGTGGAGAGCCCGTCGCCGGTAGGCACGGTGGCCGACGGGCTGGACACCCCCTGGGGTGTGGCCCGGTTGCCGGACGGGGAGTTGCTGGTCGGGTCGCGGGACCAGGGGCGGGTCACCCGGGTGTCGCTGACGGGTGGTGCGCGGGTGGAGGTCGGGACGGTGCCCGGGGTGCGGCCCGGTGGGGAGGGTGGATTGCTCGGGCTGGCGTTGTCGCCGGGGTTCGCCGAGGACCGGGCGGTCTATGCGTACTTCACCGCCGAGGAGGACAACCGGATCGTCCGGCTGCGTTATCAGGACGACCAACTCACCGATCCGCGAACGGTGTTGACCGGGATACCGAAGGGCAGCAACCACGACGGCGGCCGGATCGCGTTCGGCCCGGACGGCATGCTGTACGCCGGGACCGGCGAGGCGGGCCGGACCGCGCTCGCCCAGGACCGGGCTTCGCTGGGCGGCAAGATCCTCCGGATGACCCCGGACGGGGCGCCCGCGCCCGGCAATCCGTTCCCCGGCTCGGTGGTCTACAGCCTCGGGCACCGCAACGTGCAGGGACTGGCGTGGGATCCCCAAGGGCGGCTGTGGGCGGCCGAGTTCGGGCAGAACACCTGGGACGAGCTCAACCTGATAGCGCCGGGCGGCAACTACGGCTGGCCGGTGGTGGAGGGGAAGGCGGGGCGGTCCGGGTACGTCGATCCGTTCGCGCAGTGGACCACCGCCGAGGCGTCGCCGTCCGGGATCGCCTACGCCGACGGTGCGATCTGGATGGCGGCCCTGCGCGGCACCCGGCTGTGGCAGGTGCCGTTGGACGGCAGTGCGCCGACGGCCCGACTGGTCGACGAGTACGGGCGGTTGCGGACGGTGCTGGCCGAGCCGGCCGGCACGCTGCTGGTGACCACCAGCAACACCGACGGGCGCGGCCGCCCCCGGGACGGGGACGACCGCGTCCTGCGGGTCAGCGTCCCCCGTTGACCACGGCGCTGGTGACCGCGCCGCCGGAGATGTTCCACTTCGCCAGGATCTTGTCGTACTCACCGTTGCGGATCAGCTGGTCCAGGGTCCTGGCCAGCACGTCGCGCAGGGCGCTGCGGTCCTTGCGGACGGTGATCCCGAACGGGCTGGTCTGGAACTGGCCGCCGGTCACCTGGAAGGCGCCCTTGCCCCGGCCGGTGCGGGTGTTGTAGTCGGCGACCGGGTAGTCGTTCAGGTCGGCCACCGCCGCGCCGGAGGCGAGTTCGGCGAGGGCCTGGTCGTCGGTGTCCAGCCGGTGGATGCGCAGCGGCTTGCCGGTCCTGGTGCAGGCACCGGTCTGCAGCTCGGCGATCTCGTCCTGCACGGTGCCGCGCTGGAGGGCGACGGTCCGGCCGCACAGGTCGTCCAGCGAGCCGATGCCCAGCGGGTTGCCCTGCCGGACCAGGATCGAGGTGCCGGTGACGAAGTAGTCGACGAAGTCGACCCCGGGGTCGACCGGCTTGTCGTTCGCGTCGGTGCCCAGTTGCCGTCGGCGGGTGTCGATCACCGCGGACATCGCCAGGTCGACCTTGCCGTCCTGGACGGCGGGCAGCACCTCGGCGAACGGCAGGTCGACGAACTGGACCCGCAGCCCGAGGTAGCCGCCGAGGGCGGCGGCCAGGTCCGGGTCGAGCCCGGTGGCGGTCCCGTCGGCGGCCTTGAAGTCGACGGGCGGGTAGTTGAGGTCGGAGGCGATCTTCAGGACACCGGCGTCCCGGACCGACTGGGGGAGCCGAGAACGCAGGTCGACCTTCGAGCCCGGGGTGGCGGAGCCGACGCTGCCGCAGGCGGCCAGCGTCAGGCAGCCCACGGCCGCGAGGGCGCGCGTGGGCATGGCGCAGAGGTGCATGAGGGTGCAACTTCCTGAGGGAGGGAAGAAGTGGAGACTCGGTCACCGCTGCCGGCTGCCGGGGTACGCAGCGGATCGGGCCTGCTCGCATCGCCCCTGATACCGGTGCTGGATGAGCACCCGGCCGGTCGGCTGAGAGGCCCGCCCACGGCTGGCGGGACCGCCATCCTCGCACCTCACGCGGCGGACACCGGCCGCCACCCCCGGCCGGTGCCGCCGAGGCCCGGTGGCGTCAGCTCAGTTCGAGTGCGTCCCGGTACACCCAGGCGCCGTCCTCCCGGACGAAGCCGCTGCGCTCGCTCATCACGCCCTCCTCGCCCTGGTGCACGAAGTGCGCCCGGAAGGTGACCGTCCCCTCGGTGTGGAACGCCCCGCCCTCGGTGCTCGCCAGCACCTCCAGCCGCTGCCAGCGCAGCTCCAGGTCGAAGTCGACCGACGGCGGCCTGGTGGCGGCGGCCCAGGTGCGCAGCAGGTACGGCTCGTCGCCGACCACGAACGCGCTGTACCGCGAGCGCATCAGCTGCTCGGCGGTGGTGGCGGCGAGCTCGCCCCGGTGCAGGCGGCCGCAGCACTCCCGGTAGCCGGCGGGCAGGCCGCAGGGGCAGGCGGTGGTGGCGGTGGGGCGCGGCGAGGGCTTGGTGCGTCGTGACATGCCCCTATTCTGCGGCCTGCCAGGACCCGCCAGGCTGTCCGGCCGGTCAGAGCCCGCGCAGCCGCTCCAGCTCGCGGCGGTCGCGCTTGGTCGGCCGCCCGGCGCCCCGGTCCCGGATGCCCGCCATCTCGGCCTCCGCCCGTGGCGGCGGGGGCGGGGTGTCGTCCCGGTAGCACTCGGCCGCGACCTCGGCGCCGACCCGCTTGCGGATCAGTTTGCGGACCGTGACGATCCGCTCCACCCCGGCGTGGAACAGCCGGACCACGTCACCCTCGCGGACGGCCTGGGCGGGCTTCACCCGCTCGTCGTTGATCCGCACGTGCCCGGCCCGGCACTCGGCGGCGGCCAGGGACCGGGTCTTGGTGAGCCGGACGGACCAGATCCAGGCGTCCACCCGTACGCTCGACTCGTCGGTTGCCATGCTTCGACCCTACCGCCCTGGTGGGAGCGAAAACCGCTTGCCCGGCCCAGGGTCGCAGGGCACGCTGTGCCGGTCCGCACCGCCGTCGCAGCACACCACGAAACGAGCAGTCAGCAGATGCCCGCACCCTCGGGATTCGAGTACAGCCAACGCCCTGACGGAACGGTGGTGATCATCCACCACCGCAAGCCCGCCGGCACCCTGCGCGGCCCCCGGGCGGCGGAGTTCCTGGCCGAGATCGAGGCGGGCGACCCCCAGCTGGTGATGGCCCGGTGGACCGGCCACTACAAGCACGGCAACGAACGCACGGCGCGGCAGCACCCGCGCAACCAGGGCCGCTGACCCCGCGCACCGGCCCGCCCCGGTGGCGTCCGTCCGGGCCGATGCACAAGTGCCGTACGGGGGAAGGCCGGTAGGGTGGCTGACGGTAAGTCACCCGAAGGAGGAGCGGCAATGCGCGGTGGTCGGGTCGCGGTGGTCGGTGGGAGCATCGCGGGGTGTGCGTTCGCCTCGGCGGCGGCCCGGGCGGGTGCCGCCGAGGTGGTGGTGCTGGAACGCACCGGTGGCCAACTGGCCGATCGCGGGGTGGGTCTGGCGATCCACGACGACCGGGCCGCCGAGCTGCTGGCCACCGGGGCGCTCGCCCCGGGCATCGCCGCGCACCGGCTGACCCGGCGCAAGTGGCTGGTCCAGGACGGCGACTCCCGGACCGGGCGGGTGATGTGGGACCAGCCCTTCCCGTTCCACTCCTACCACTGGGGCCTGCTCTGGCGCGGGCTGCGCGCGGCCACCCCGCCCGCGGTGGAGTACCGGCAGGGCGCGGCGGTGGAGGGCGTGCGGGGGTACGCCGACGGCGCCGAAGTGCGGCTGGCCGACGGGTCGGTGGAGCGGTTCGACCTGGTGGTGGGGGCCGACGGCTACCGGTCGGTGGTCCGCGAAGCGGTCTCGCCCGGGGCCCGGCCGAGCTACGCCGGGTACGTCTGCTGGCGCGGCAGCTACCCCGCCGAGCGGCTGGCCGCCTTGGGCGGGCCGGCCGGCGGCGGGACCGACTGGCGGGACACCGACGCGATCACCCTCGGCATCCCGGGCGGCAGTTGCGTGGTCTACCACATCCCCGGGCCGGACGGGCCGATGGTGAACTGGGTGTTCTACGGCGCCCCGCCGGCGACCGGCCCCCGGCTGGATGACCCGACCAGCCTCCCGCCGGGCGGGGTGTCGGGGGAACTGGCCGACCGGCTGGCCGAGTTGGCGCAGCGTTGGCTCCCGCCGTACTGGGCCGGGGTGATCGGGCTGACCCCGCCGGAGCGTACCTCGGTGCAGCCGATCTACGACCTGGAGACCGAACTCACCGTCGGGGAGCGGCTGCTGCTCGCCGGTGACGCCGCCTCGGTGGTCCGGCCGCACAACACCAGCGGCGCGGCCAAGGCGCTGCAGGACGCCGCCGCGTTCGAGACCGCCTGGCGGCAGGCCGACTCCTGGGCGGATCTGCTGGGCGCCTACCAGGCGGCCCGGGGATCCACCGGCCGGGAGCTGGTCGCGCTGGCCCGCCGCCTCGGGCGGGCCCAGGCGGAGTGCACCCCCGACTGGGCGGCGATGACCGAGCCGACCATGACGGCCTGGTGGCAGTGGCAGTTGGACGGCGTGGCCGGCATCGGCGGCCAGGCGATGCCGACCGTGCCCGGGGCCGCGCCGAACCCGCCGCGCTGACGGCCGGTCCGATCCGGCGGCGGTGCCGCGCGGGCTCAGGCCCGGAGCGCCTCGGTGACCGCGTCGCGGATCCGGCCGGCGCTCATCGGCCGCTGCTCCGCCAGTAGTTGGACCGCGCGGCCGAGCCACTCGCGGTCGCCGAGCCGGTGGATCCCGCCGTCCTCCGCGGTGCGGCGGAGCAGGGCGTCGAACAGGGTGACCTCGACGAAGCTGTACGGGCGGGGGTGGCGGTCGAAGGAGGCCAGCCAGTCCTCGTACGGGTGGCGCAGCGTCAGGTGCAGGTGGCCACGCCCGCGTCCGTTCCACGGGCCGGGCCAGCCGCCGAGCACCGCCAGCGCGCCGTACGAGCCGCGCGGGTACTTGGCACCGAGGGTGAAGCGGTTCAGGTCCATGATCCTGGCCCAGGGCGTCACCAGCTCGGTGGAGTCCGTCTGGTGGACGCACAGCCCCTCGGCCCGGAACTCCAGCCACATGCCGCCGGCCCGCTGGTGATCGCCGACCAGCCAGCGGTCGTCGACACGTGTCAGCGGGCCCAGCGACGTGTGCGCAGTACTCATGGGAACAGTTGATCACACCGGACGGCGGTGCGGCAGGGGCGGGGACGCACGGACCGTCGGACCCGGGTGCGGAGGCCCGGGTGGAGGCGGCGGGCTGACGACGGGTCAGTGGTACCGGGTGCAGGTCAGCGCGTCGCTGTTCTGCGGGCCGAGGCAGGCCTGGGCCTGGACGGTGCCGTCGACCATCGGCGTCCAGACGTACTTCTTGGCGCCGTTGGTGTTCCGGACGTACCTGGCGCCCTTCTTGTTGGTCACCAGCACCGCGCCGCCGTCCGGGGCGCCGACGCTGCGGGCCCAGTTCGCCTGGCAGGCGGTGCTGTGGAACAGCTCCACCTTGATGCTCCGGTCGGAGGCCAGCGGCACGCTCTCCACCAGCCTGCCGTCCTGGTCACAGCCCGCCGACACCGGGTCCTTGCCGTTGCAGGCGGCCCCTTTGCAGGCGGCGGCCGCGAGCGGTTGCGCGGACCGGGCGGAGGCGCCGGTCACCGGGCCGAGCAGGACGGCCAGGGTGGCGGCGGCCGTGACCAGGATGCGCGTGGATGCCATGGGTGTCTCCCGTTCCGGTGGCGAACCTTCGTGCTCGGAGTACCCGGTGATGGTGCGCCACATGTGGAGTGGGACGGTGGTTCAGCAGTTCGGGTGACGGCTACGCCTGGTCCTGATCCGGCGTGCCGGCGCCGCCGGGGGCCGGTTCGGGCTTGGTGTAGAGGACGTCGCGGACCTGCTCGGCGGCGCGGAGCATGCTCTCGCTGATGAAGTCGCTGAAGCGCGCGATGTTCTCCAGGCGGGCGGCGGCCGGGGTGCCGGGGCCGAGCACGCCGACACCCTGCCGGGCGGTCGCGGCGACCTGGGCGATGCCGTGCGCACTGGCGATCGTCGACTGGTACCAGACGTCGTCGTCGACCACGTACCGCTCGCGGCGGCGGTCGTCGCGTTCCCGGCGGATCAGGCCAAGACCTTCGAGGGCCGCGACCGCCTTGGAGACGGAGGCCGGGCTGACCTGGAGGCGCTGGACGAGTTCGGACGCGGTGAGGCTGCCCGAGTCGGTGGTGAAGAGGCAGGTCAGCACCCGGGACGTCATCTTGGGCAGGCCCTGCTGCATGAAGAGGGTGGTGAAGGTCTCCTCGTACTCGGCCACCGCCTCGGGGTCGCGCCCGTGCGGCTGCGCGGGCGCCTGGGCGCCCCGGGGCGTGGCCGGCTTGCGCCGGTGGGTGCGGCGTTCGGTGGAGCGCTGGGCCAGGTCGGCACGGTACGAGGTGGGGCCGCCGTTGCGCATCACCTCCCGGGTGACCGTCGAGGTGGGGCGCCCCAGCGCTCGGGCGATCTCCGCGTAGGCGAGCCCGTCCGCCACCCCCGACGCGATCTGCTGACGTTCCTGCTGGCTGAGCCTGCCACCCGGCACCGCGATCTCCCTCCGCCTTTTCCTGTTGCCGCCAGCATAGCGTTCATTTTCCATTCAATGCAACGTATCGAGGGGCTGCCGTTGCGTTAGGAACTGAGCTGTTGCAACGATTTTACCAGGTTGAGCTGCGGTGATGCTGTTTTGACGCAACGAGTCCGTTGTCAGATCTGCGAACGCAACGTAGCTTTTCCAATGTCAGAAACGAAACCATCAAGGAGAGCGTCATGCAGAAGTTCGACACCCCGGCCCCGATCACCGCCGTCCTCGACGTCCCCGCAGGGCAGGTGCGTTTCATCGCCGCCGACCGGGCCGACACCACGGTCGAGGTCCGCCCCGTGGATGCGTCCAAGAGCCGTGACGTGAAGGCGGCGGAGCAGACCACGGTCGAGTACGGCGACGGCGTCCTGCGGGTCACCGTCCGGCCGGCGAAGAACCAGTACCTCGGTGCCTCCGGTGCGGTCGAGGTGACCGTCCAACTGCCCACCGGCTCCCGGGTCGAAGCGAAGACCGCCGCCGCCGAGATCCGGGGCGTGGGCCGGCTCGGGGACGTCACCCTGGAGAACGCCCAGGGCCCGGTCAAGCTCGATGAGGCCGCGAGCGCCCAACTCACGCTCCAGTCCGGCGACATCACCCTCGGCCGGCTCACCGGCCCGGCGGAGATCAGCACCGCGAAGGGTGACATCCGGATCACCGAGGCCACCTCCGGCACCGTCGTGCTGCGCACCGAGGCCGGTGCCATCTCGATCGACGCGGCCCGTGGCACGTCCGCCTCGCTGGACGCCGGCACCGCCCACGGGCGGATCCACAACGCGCTCCGGAACGGCGACGGCACCGCCACCCTGACCATCCACGCGACCACCGCCCACGGTGACATCACCGCTCGCAGCCTCTGACGGCCCGTCCACTTCCGCAGGAGTACACCTCATGACCGACCTGGCCACAGCGGCGAACGGCCTGCGCACGTCCTACGGTGACAAGACCGTGCTCGACGGTGTCGACATCCACGTCCACGAGGGTCGCCCCCACCACCGACCACGCCGAGGAGGACGCCCGATGAGCACCCACACCCTGCGCGCCTCACCCACCATGCTCCGCCGCAACCCCCTGCCCGCCCGCCACCCCGACACCACACCGGAGTGGGCCGCCCGTTGGGTTGGCGGCATTTCGATCACCTTCGGCGGTCCTGCAGCTGGTGCGGGGGTTTCCCGGCGGGGGAGGATCGGATCGCGGCACCCGATCCACCGAGTCACCCCGGAAGGCAGTACGACATGATCACCGTGCACCTGAAGTACGAGATCGACCCCGACAAGCTGGCGGACTTCGAGGAGTACGGACGGCGCTGGGTCAAGCTGGTCGACGGCTTCGGCGGCGACCACCACGGCTACTTCCTCCCGAGCGAGGGGGACAGCGACATCGCCTACGCGCTCTTCTCCTTCGGCAGCCTCGCCGAGTACGAGCAGTACCGGATCGCCAGCGCCACCGATCCCGAGTGCCTGGCCGCCTTCGAACTGGCCCGGACCACCGGGTGCATCAGGCGGTACGAGCGCCGGTTCCTGAAGCCCCTGGACACCGGGAAGCAGCGCTGACGCCGGGTCAGCCCTCGGGAGCGGGGATCGGGTCGATGACGACGATCGGGATCTCGCGGTCCGTCTTCGTCTGGTACTCGTCGTACGCGGACCAGTGACCCACCATCACCGGCCAGTACGCGGCCCGCTCCTCGGCGGTGGCGGTGCGGGCCGTGCCCTGGAGGACGGTCGGCCCGACCTGGATCCGCACCTCGGGGTGCTCCTGCAGGTTGCGGTACCAGAGCGGGTGCTCGGGGTCGCCGCCCTTGGAGGCCACGATCAGGTAGGCGCCGTCCGCCTCCCCGTAGATGAGCGGCGTACGCACCGGCTTGCCGGACTTGCGGCCGACGGTGGTCAACAGCAAGGTCTGGGTGCCGTTCCAGTGCTGGCCCTCGGCGCCGTTGGACCCCACGTACAGCTTCACGTGGTCCAACTGCCAGCTGCCCGGCTTGGGGTCGGTCGGGTGGTCCCAGTCGATGGTGGTCACGAGGAGGATCCCTGCCTTCGGTGGTGGACGGTCGCCGAACGAACTCGACGAATCTGCACAACGACCGGCGCCACCCGAGGGTACGCGTCCTGCTCCGAACAGCGGGCGTACCCGGAGCCCCGGTGTCCAGCTGATCATGCGACAAGTAGGCTTCGGCGGAGCCATGGACCACACCGGATCAGCGTCACCCCAGGAGCGTCGAACGCGCCGACCCGTACGCGTCGTTGCGGTGCTGCTCGGTGCGGCGGCCGTCGCCTTCGTCGGGCAGGGGTTGTGGCACCGGCGTGGTGCGGGGTGGCACGCCTGGGCGGGGACGTTCAACGGCGTGGTCCTCGCCACGATCGCCGCACTGCCGGTGTCCGCGCTGGTGGCGTGGGCGCTGACCCGCCGTCGGCGTGCCGCCGGGGCCGCGTCGGCGTGGGCGTGGCGCAGGTCGTCGGCCGAGGTGGGCATCGTCCACGGGACGGTGCCGTGGGTGTGGATGATCATGCTGCCGGGCTCCGGGGCCGGCGTCGTCCCCCGGCGGGTGAGCCTGGTGCCGCTGCGGGACCTGAGCGCGATCCTCGCGGGCGCCCCGGCGGCGGCGACGGTGCAGATCGTCGGCAACCTGCTGGTGTTCGCGGCGCTGGGGTTCCTCGCGCCGCTGCGGTTCGCGGCCCTCGCCTCGGTCTCCCGGGTGCTGGCTCTCGCGGCGGGCTGCTCGGTGCTGGTGGAGACCGCGCAGTACGTCCTGTGGCTGGACCGGGTGTCCTCCGTCGACGACGTCCTGCTCAACACCGCCGGTGCCGGGCTGGCCGCCCTCGCCTCGCGCCGCTGGTGGCGCGGCCCCACGGCAGCTTCGTACCCGCCCAGCTGACGACGGGTCAGCTGGGGGTAGCCCCCGCTCGGCCCGGTGGGCAGCGGGATGTCGGTGCGCCGGACGGCGAAATAGCGTCTGGTGCATGACGAAGAACCGGAACAAGCAGTGGCTGCGGCGCGGAGCCGCCGCGATGGTCCTCACCGCCGTACTCGGCGTCACCGCAGCACCGGTGGCCGTCGCGGCGCCCGGCACCGTGACGCAGTCGGTGGCCGCCAGGGGCACCCTGGTCGCCGTCGCCCCGCTGGACGTGCTCAGCCGGAGCCAGGTGGTCGAGGCGCTCACCGCCGACGGGATCGACACCGGCACCGTCCGGCACGGCGTCAGCGCCTACCGGCTCACGTACGCCACCGTCGACCCGAAGGGCCGCCCCACCACGGCGACCGGGCTGCTGGTGCTGCCGCGCGGCGGCCCGTCCCGCCTCGACCTGGTCTCCGACACGCACGGCACCACGGTGTACCGGGACAGCGCACCGACCGGGGCCCCGGGCGACAACCGGCTGACGCCGTACCTGCACGCCGCCGCGGGCCGCGCGGTCGCGGCCCCCGACTACCTCGGGCTCGGCGCCGGCCCCGGCTCGCACCCCTACATGGACACCCGCTCCGCCGTCACCGCCACCGTCGACATGCTCCGGGCGGCCCGGACGGCCGGGGACCGGCTGGGCCGGTCCGTCACCCGGGACGTCTACGCCACCGGGTTCTCCCAGGGCGGCCAGGTGGCGATGGCGCTCGGGCGCGAACTCTCCCGGGGCCGCGACGGGTTCCGGCTGCGCGCGCTGGCCCCGATGGCCGGCCCGTACGACCTCATCGGCAACGAGCTGCCGGGTGTCACGGACGGCCGGATCGAACCGCACACCGCCGTCTTCTACCTCTCGTACTTCCTGACCTCCCAGAACAAGCTGCGCCCGCTCTACCAGGACCCGGCGGAGGTGTTCCGCGCGCCCTACGCCCAACTCGTCGAAGGACTCTTCGACGGCTCCCACCCGGAGAGCGAGATCGTGCAGTCGCTGCCGGCCTCGCCGGAGGAGGCGCTCACCCCGGAGTGGCTGGCGAACGTCCGCGATCCGCACGGCGCGCTGCGGGCGGTGGCCGCGGCGAACAGTGACGCCTGCGAGTGGCGGCCCGCCGTGCCGGTGCGGATCTACACGGCCTCGGGTGACCGGGACGTGCCGATCGGCAACGCGACGGCCTGTGCCGCGAGTCTGGCCCGGCACGGGGCGCAGGCCCAGGTGGTGGACCAGGGCGCCGAGGTCGACCACTACGGGACGGCGCTGCGGTCCGCACCCCAGGTGGTGCGCTGGTTCGACCAGGTGGGAAGCTGACCGGCCCGGTCAACTCCGGCTCTGGCGGGAGCGGGTGGCCTCCGTCAGAGCCCGCGCCCGGTCCAGCAGAGTCCGGGCGGCCGGGCTGGTGCGGTGCGTCTGGAGCCGGCTCCGCATGCCCGCCACCGCCCCCCGCAGCCGGGCCGAGTCGAGGTGCCGGCAGTCGTCGAGGACGGTCTGCCAGGCCGCGCAGGCCCGGTCCAGGTGCCCCCGGTCGAGGTACAGTTCGGCGGCCCGGGCGGTGGTGACGGCCCTGGCCCGGCGCTCGGCGGCCGGGCGTTCGCGCAGTGAGCGGCCGAGCGCGGCGAGTGCCCCGGCGGAGTCCCCGAGGGCGGCGAGCGTCTCGGCCTCCTGGTGGGCGTAGGCCGCCCAGTGGTAGCTGCCGAAGCCGTCGGCCCCGCTGTCCGAGGACTCCAGGAGCTGTCTGGTCCGCTCGAGATGGGCGAAGGCGGCCCGGCGGTCCCCGGTGCCGGCCGCCGCCACCGCGTACTGGCCCAGCACGAAGGACTGCTGGCGGACCGTCAGGGCCGAGAGGTGTCCGGCCGCCGCCCGGGCCAGGTCGAGGGCGTGCGCCCGGTACCCGAGGTAGTGGGCCTGGACGCTGAGCGCCCGCAGCACCACGGCGTGCGCCGCCGGGTCGGCGGCCTCCGCCGCCAGCCGGGCGGCTGCCCCGTAGTACGCCTGGGCGGCGCCGTGGTCCAGCTCGTCGAAGCACATGAAGCCTGCCAGGTAGGCGAGTTGGGAGGCGTTCCGGAGCAGCGCCCGGCGGATCCGGGGCGGTGCGGGAGCGTGCAGCCAGGTGGTGAGCGAGGAGCCCAGGAAGCCGGCCAGGGCCGGCCGGGCCCGGCCACCGCCGAGGTTCTCCTCCATCGTGGAGAACGCGGTGAAGAGGTCCTTGACCGTCTGGACGTGCTCCGTCCCGATACTGGGCGGGTGCTGCGGCGCGGCGCCCGCCCCCCAGGTCGCGGTCGGCCGCGCGTACGGTGCGACCCCCGGCCCGGTCAGGGTGTACACCGGCCCTGGCCGGCCCCGGCCCGGGGTCGGCCAGGCCAGGGTGGTGAACACCTGGTCGGCGTCGGGCGGGGGCGGCGGGCCCGGCGCCCGCAGCAGATGGGTCTGTTCGACGGTGATCTCCCGTCGCAGGGCCCGGGAGAGCACCTCGGCCACCAGGGCCGGCACCGGGTGGCCGGGCTTGGAGCCGCTGAGCCAGTGGGCCACCGAGGTGCGGTCGTAGCGCAGGGCGAGCCCGCTGGCCCGGCCGAGCCGGTTGACCGCACGGGCGAACTGCTCGCCGCTCCAGCCGGTCTCGCCGATCAGGGCGCGCAGATGATGGTTCGGAGGGTGGGAAGCGGCCATGGCGATCACCCGTCCGGGGGTCGGTGGGAGCCGTGCAACATGGGGGACCTCCGCAACGCGGTTCTCCGGCGGGAGATCTGTCGGACCGTCGGGACCGCGGGGTTAGCTGGGTGTACGTCCATCCGGTCGGAGGACTACCCGGATCCCAGGCCCCGTCAACCCGCCTGTCAGGGCGGACCGGAGTGAGCCGTGGGCGCGTGCGCACCTCCGCACACCCGGGACCGGAGGAGGCCCACGCGTTGGCAGCGGACCCCGCGGGCGGGGAGAGGTCGCCGACATGACGCCGCACCACCTGGGGAGGTGGGTGCTCGGCCGGGCCGAGCCCGGCCGGGAGCGGCGTGATCGGGTTGCACCGCAGCGGCCTCCCGGACCAGTACGAGGCGGGCCTGAACGTCCGGTTCACGGGGATCACCGACCAGGCGATCATCCAGTACCTGGTCTCGGCCTCCTCCCCGGTGGCGGTGCCGGTGCCGGACGCGATCGGCATCCTGGAGAACGTCGACACCGCCTCGGCCCGCTCGTGAGCCCGCCCCGGGCCGGCTGAGCCCGCGCCGGGCTCGGAGGCCCACTTTCGGCGGAGGGAACGTTTCCTGTACCACCGCCGGTCGTTGAGTCGGCGGGCCGGTCGCGGCCCGGACCGACTCCTGGGAGCGAGCGAGTGAACCGGACCAAACGGCAGGCCGCGTGGAACGACACCTGCGCGGCCGACGGCGAGCTGCTGGTGGCGACTTCGTTCGACCACCCCGGGTACGGTCCGGCCGTCGCCCCGGCCGCCGCGCTGGTGGCCGCCGCGCTGCGCGCGGAGGGCCACGACGCCCGGGCCGTCCCGGCCGTCCCGGCGGACCACGGCACCTCCCGCAGCTGGCACGGGTTCGCCTACCTGGACCCCCGGCTCGGCACCGTGGGGCTCGCGGTGGGCGCCCGCGCGGACGACCCGGACAGGCAGCGGGTGGCGGCCCGCTGCACCGCCGACTGGGAACGGACGGTCGCCACCCGCCGGATCCTGCTGCCCGGCTTCGGCGTCCCCGTCCCGCGCGGGTCGGAGCCGGCCGGACTGCGGCGCTCCCGCCGCACCGTCCGGGCGTTCCTGCGGCGCGGCGACGCGGTGCTGGTGATCGGTCCTGCCACCACGGCCTTCGACCACCTGGACGGCGCGGAGGGCAGGCGCAGGCTGTACACCGTCCCCGGACCCGCGATCAGCGCCGAGCTCGAACGGCTCGACCCGGACCGGGTCTCCTTCGTGTTCTCGCCCGAGGTGGTGGTCGAGGACGCCATCCGGACCCTGCGGGTGCTGCGCGCGCGGTTCCCCGCGCTGCGCGGCCAGCACCCCGACGAGTGGCCTTACCGCCCGGCCGACCGGCTCGACACGCTCGTCGCGCTCTGCTCCGCCGCAGACGAGGTCTGGAGCCTCTCGCCCTCGGGCCGCCCGGGCCGGCTGCTCGGCACGGCCGTCGAGCGGACCGCGAGCAGGCTGAGGGTGCTCACCGACCCGACCGACGTCCGGCCGGACTGGCTCGCGCTCGACACCCGGACCATCGCCCTGGTGCCGGGCCCGGCCGCCCGGACGGGCCAGGCCGTGCACCGGCTGACCACCCTGCTGGGCGGCCTCGGCCCGCTGAGTGTGGTGCAGCGTCAGATGCACAGCACCGTGCTGCCGTTCGCGGGGGCCGAGGCCCCCGCGAACGTCCCTGACCGGGTCAGGAACTCGTGAGGATCACCAGCTCCCGGGTGGCCCGGGTCATCGCGACGTAGCGGTCGACCGCCCCCTCGGTCCCCTCGCCGAAGGTCGCCGGGTCGATCAGCACGACCAGGTCGAACTCGAGCCCCTTGGTCAGCTCCGGGGTGAGCGAGCTGACCCGGTCGGTCGGGCGGAAGGCCGGGTCGCCGATCACGCAGGCGACGCCTTCGGCGTGCTCGGCCAGCCAGCCGGTCAGCACCTCGTCCAGCTCACCGACCGATCCGTGCCGGACGGGGATGCCGCTGCTGCGGATCGAGGTCGGCACGTTGGCGTCCGGCAGCACGGACCGGATCACCGGCTCGGCCTCGGCCATCACCTCGTCCGGCGTCCGGTAGTTGACGCCCAGTGCGGACACCTCGATCCGGTCCAGCCCGACCCGCTCCAGCCGCTCCGGCCAGGACTCGGTGAAGCCGTGCCTGGCCTGGGCCCGGTCCCCGACGATGGTGAAGCTCCGGGACGGGCAGCGGAGCAGCAGCATCTGCCACTCCGCGTCGGTCAGTTCCTGCGCCTCGTCCACCACGATGTGCGCGAACGGGCCGGCCAGCGGCTCCCGGTCGGCGCCGGGCAGTGCGTCGTCGTCGACCAGCACGCCCTTCAGGTCCTGCCCGCGCAGCATGGTCACCGCGCCGTCGCCGTCCACGTCGGCCTCCAGGATGTGACCGATCACGTCGTCCAGCCGGGCGCGTTCGGCCGCCACCGCGGCCCGGTGCCGTCGCTTGCGGTCGGAGGCACCCGAGTCGCCGAGCCGCTGCCGGGCCGCGTCCAGCAGCGGCAGGTCGGACACCGTCCAGGCCTGGGCGTCCTCGCGCTGCAACCGCCGGACCTCGTCCGGGGTGAGCGAGGGGGCGCACTTGCGCAGGTAGGCCGGTACCGTCCAGAGGTCGCCGACCAGGTCGGTCGCCTCGATCATCGGCCAGGCGCGGTTCAGGGTGGTGATCAGCTCACGGTTCTGCAGCAGCGAGCGGCGGACCTGCTCGGGCGGGGCCTCGCTGTCGTCCTTGTCCAGCAGGATGGTCAGCAGCTCCTCCAGGACCTGGTCGCGCGCCTCGTTGTGCGGGGTGCCCGGGTCCGGTGCCTCGAAGGCGGCGGCCCAGTCGTCGGCGCTCAGCCAGAGGTCGGACCAGGGGGTCTCCACCGTCATCCCCCGGGTGGGCGGCTCCTCGTAGAGGCCGACGGCCGGTTCGATCGCCCGCACCAGCTCGGCCCGGGACTTGATCCGGGCCACCTCGGGATCGGTCTCGACCGGTGCCTTGGCGCCCTCGGGGACCAAGTCCCGGACGGTGCAGGTCTGCACGCCCTCCTCGCCGAGGCTGGGGAGCACGTCGGCGACGTAGGCCAGGTAGGGCTGGTGCGGGCCGACGAACAGCACGCCGCCGCGCCGGTGGCCGAGGCGGGGGTCGGAGTACAGCAGGTGGGCGGTGCGGTGCAGGGCGACCACGGTCTTGCCGGTGCCGGGACCGCCGTCCACCACCAGGGTGCCCCGGGAGCCCGCCCGGATGATCGCGTCCTGGTCCGCCTGGATGGTGGCGAGCACGTCGCGCATCCGGTCCGACCGGCTGCCGCCCAGGCTCGCGATGAAGGCGGACTGGTCGTCCAGTGCGGCGTGGCCCTCCAGCCCGTCGGCGGTGAACACCTCGTCCCAGTAGTCGCTGATCCGGCCCCTGGTCCAGCGGTACCTGCGGCGGCTGGTCAGGCCCATCGGGTTGGCGTGGGTCGCGGCGAAGAACGGCTCGGCGGCGGGGGAGCGCCAGTCGAGCAGCAGTCGGCGGCCGGTGCTGTCGGTCAGCCCCAGCCGGCCGATGTAGACCGGCTCGGGGCTGTCCGAGCCGACCACGTGGCCGAGGCAGAGGTCCAGGCCGAAGCGGCGCAGCGTGCGCAGCCGACCGGTCAGCCGGTGGATCTCCACGTCGCGGTCCATCGCCTCCCGGCCGAGGCCGCCGGGCGCCCGGCGGGCGGCGGCGAGGAGCTCGGAGAGTTCGGCGACGGCCTGGTCGAGGCTCTCCGCGACGGCGGCGAAGTGCCGCTCGTCCCGGTCGGTGAGGGCCGGGTCGGCCTTGGCGGCGAGGCGGTCGGGAAGGTCGAACGCGTTGCTGGTCAGAGAGGTCATGTCAGCGGCTCCGATCCGACGTCACCGAAAGGTCATCAGCTGACAACTGCACACGCACTTGGTGAGTCTCCCGTTTCCGCAGGTTACCGGCTCAGGCCAGTGATTCTGCGGCACGCGGGGGGCCTTGCCGCAAGGCCCCCCGTGCGCTATATCTTGGTAGTGGCAGGAGGTGGGTTTCCCCTTCTGCCGTTGTCGTGTCCGGGGCCGTCAGCCCTGGTCGGGCGGGCCGGCCGCTCCGACACAGGCTTCGTTCCCCTCCGGGTCGGCGAGCACCCAGTTGGACGAGGCGTCGGCGTCGCTGACCAGTCGGCCACCGGCCGCGAGCGCCGCGGCGATCCGCGCCTCGGCCTGGTCGTACGGCACCCGGACGTCCGCGTGCACCCGGTTGCGCTGCGGGCGCGGCTGGTGCATCTGCTGGAAGTGGAACGGTGCCCCACGGCGGTGCGGGTCGATCAGGTCCTCGGCGCTGCCGGACCGGCCGCGGTAGCCGAGCAGGGCCTGCCAGAACGCCACCACCGCAGGGCCGGGCAGCGCGTCCACGGTGACCTGGACGGTCTGCACCGCCGTCGGGTCGGCTCCAGGTGACGCCCGGTCAGCCCGTAGTGGTCCTCGACGACCGTGATCAGCCGCACCGTCACGCCGTCGGGCCGCACGTCCAGATCGGGAGCGTCGTCCGCGAGACGGGCAGCTCGCTGATCGCCGGCGCGAGGCGGGCACCGGCGGCGAGCGATCCGGTCCGGAGGCACGCGCAGGCCCGCTCGCCGGGGACGCGCCCGTCGGCCAGGCCGACGGTCTGGTGGAGCTGCTTCGGCCTGATGCGCTCGTACCCGCTCGGGGCTTCGGTCATCCGCGCGATCCAACCCCCGGGCCGGACGGCCCACGGTCTCGGATCGGCAGGCCGTGGCCGGAGCGGGCCACCCGGAAGCCGACGTCGTCGATCCGGAAGGTGGGGTGGCTGCGGCGGCGGACCGAGGCGCGGCAGCTCCACCGTTCGTCGAACCAGCCGCCGCCGCGCAGCACCCGGTAGCTGCCGTAGACCTCGGCGTCGTAGACGTCCCAGCACCACTCCCAGACGTTGCCCAACGTGTCGTACAGGCCCCAGGAGTTGGGCTGCCGGCCGCCCACGGGGTGGATCCGCTCGGCCGAGTTGCCCCGGTGCCAGGCGATCTCGTCGAGCGGGCCGTACCTGGCCTCGGTGGTGCCGGCCCGGCAGGCGTGCTCCCACTCGGCCTCGGTGGGCAGCCGGTAGCCGTCGGCGGAGGTGTCCCACTCGACGGTCCCGGCGTCCGGGTGCAGGCGGTAGGCGGGCGTCAGCCCCTGCTGCGCGGACCAGGCGTTGCAGAACCGGACCGCGTCCTGCCAGGAGACGCCCTCGACCGGGAGCCGGTCGCCCTGCGCGGTGCTCGGCCGCAGGCCGGTGACCCGGGCGTACTGCTCCTGGGTCACCGGGTGCGGCGCCAGCCGGTACGGCCCGAGCTCGGCCGACCAACTCCGTTGGGTGCGACGGTCCGACAGGGTGACCTGCCCGGGTGGGACGTCGACGGTCTCGGCTGCTTCGTTCACGTCCATGGGCAAGTGATCGTAGCGTGGCGGCTCGGCCGGTCCAGCGGATCCGGCTCGAAGTACCGTCCTGCGGTGCGGAACCGGCGTCCGTGGTGCGGATCCGACCGGGTGGTGCCGGGAGCCCGGGCCGGCCGGCCCCCTGGGGCGGCCTCCGGGCCAGGGGTGATGATGGTGCCTCGTGACCCTGGAACCTCTGCTGTCGAGTTTCGTGCCGATCTGGACGTTGACCGCCGTCGGCTACCTGGCCGGGCGGACCGGGCTGCTGGGCGAGCAGGCCGAGGCGGTGCTCGGCCGCTTCGTCTTCCATGTCGCCATGCCCGCCGCGCTGTTCACCATGCTGGCCGGGGCCCCGCTCGGGAGCTTCGCCAACCCCTCGCTGCCGGCCTTCGCGGCCGGCACCCTGGTGGCCTCGCTGCTCGGCTGGGCGGCCGCCCGGTGGCTCTTCGACCGGAGCCCGGCCGACCGGGCGATCAGTTCGATGGCGGCCGGGTACGTGAACTCCGCCAACCTCGGCATCCCGGTCGCCGTCCAGGTGCTCGGTGACGCCTCGTTCATCGGTCCTGTGCTGCTCTTCCAGGTGCTGCTGGTCACGCCGGTGATCCTGACCGCGCTGGACCTCGGCACCGGCGGCGGGGGAGCCGGCGCGGGGCCGAGGCGGCGGCTGTCCCGGCTGCTGGGCATGCCGCTGCGCAACCCGGTCATCCTGGCCTCGGCCCTGGGCGCGGGCTGCTCCGCCCTCGGCTGGCAGCTGCCGACCGCGCTCGCCCACTCCTGCTCGCTGCTCGGCGGCGCCGGTGTCCCCACCGCGCTGATCACCCTCGGCCTGTCGCTGCACGGACGCCCGGCCACCACGGGCAGCTCGCGGCGCGCCGAGGTCGGGGTCGTGGTGCTCACCAAGAACCTGATCCAGCCGCTGGTCGCCCTCGCGGTGGGCGGCCTGCTGGAGCTGAACGACCGTCAGCTGCTTGCGGTGGTGCTCTGTTCGGCGCTGCCCACCGCCCAGAACGTGTTCGTGTTCGCCCGGGAGCACGGCCTGAGCACCGTGCTGCCGCGCAACGCGGTGCTCTGGTCGACCCTGCTCTCGATGGTCACCCTGTCGGCGGTGGACTGGACCCTGACCCGGTGACCCGCCGGTGATCGGTCCGGCTCAGGGCGACGTCAGTGCCGTGCGCACGGCGGCGGCCACGGCCGGGTCGGTCAGCAGGTCGTTGTGCTTGAGGCAGGCCGACTCCAGGTTGACGGCCCCCGAGAGCGCCGTGCTGCCGGTGGGGGCGATCTGCTCGTCGCAGGAGGAGCGGACGGTGGTGTAGCGGGTGCTGCCGGGCGTCTCGTCGTCCTGGTTGAGGTGGCCGACCACATAGGAGTTGGGCGTCATGTCCCGGCAGCCCTGGTCCCAGAGCGCGCAGAGGTAGCCGAGCGTGGTGCCGTGGTTGGGTCCGGCCAGCGAGACCCAGTGGGCCACCGTCCGGCCGCCGTCGCCGAACTTGACGTACCAGCGGGTCGGCAGACTGCCCAGACTGTGGGCGACCAGATCGACCTGCGCGGCCCCGGTCTGCTGCCGCACCTGCTCGACGTACGAGGCCAGTTGACCGGCCAGCAGCTCGTTGGTGGACCGGCTGGTGTCGTACGACCAGGTGAACAGCCGGTCGGCGGGGAAGCCGTGCGCCTGGAAGTCGGCGGTCATGCTGCCCCAGACTCCTGGGCCCGCGTTCCGCCCGTGCACGAAGATCACCGGATTCGGCCCGGCCCCGACTGCCCGCACCGGCCCGCTCGCCTGCGCGGGGAGGGCGGTCCCGGCCCCCCCGAGGGCCGCCAGCAGAGCCAGGACGACGGGAAACGTACGACGGTGCATGGGCCAACTCCCGGGAGCTCGACGGCGGATGGGGTGGGGCACCGGGGATCCTCCCCCGCCGGAGGGCAGCGGAACCCGGTCCGCCCGACGGCCGGGGCTTGTGGCACCCGAGGGGCATGACAGATGATCATGCTGCTCTGAGAAGATCCGTCACGAGGGGGAGCACGTTGTCCAGGTACACGGCACGAATGAACGACGACAGTCCGGCGCGCGAGGACGAGGCGGCGGCGCGGCCCGGCCGGCGGGCGCTGCTCGCCGGTTTCACGGGGGTGGGCGCCATCGCGGGCAGCCTGGCGCTGGGTGGGGGGAGTGCGGCGGCGGTCACGGCAACCGGGGTGGACGCCCATGTGGTGAACGTGCTGGCGAAGGGGGCCGACCCGACGGGCCGGACGGCCAGTGACGCGGCGTTCCGGGCGGCGGCTGACGAGCTGCTGGCCGGTGAGCAGGTCGGTCCGGTGGGTGGGCCGACGCCGACCAAGGTGCTGCTGATCCCGCCGGGCAACTACCTGCTGAACCAGCCGGATTCGCTGCTGCCGAACGTCAGCGGCGAGACCGCGAAGAAGGTCGTGGACGGTATCGCGATCGTCGGGTACGGCAAGCGGCTGTCCCGGATCACGTACGCGCCGACGGTCCAGGACACCGTGCTCTGGACCAACGACCAGCGGTACCGGAACATCCGGATCAGCGGGCTGACCTTCGACAGCCTGGACGAGACCGCCACCTTCAACGTCGCCAGGTCCTCCACCACCTACGGGGTCCAGGACACCTGGTACACCGACGTCGAGTGGCGCGGGAGCTGGAAGGTCGGCATCGGCCTGGACGGGCCGGCCGCCGCCAACCTGAACAGCGAGATGGGCTGGGACCACTGCCAGATCAGCGGCTCCTACACCGACGCCTTCCTGGTGACGGGGATGACGCCCGCGGTCTCCCAGCAGGACCAGTTCCTGAACTACTGGTTCCGGGACTGCAAGGTCGAGTTCAAGTCCGGGATCTTCGTGCGGAACGAGCGCGGCGGGTCGATGAACTTCATCGGCGGCTCCTACATCATCACCGACGGCACCTCGACCGGGACCATCTTCAAGCTCGGTGCGGCGGCCAACTCCCGTGCCGACTCGGTGATGCGGCTGCTGGTGCAGGGCATCCGGTTCGAGCTGCGGGGCGTCGGACACAAGCTGATCGACTCGGCCTGGTACAAGGGCACGATCACCTTCGTCTCCTGTGACGACACTGCCAACTCGTACCAACCCTGGGCGCCGACCGCGGTCACCCACCTGTACCGCTTCGACACGGTCAACCCCTCGCGCGGGCCGATGGTGCGTTACCAGGACTGCATCCTGATGGGCTCGCACCAGGTGATCGCGCCGACCGCGATGACCATGGGCAAGCTGCTCTACGACGGCTGCCGGTTCATCAACATGACGGCCGGCACCGGGGATTCGGGCTTCCTCCGCTGGACGGGCGTCACGCCCTGGTACGAGTTCCGGGACTGCCTGCTGAAGAGCGGCCGCCAGACCGACGTCAAGGCGCCGTAGCGGAGGGCGAGGCCGTCCCGCGCTCGGAGCGGGACGGCTACGCTGCCGGGATGGACATGATCGACATTCCGTTCGGCACCACCGACTGGTCGCAGGTCGCGGCCACCGAGCACCCGGGCGAGACCGGCGTCGCGACCTGGCGGACCAGGGAGTTCGGGGCCGTCCGGGTCCGGATGGTGGAGTACGGCCCGGGCTACCTGGCCGACCACTGGTGCGACCGGGGGCACATCCTGCTGGTCCTCGAAGGCACCTTGACCACCGAGCTGGGCAACGGCGAGGTGGTCACGCTCACCGCGGGCACCAGCTACCAGGTCGGCGACGACACCCTGGCGCACCGCTCCAGCACGACGGAGGGCGCCCGGCTGTTCGTGGTGGACTGAGAACGGTGCGCCCCCGGAGCTGGTGCGAACCTACGGGACGGGCGACCGCCCGACGGCTCGGATTGGTGGACTCGTGCGATGGCCACCCGTTCTGACGCCCCGTTAGCGTTCGGGCATCGGGTGTCGCCGGGCGGCCCGCCGTTCGGTGGGCCGAGGCACGGCCCGCACCCCGGCCTGGCGGGATGAGGGCGCGTGGCGGGCGGACGTACGGTGGCGGGCAGCGGGGTGTGGCCGGTGCTGGCGGCCGCGGTGCTCTGGGGGACGGTCGGGCCCGCGCAGGTGCTCGCGGACACCGAGGTCGCGCCGGTCGCGCTCGGGGCCTGCCGGATGCTGCTCGGCGGCGCGGTGCTGGCCCTGTTCACCGTACGGCGGGCCGGACTTCGGACGCTCTGGCGGCCCGGGGTGCGCGGCGCCATGGTGGTCGGGGTGCTGGTGACCGCCGCCTTCCAGGTCTGCTTCCTGGAGGCGGTCGCCCGCTCCGGGGCGGCGGTGGCCACGGCGGTGGCGTTCGGGACCGTCCCGGTGGTGGCGGGGCTGACGGCCCGTCGGTCGGCCGGGGAGCGGCTCGGCGCCCGCTGGGGTGTCGGCACCGCCGGTGCGGTGGCCGGGATCGCGCTGCTGCTCCTGCCGGGCGAGACGGGCCGCGCCTCGGGGCCGGGCGTGCTGCTCGCGGTGGGTGCGGGGGCCAGCTTCGGAAGCTACATCGCGGTCACCGGCCGGCTCGCGGAGCGCGGTGCGGACACCGCCGCCGCAGCACCGATCAGCGTGCTGTGCGCGGGAGTTCTGGTCTCGCCCGGGCTGTCGGCGGCGCCGCAGCACCTCGCCGAACCCGGCAGCCTGCTGCTGATCGGCTGGCTCGCGCTCGGGACCACCGCGCTCGGCTACCTGCTCTTCACCCGGGGCGTCGGCCGGCTGAGCGCCGCCACCGTCGGCACCCTGAGCCTGACCGAACCGCTGGTCGCGACGCTGCTCGGGCTCGCCCTGCTCGGCGAACGGCTCGGGGTGGCGGGCGGCTGCGGAGCGGCTCTGCTGCTCGGCGGGCTGGTGCTGGTCTCCTGGCCCCGCCGCCGGACCCGGGCGGTGCTGTCCGGCCGGGAACCGGGCGTGCTCCCGGAGCCGTCCCCGGCAGAGTGAGCCAGGGCCGGGAACGGCGCTGGGCATCCGACCACGGGGGACGCGGCATGCCCGATCAGGAAGATCTCGTCCGGGGCGAGGAACTCGCCGGCCGGGGCATGCGGCTGGCCGACGCCGGTGACCTGCAGCGCGCCCTTCCGATGATGCGCGACGCCGTGCGGACGGTCCGGCCGCTCGCGGCGGTCGACCCGGGGGCGGAGCTCCGGCTGGCCGTGTTCCTGCACGACCTGGGCCTCGTGCTGGCCTGGTTGGGCCGACCGGCCGAGGCGGTCGCCCCGATCGCCGAGGCGGTGGCGGTGTACCGCAGGCGGCTCGGCGGCGGTGGTGGCGCCGATCCCCGGACCGTCCGGATCCTGCTGGCGAACTCCCTCGACTCGCTGGGCACCCGACTGGCCGCGCTCGGCCGCCACCGGGAGTCGCTGCGGGCCGCCGAGGAGTCCGTGGCGCACTACCGCGAGGCAGCTGCCACGGACCGGGTCCTGCTGGTGCTCGAACTGGCCCGCGCGCTGAACAACCTCAGCATCCGGTACGCCGATGCCGAGCAGCACGAGGAGGCGCTCGCCGCCGGCCGCGAGGCCGTCGGCCTGATGCGCCGGGTGCCCGAGACGGAGCGGGACGACCCGTCGGGCCTCACCCACGCCACCACCAACCTCGCGCTGCGCCTGGCCAAGCGGGAGCGGCACACCGAGGTGCCCGCCGTCGTCGACGAGGCCCTGCGGCTGATCGGCCGGCTCCCCGATCCGCACCCGAGGAGCCAACTGGCGTCCCTTGAAGAGTCGTTGGCCTGGCTCACCTGGTACCTCACGAGGGAGGGCCGCCTGCTCCGGGCCCGTTCGACCCGACGGGCGGGGGCGGCCCTCCGACGCCGGTCGGCCGGCTGAGCCGGGGGTCAGCGCTCCTGGTACGAGTTCATCGCGTCGTTCACCCGGGGGGAGAAGAACAGCGGGCCGATCGCGTCGGCCCAGGCCATCCCCTCCGCCGTGAGCAGCAGCGTCTCGCCGTCGCCGGTGGTCAGCCAGCCGCGCTCGGCGAGGGCGGCGAACTCGGCCGGGAAGTCGGCCTCCGGCCGGGTGCCGAACTGCCGGCGGTAGGCGTCGGTGCGCAGCCCGGTCCACTCCAGCAGGGCTTGCAGGACGAACATCCGGCGCCGCTCGTCCTGGTCCATCCGGAACGCCCACTGGGCCCGCCTGAACTCCTCGGTGGGGGTGGCGAGGTAGTCGTCGATGATCCGGCGCACCTCCGGCACGGCCACCGCGTAGTCGGTGGTGTAGTGCAGGTCGGTGGTGAACGAGCGGGCGCCGACGCCGAGTCCGACCATGCCGGCCTGCTGGTTGTACTCGCTGATGCCCGCGAGGTCGGAGAGCTCCACGGCGGCGGTGCCGATCCGCTGGAAGACCCGCATCGAGGTCTGCCGGTAGCCGGCCGCCAGCAGGTGGTCGCGGCCGTACCGGTAGAGCCGCAGGCGCTGCTCGTCCCAGAGCCTGCCGTCCTTGTCGTGCCGGGCCATCAGGCCGGTCAGCGGGCGGACGTACAGCGGGTAGAGGTAGATCTCCTCCGGCTCCCAGCTCAGCGCGGCGTCCAGCGAGACCCGGAAGGACTGCTCGGTCTGGCCGTCGATGCCGTAGATCAGGTCGATGTTGAGGATCGGGAAGGCCGCCTCCTTCAGCCGGGCGAGTGCCTCCTCCACCTCCTTGCGTTTCTGCGGCCGGACGGCGGCCCTGGCCTCCTCGTCGACGAAGCTCTGCACGCCGATGCTCAGCCGGGTGGCCCCGCGCTCGGCGAGCACGGCCAGCCGGTCGGCGGTGGCGGTGGCCGGTGAGGTCTCCACCGACCAGGGCAGCACCTTGAGGTCGGCGCCCATCACGTGCTCGCAGATGTCGCAGAGCCTGGTGAGTTCGTCGGCGGTCAGGTAGGTGGGGGTGCCGCCGCCGAAGGCCGCCAGGGTGAAGCGGACCGGGTCGCCCTTCGCGTCCAGGGCCTCCCGGGTGGCCCTGGCCTGGCGTTCCACGGTGCCGAGGAACGCCCGGGTGACGTCCTCGGGGGCGCCGGTGCGGGTGAACAGGTTGCAGAAGCCGCAGCGCATCTCGCAGAACGGGATGTGCACGTAGAGCGAGAGCGCGTCGAGCCGCTCGTTCGCCCAGACGTCCCGCAGCAGGGGACGGTCGGTCAGCAGCCGGTAGGCCTTCTGGTGCGGGTAGGCGTAGACGTACTGCTGGTAGGGGGTGGCGGCCGGTTCCTCCGGCACGGATGCGGACAGTCGGACGGGGACTGGTGCGGCCATGGGTCCGGTGTTTCCTCTCGGCTGGACTCGATGGTGACGAACTGTCGATCGCGCCTGCACGTAAAGCTATTGACGTGGCGTCAGTTGTGTTGATGGGGTGAACATCAGAACTGCGCTCCTCGGGGAGCCGGGCGCTTGGAACGTTCCGCACCTTGTGCCGTTCGGCCGTGGCTGTTATCGCCGGCGGCGTGGCTTGGAGATGCGTCCTGAGGTGCGGTAACTCTGGTGGCCATGAAGCGACTTCTGATCGCCGCCGGTGGTGGCGGCGACGCCATCGCGACCTCGCTGGTGCACGCCGCGCTGTACGGTGCGGGCACCCCGGCGCTGGTGCTGACCTACGCCTGGGAGCGGCTGGTGGTGGACCCCGTCCCCGGCCCCCGGCGGCCCGCCGACTTCACCGGCACCGTCGCGGCCGGGCCCGGCGTGCACCTGGTCACGCCGGGGACCGCGCCCAGGCCACCGGCCGGGTCGCTGTTGCCCCGGCTGGCAGGTGAACTCGGTCCTGAACTGGGCCTGTTGGACCCGTACGAGGGTGCGGAGGGACTGGCCCGGCAGATCCGGGCGGCGGCGCGGTACTGCGGCGCCGACCGGGTGGACGTGGTCGACGTGGGCGGTGACGTGGTCGCCGACGGCACCGAACCGACCCTGCGCAGCCCGCTCGGGGACGCCCTGGCACTGGCCGGCTGCGCGGCGGCGGGCCTGCCGGCGACGGTGTACGTGGCCGGGCCCGGGCTGGACTCGGAGGTGCCGGAGGCGCTGCTGCTGCCCCGGCTGGGCACCGCCGCATTCGCCCTGACGGACCGCCACACCGCCGTCGTGGACGGGGTCTTCGACTGGCACCCGTCCGAGGCGAGCGCCCTGCTGGTGGCGGCGGCCCGGGGAGTGCGCGGGGTCTGCGGCACCCGGGACGCCCCGCAGCCGGTCCTGCTCGGCCCCGCGAGCGCGGGCGTGCACCGGCTCCCCCTGGCCCGGGCGCTCGAACTCAACCCGCTGGCCAGGGCGTTGGCGGGCAGTACCGACCTGGCACAGGCCGAGGCGGCGTGTGCGGCGGTCTGCGGCTTCTCCGAGATCGCCCGCGAACGCGACCGCGCCCGGGCGCTGCCCCCGGAGCCGTCCGCCGTGCGGGCCGCCGGCGGTGACCCGGGGGAGCGCTTCGCCGACTGGGCGGCCGCTGCGGCGGCCACCGGCGTCGAGTACGTCACCACCCGCCGGATCACCGAGGAACTCGCCCTGACCACCGGCGAGTCCACCCTGCTGCGGACGGCGCTGCGGGCGGCCGGGCGCCACGTCCCGCCGCTCTGGCGGCTCCGGCTGGGCTAGGGCGCGTATTTGGTCGTGATCAAGCGGTGGTTCTGGCGAGGTCCTTGATCCAGATCATCGCGCCGCGAAGCTGGAGGCCGGCGAGGTAGCT
>NZ_JBIWML010000039.1:0-77541 GCF_044766665.1 Kitasatospora sp. NPDC101801
CACGACGGCGCAGCTCAGGCGGGTAGGAAGAGGGACGTGCCATGACTCGAATCCTTACACGAAATCGAGCCTCTACCGAACCCGGGGCGGTTCACTGCAGCTCCGCCAGTCGGGCTCCTTCCTGCCTCGGGAAGAAGGCCCTCAGCGGGCGGAGCCTGAACCGGCATCGCCCGGACCGTCGATCCGAGGAGTGCCATCAGGGGAGTAGTCGACCGCGATGATGTTGAGTGGACCGACCCATTCCTCCATGGTCTTCAACGCTTCCTCGGGAAGCTCAGTGGTGAAGAGCATCGCAAGGTTCTCCTGAGCGCGCGAGCAAGCGACGTAGAAGAGGTTCCGCGACCGCTCGAACCTCTTTCGATCCTCATCGTTGAGCGAGTGACTGTGAGGGAACCCAGCGAGCATCTTCGGGAAGTTATACCGAGACCAGCCGCCGAATACAGCCAGTACGGATGGGTATTCCTCGCCCTTGACACCGTGCTGGGTGGAGAACGGTGTCTTATCGTCCACGTACTCACGGAGGGCTACAATCTGGCGATACGGGACTTCTCGCAGCTTTCCGTACTCGACGATCTGCCGGGGCTCGGACAAAAACTGTCCGGGCTCCAGGGCGCTCAGTGCGGCTGCCCATTTCCGTTGACGGTCGTGAACGGCCCGTGGAGGGGAGAAATAATTCTGCTTTAGTGCGATCTCCAGGACATCTCCGACCGTACCACTGTCGCGAGCTTCGTCAAATCGACGGAAAAGATCTGCCCAGCCGATTTTGTCGCTGCGATGTTCCATGCGAGGGCGAGAGCGCTTCAGGATATCGAACATTAGGCCGTATCGCTTGTTGCGAAAGTATTCGCACGCTGGCTCCAGGGTCTCCAGTAGAAATGCCACGATCTCGTCCTGCTTGCGGACGTAGTCGTCATTGTATTTAAAGACCTCATTTATTTTGCCGAATCCCAGCTCGCTGGCGATCGACGAATGGGTGAGCATGAGGGTCTTCAGTGGAGCGTCCTGGGGGATCGTATTTCGCAGCCGGGCGTCCTCTGCGACGAGGCGAAGAGTTTCTTTTAGTGTTGGATCAGGGATCTGGCCCTTCTTGGAGCGCGACTCCCTGGGGCCGCTCCAGGAATTCGTATGGTAAACCACGACGGAGCCGGTCTTGCGGCCGGGGACCGGAGCTTGCGGAAGCTCAGGCCGCATGTGGTTGAGAAGACTCACCACGGCTGGACTGGAGCGCCAGTTCGCCCGTTTGTCGATCGGATTAACCGGAAGGTGGTCTATCCTTCCGCAGGTCCGATCGTAGATCTGCTGCCAGTGGTCACCGAAGAACCCGTAAGTCGATCCGGTGGACGGGGTCAAGGTACTGCCGGTCATGGCCTCCGCCAAGCCAGCGGGAGTGTCCTGATATTCGTCGATGAAGATGATGGGAAACCTATCGGCGACAAGAGACCGGAATTTCTTCCGCTCGAAGAGCCTGATGGCTAGTGCCGGAACATCGTCGTGATGGAGCCGGGCGACGCCGTCCCTGATGCGGCGAAATCCCAGATCATAGCTGACCGAACAGTCGTCTACGGGGCCTTCCTCGGCCAACAGTCGATCCCAGCCAGGAAGCGTGCTGATCTCTTGCGTGAGTGTCTTTTGAAAGCCGGAAATAATCTCCCAAAGAAAACCGTGGATCGTTCCGGCGAAGACGTGGGAACTGGCGTCAGTTCGACTTATGATCTCATCGCGGGCGACGTTGGTATAGGTGACGCATGCTACCTGCTGGCCTTCTCGGGGCAAGTATGCCGGGCGGTTGTCCAGGATGTGCCGAAGCGCGTCAATGAGTGAATGGGTCTTGCCCGCACCGGCGCCAGCCTCCAATTTGAAGTTACGCCGACCATCCAGGGATGCAAGGATCTCGAACAGTGCATTCCGACTTTCCTGTTCTGCAGTGGCATCGTCTTGGAAAATAGAGATTGTCATCGTATCGCCACCTGGATTTCCGGCAATTCTTCATCGTATTCCGAATCGGGCTTCGGCATGTTTTCCGTAGTGGGCGTCGGTGTCTGGTGGAGCAACCATTCGAGACCACGTTTGATGTAGCGCGGGGGCTTCCAGCTCTCCTCCACGACAGCGAAACGGACGGCAAAGTTGCTCTTCTTCTGCCCCTTCGCCAGCTCTCTGGCCTGCTGCTCCTGCTCTGCAACACTTGTGGTTGCGAAATCTCTCAGCTCGAAAACTTCGGGGTTAGCCAAAATGAACGCATCCTCGAATGTTCGCCCGCACGCGCCGCCGGGAATTTCCGGCACCTGGTAAGCGAGTCCGCGCTTCTCGATCACGGGAACCTCTTTGTCGGCAAGCTTTTCCAGTTCGGCGAGGGTGATTTCCCCGTTGTTGAACCACTTCTTGATACCCTCGTTTGACGTAGTGGTCCCCTCGGTCACGCAGCAACTTTTGAGCCTCTTGGAGGAATCTGGCTTTACCGCGTCGAGGTCGGTGATGACAAGCGTCGGAAGCCCCAAGAAGTCCAGGAACGGATAGAAGAGATGAGCGTACGCGCCGCCGACCTCCATAACGGTGACGTACTGGCTCGCTAGGCCACCTCTTCCTCCCTCGCCGGCCTGGTCGAGCCTCGCGATCGCGGCGGGGATGAAGAGACGTTCGCTCGTTCCCTCGATCAGGATAGCTTTGTCGGCGAAGAAGAGGTCGGCCCTTGTCAAGGTTAGGTACTTGTGCAGGAAATCCTTGCTTACTCCCGGGGCATCGGCAAGATTCAGGACCTGTGAGCTCATAGCACCATCCGGTTCGCTATGCTCGTCCAGCCGGAAGTATCGAACTGCGGAAAATCCCACCCTGTTGGCGATATGAGCGGAGTGGGTTGTCACGAGGAATTGTGCGTTCCATGAATCCAGCTCGTGATCCGTGGCGGGGAAGTTCTTCTTGAAGATCCTGAGCTGGTGAATGAAGATCTCCTGCATCTGGGGGTGCAGGTGGGCTTCGGGTTCCTCAATGAAGACCAAATGGATGCAGGACTGGTTGCGTTGGGCTGCGTAATCACGATAGTAGCTAAAGAGAGTGAGCAGGATTAGGAGAAGATTCCGGGATCCCAGGCCGCTGTACGACTCAGGAAGTTCGATTCCGGCCGATCCTGGGTACCTGATGCTGGTGAAGTTCGATAGAAGACGTTTCGCATCCAGGGTGGTCCGCGTGGAGAAATTTCGGTTCCCCAAGCCGGGATATCCGAAATCGGAGACTGTAGGTGCCATCTTGTCGTACATGTCCTGGATTTTTCCGTCCAGGCTTGAAAAGATCTCCCCCAAGGCAACTTCCGCATCATCAGCGAAATCCCTGAGGGGAGAATTTTCATCCGCCTTAGACGCGCCGATGAAAAGCGATTCGAAGACCTTGCCGATCGGCTCTTTTGGTCGCTCCGTCTCATCATCGAGGCCTCGTTGCGCTTTGACGAAGTCGACCTTGATCGCCCTGGCAACCTCGCTCATCGAAACGTTTCGGAAGTTGGTCGGATCGGCCGGGTCCACGGCCACGGCGGACCGCTCGAAGAAGTGAGGGATTCGAGGGCCTATCAGGGAGAGGAGAAGTGAATCACCCCATCCCTCCACCAAGTCGTCTGGTCCGTCGCGGAAGAAATCCTTCAATGTACCGGGCTTCAGTGCGTAGCGGACAGTCAAAATCGCCTCGGTGCAGTCCGGGTCGAGGTCAACGATGAGTGGGCCGAGAGAGCCGTACTCTGTGGTCTCCTTGTCGTAGCTGATGAAGACGGTCAGCGAGATTTCGGGGAGCAGCTTGCGAGCCGCTTCCTCGCCTCCAGTGGCGAACGCTTTGTATGCCTGGCTGAACTCCGAGTAGGTCTCTGCGGAGAAGTCCTCTACACGGAGCCTGATGTCGCCGGGGCGGAGGAACCTGCTCAGTACCTCTGCCAGTGACGTCTTGCCGGTGTTGTTGCGGCCTACGCAGACTGTGACGTCCTCGTCGAAGGCGATGCTGACGTCTCGCAGAAGCCGGAAATTCTTGACATCCGTTCTCGTGACCCTGGGTGGGCGCACCGTCTGCGTAGTCTGCGGCTGCTCGGAAAGTTCTGGCTGACTCGCGCTCACTATCGCTCCTGTCAGGACACGCACTTGGGCCAAGACAGTAGCCTCGTACGGGTCCGTCATGTGCTTGTTCGGGGCGATCCCTTGCCCCTCTGCGCAAGCCCGCGGCAGCGCTTGCGCGGCAACTCCCAGGGAGCTGGCCGGCTGCACTCTGGCTCAAACACTGTCGTTGCGGGGGCGGGCGGTACTGGTCATAGCGAAGAGCCTGCAGTGGCATGTCCCTGCCGTGCCAGGTGTCGGTGAGCCCGCAGCTGTGCAACGGGTCGACTTGTACGGACAGGCGTGCTTACCAAGTCCGAGCATCACACTGGGGAGCTGATTCCGCGCCTTGGTGCAGTGTCCCTGCCCTCGCGGCCGCTCGATTGTCAGCTGCGGCTCGGCTGCACTGGTAGCCGATCTGGTGTGCGTTGGCCGTCCCGGCGTGTTGGCCAGATCGTCCCCATCGTGGGCTGGGCAGCTGGGATACTGCACCCATGGTGAATCGACTGGTGCACGCCCAGTCGCCGTATCTCCAGCAGCACGCCACCAATCCTGTGGACTGGTGGGAGTGGGGAGAGGAGGCGATGTCAGAAGCAGCAAGGCGGGACGTACCCATCCTCCTCTCGGTAGGGTACGCATCCTGCCATTGGTTACCGCTTCTGACGACAAATCAACTGGTGTCATGTGATGGCGCACGAGTCCTTCGAGGACGAGGCGATCGCCGCCTACGCCAACGAGCACTTCGTCGCGGTGAAGGTGGACCGCGAGGAGCGGCCCGACGTGGACGCGGTGTACATGGAGGCGGTGCAGGCGGCCACCGGCCAGGGCGGGTGGCCGATGACGGTCTTTCTGACGCCCGAGAAGGACCCGTTCTACTTCGGGACGTACTTCCCGCCCGCGCCCCGGCACGGCATGCCCGGGTTCCGGCAGGTGCTGGAGGGGGTCAGCGCGGCCTGGCGGGACCGCCGGGACGAGGTCGGCGAGGTGGCCGAGCGGATCAGGGCCGACCTGGCCGAGCGGGCCTCGGTGTACGGGGCCGGCAGTGGGGTCCACCGGGTGCCCGGTGCCGAGGAGTTGGCGCAGGCGGCGGCCGAGCTCGGCCGGAGCTACGACGCGAAGCGTGGTGGTTTCGGCGGGGCGCCGAAGTTCCCGCCGTCGATGGCGGTGGAGTTCCTGCTCAGGCACCACGCGAGCACCGGCTCGGCCGAGGCGCTGGAGATGGCCCGGCACACCTGTGAGGCGATGGCCCGGGGCGGGATCTACGACCAACTCGGCGGCGGCTTTGCCCGGTACGCGGTGGACGCCGACTGGGTGGTCCCGCACTTCGAGAAGATGCTCTACGACAACGCCCTGCTGCTCCGGGTCTACCTGCACCTGTGGCGGGCCACCGGCGCCGAGCTGCCGCGCCGGATCGCGCTGGAGACCGCCGACTTCCTGCTCGCCGAACTCCGCACTCCCGAGGGCGGTTTCGCCTCCGCGCTGGACGCGGACAGCCTGGACCCGGCCACCGGTAAGTCGGCCGAGGGCGCGTACTACGCCTGGACCCCCGAGCAGCTGACCGAGGTGCTGGGTGCCGAGGACGGCGCGCTGGCCACCGGGCTGTTCGAGGTGACCGGCACCTTCGAGCACGGCTCCTCGGTGCTCCAGCTGCTCGCCGACCCGGCGGACGACAAGGCGTACGGCCGGATCAGGGAGCGGCTGCTGACGGCCCGTCGGCAGCGGCCCGCCCCGGCCCGGGACGACAAGGTGGTGGCGGCCTGGAACGGGCTGGCGATCGCCGCGCTGGCCGAGACCGGCGCCCTGTTGGAGCGGCCCGACCTGGTGGAGGCCGCCGTCCGGGCCGCCGACCTGCTGCTCGCCGTGCACCTGACCGAGGACGGCCGCCTGCTGCGGACCTCCCGGGACGGCCGGGCCGGTGCCAACGCGGGTGTGCTGGAGGACTACGCCGACACCGCCGAGGGCTTCCTCGCGCTGTACGCGGTGACCGGCGACGCCGAGTGGCTCGGGCTGGCCGGCGGGCTGCTCGACACCGTGCTGAGTCACTTTGTCGACACTGCCTCGGGCGCCCTCTACGACACGGCGGACGACGCCGAGCAGCTGATCCGCCGCCCGCAGGACCCGACCGACAACGCCACTCCCTCGGGGTGGACCGCCGCCGCGCAGGCCCTGCTCAGCTACGCCGCCTACACCGGCTCCGAGCGCCACCGGACCGCCGCCGAGCGGGCGTTGGGCATCGTCGGCGCCCTGGGAAGCCGAGCGCCCCGGTTCATCGGCTGGGGCCTGGCCGCCGCCGAGGCGCTGGCCGACGGGCCGCGCGAGGTCGCCGTGATCGGCCGGCCCGGGGCCGCCGAGACCGCGCTGCTGCACCGGACCGCCCTGCTCGGCACCGCCCCGGGCGCCGTGGTGGCGGTCGGCGAGCCGGGTTCGACGGAGGTCCCGCTGCTGGCCGACCGGCCGCTGCTGGACGGCGAGTCGGCCGCGTACGTCTGCCACCACTTCAGCTGCGACGCCCCGACGGCCGACCCGGTGGAGCTGGCCCGGAAGCTCGGGGTGCGGGTCGGAAACCTCGGTGCGTGAGCCGTCGGTGATCAGCCACAATGCCCCATGACCTGGACCCTCAGCCCCTCCCTGGACGAGTTCCGCGCGCAGGCCGGTGACTTCCTGGCCGCCCATCCGGCCGAGAACACCGTGCTGCTCACCCTGGTGCACAACCTCACCGAGGGCGGGCCGCACGTCTTCGGCCCGGACGATCCGCAGTACGGCTGGTGGCGCCCCGGGTCGGGCGCCCCGGTCGTGGGGGCCTTCGCGCGGACGCCGCCGTACCCGCTCCGGCTCAGTCTGATGCCGGAGCGGGCGGCCACCGAACTGGCGCTCGCGCTGGCCGGTACGGAGCTGTCGGGGCTGGGCGGCGGGGTGGCCCCGGCCCACGCCTTCGCGGCGGCCTGGGCGGCGGAGAGCACCGTCACCGCCAACGAACGGCTGTACAGACTGGGTACTTTGGTCGACCCCTCGCCGCTGCCCGCCGGGACGGTCCGGCCCGCCACGGCGGACGACGTCGAGCTGCTGGTGAGGTGGTTCGGGGAATTCGTCGCCGAGGCGGAGTTGGCCGTCCCCGGCGAGAACCACCGGCCCACGGTCGAACGGCGGACCGCCGGTGGGCACCTGCACATCTGGGAGCACCGGGGCACCCCCGTCTCGTTCGCCGGGGTCAGCCCCGTGATCGCCGGGATGTCGCGGATCGGGCCGGTCTACACACCGCCGGAGCACCGGGGGCGGGGCTACGCGAGCGGGGTCGTGGCGGCGGGGTCGGCCCACGCACTGGCCGGCGGCGCGGCGGAGGTGCTGCTCTACACGGACCTCGGCAACCCGACCAGCAACTCGATCTACCAGAAGCTGGGTTACCGGGCCGTCGAGGACTGCGTCAGCCTGAGCTTCGAGGTCTGACACCGGGTGGGGGCGTGGGGAGGGCACCACCGGGATCCGGAGCCATGACGAGACGTGGCCTGGCGCTGGCCTTCGCGATACCCCTCCCGTGCTGCCGGGTGCCCGCGCGGCGTACGCGGAGGTCTGCACGTCGATGGCCACCGGCACCTACCGGACCGACGGCGAGCCCGACCCCGACCCCGGTCACCCTGGCGGTCGCCCCCGCCGCCCCCGTCGGCCACAGTGGTTCCGGGCTGCCGTGGGCGCTGGGCGCCCTGGTCGCGGTGGCCGGGCTCGGGGCCGGCGGGGTGTGGGTGGTGCGGCGCCGACGCGACGTGGCGGCGGGCGGTGCGCAGGACGGCTTCTAGTCCCAGTCCCAGCGGATGCCCAGCAGACACGGCGTCAGCGCGCTCGCCATCAGGTGCACGCAGTGGTGCCCGTCGAGCGTCAGCTCCTCGGTCTCGTACGGTTCGCCGCCCGGGCTGCGGGAGGTGAAGCGGTGGCAGCGGACCGGGAGGGCGTCGGGGTGGAAGGTGATCTGCAGGACGTACTGGCCGGCGCCCGAGTTGAAGCCCCGGACGTACTCGCAGCTGGGCCCGGGGGCGGGGGCGTCGTCGAAGCCGTAGCCGAGCAGGTGGGTGTCGCCGGTGCGCAGGCGGCGGTCCAGCAGGAGTTCGGCGACCAGGAGTTCGGCTTCGGGATCGCGGCGGATCCGGCCGGGGCGGCAGTTCTCCTCGGCCCGGACGGTGACCCGGCCGATGTCGCAGCCGGGGTCGCCCTGGTAGAGGGCCAGGTAGCGGTCGATGCCGTCCCGGTGGGCCCGGAGGGCGTGCTGGGAGTCGCGGCGGACCATCTGCCGGTCGGCGCCGATCCGGATCCGTTCGATGTGGGTGACGGTGTGCAGGCCGGTGTCCGGCGGGCCGGCGATGGTGGCGAGCAGGCCGTCCACCGCCGCGGCCGGGGCGATCAGGTCGCGGTACGGGCGGGTGGCCGGCGAGGCGGGTCCGGCCGGGGCCTGGCGAGGGCCGAGCAGGCGGGTGAGGGAGTGCTCGGGGAGTTCCAGCACCTCCTCCAGCACCCGGACCGCGCGCAGTGATTCGGCCCGCTCGGGGCGGCGCCGGCCCTGCTGCCAGTAGCTCAGGCTGGTGACGCCGACCTGGACCCCGCGTTGGGCGAGGTGCTGCCGGAGGCGGTTCAGGGCCAGGCCGCGGGCGCTGATGGCCGCGCGCAGGGCGAGGTGGAAGGGGCCGGTACGGAGTACCGCCGCCAGCTCGGGCTGGACGGTCTGCTGCATGGCCGACTCCCGTCTGCCTGGTTGACCGTGAATATTCACACGTGCCAGGCGAGTTGTCATCAGGTGACGCGGATATCCGGCCCCCGAACGGGAGTTCCGTTCACATCGCGGGCGGGTCCGTTCACACCCGGCCGGGGCGGCCGACCAGGTCCGTTGACCGGGACACGGCACGGGCCGATGCTCTGTCCACCGCGTCCGGACGCGGTCCCCCACATCCCCTCTCCTGCGGACTCGCAAGGAGGAGAAGCCCATGCCAACTTCCCGGACACGCCTGCGCCAGGCGGTCGCCGCCCTCGCTCTCGGCATTCTCGCGCCGGCCCTCACGGTGGCCACCGCCGCCCCGGCGCCGGCCGCCGGCATCCCCCACCTCCAGCCGGCCTCGGTGACCCCGGGGGCCGTCTCGGCCCTGGCGGCGCGCAAGCTCAACATCACCATGCAGTCGCAGCAGCAGACCAACTGGTGCTGGGCGGCGAGCGGCAACACGATCGCCACCTACTTCGGCTACACCTACAGCCAGAACCAGTTCTGCAACGTGGCCTTCAACCGGTCCGTGAACGCCAGTTGCCCCAACAACCAGGCGTCGCTGGCCAACGTGCAGACCGCGCTGAACTGGATCGGCATCAACTCCGGTTCGTACGTCACCGGTTACCTGCGCAACAGCACCGTGCAGACCGAGATCAACGCCAACCGGCCGATCGAGACCCGGATCCAGTGGAGCTCCGGCGGCGGCCACATGCACGTGATCTACGGCTACGACACCAGCAACAACTTCGTCTACTGGGGCGACCCGTGGCCGTCGAACAACCGCTACAACTGGGCGGACTACTCGTACTACGTGAGCAACAGCTCGTTCTCCTGGACCCACTCCCTCTACCGGATCGGTGCGTGAGGAGATGACCGAGATGCGTAGGCACACCCGCCGCCTGGCGGCCGTCACCGCGTTGGCCGCCACCCTCGGCCTGGCCCTCGCGCTCCCCGCCCAGGCGGCGGAGGGCGGCGCCCCGGCCCCGTTCGCGGCCGCCGAGCTGTCGGCGGCCCGGGGTGCGGCCGAGTCCCCGGCCGTGCTGGACCAGCTGGGCCGGTTCTTCGCCCGCAAGGGCGCGCCGCCGACCAAGTCGCTCGACCTCAGCCCGGCCGACGAGGCCCGGGCCGCCGCACAGGCCGCACCTCGGCTGAGCGGTGCCACCGTGCCGGTCTACACCCTGGACCCGGCGTTCGTGGCGGGCACGGCCGGCGCGGTCGTGGCCAAGGCCGAGTTCGTGGCCAGCAAGGTGGTCGCGGCCGACGGGCAGACCGCCTCGGTCTGGACCGTCAAGCAGGACGGCGGCTGGCGGGTCGTCAACATCGCCACCGGCGGTGACGAGACCGACTACGCGGCGCAGGCCGCGGGCACCGGCGGCGGCACGGTCTTCCGGGAGCCGCAGCTGAACGCCTGGTACGTGCTGCGCGGCGACCGGGTGCTGCCGCTGGACGAGGACGCGGTCCGGTCGGTCGGCTCGGCCGGGGTCAGCCTGGCCGGGTACCAGCAGCTGGTGCACCAGCGGTACGGCGACAAGCTGCCCGGTTCGGCGTACGACCGGGCGGGCAAGGGCGGTGGTTACGAGGCGGCCGGGCCGGCTGCGGAGCCGGCCGGTCTGCCGTCGCTGACGGCGGGAGTGGCGGGCGCGGCCCTGGCGGCCACCGCTCTCACCGGGATCGGCCTGGCGGTCCGCCGCCACCGGCAGGACGGCTGATCCACCGGACGGGAGGGCGGTACGGGGAAGTCCCCCTACCGCCCTTCGTCGTGTGCCTCCGGTGTGCGCCCACCCGGCGATTTGACGAACCGTTGACCCCTCGTTCGCCTGGCCGCCCGACCGGTATGTCACCGTGTGTGGTGTTGAGTACCCGGCGGGTGGCTGAAGGGGGAGCAGATGGCGGCGCGGGGAGTGCGGGTCGAGGGCGCGCTGGTGGGCGTGGCCGCCGCGCTGGCGGTCGTGCTGGCGTACGTGTTCGGCGGCCCGCAGCTGGTCTGGGTCGTCGCGGCGGCCGAGGTCGCCCTGGTGATGCTGGACGTGGCCCGCCGGTTCCGGGTGCGAGGGCTCGGGCGGCCGGGCCCGGAGGAGCCGGCGGAGGCGCACTGCGAGCGCTGCCGCCGGGCCAGGGAACGGCTGGACGGCCGCTCAGTTGGCGATGTTGTACGCCACCAGTGAGATGCCGACGTACTGGGCGATGAACGCGCCCAGGGTGAAGGCGTGGAAGACCTCGTGGAAGCCGAACCAGCGCGGTGACGGGTTCGGCTTCTTCAGTCCGTAGACCACCCCGCCCAGGCTGTAGAGCACCCCGCCGACGATCAGCAGCGTGACCACCGCCGCGCCGCCGGCCCGCAGGAACTCGGGCAGGAAGAACACCGCGGCCCAGCCGAGCGCCAGGTAGCAGGGCGTGTAGAGCCAGCGCGGCGCCCCGACCCAGAACACCCGGAACGCGATCCCGGCCAGCGCTCCGCCCCAGACTAGCCAGAGCAGCAGCTCCCGCTGGCCGCCCTCCAGCAACAGGATGGTGAACGGGGTGTACGAGCCCGCGATGATCAGGAAGATGTTCGCGTGGTCGAGCCGGCGCAGGATCGCGTCGCCGCGCGGCCCCCAGGTGAAGCGGTGGTACACCGCGCTGACCCCGAACAGCAGCCAGGCGCTGACCGAGTAGATCGCGCAGGCGATCCGCGCCTCGGTGGAATCCGCCAGGCAGATCAACACGATTCCGGCGGCCAGCGCCGCCGGGAACATCCCCGCGTGCAGCCATCCGCGCCAGATGGGCTTGATCTCGACCGATACGTCCGTCATGGCCAACATGCTACCTACGGTTCCGTAGGTTACTGGCACGTAGGTAGTGACGGTCACCACTTTTGGACGTTATGGAGTATTGGATCGAGGTCACCCAAGGGCTCGGGTCGGACTTCTGCGCCTTGTTACCGCCCAGTACTTCGCCAGAACGGCGCAAAACTTCGGTCGAAATTGCCATCTTGCCGTGTTGGGGCCTTGAGGCCGGAGCTACGGTGTAACCACCCTCAAACCCCCGCGACGCCGTCTCCTAGCCGAGATGGCGTGAAACGGAGCGATCGTGTCGTACGAGAACTCTGCTCTCAGCGCATCCGCGCCCACCCGCCACAAGCGTCTGCTGGCCTGGGTGAGCGAGATCGCGGAGCTGACCCAGCCGGACCGCGTCGAGTGGTGTGACGGCTCGGAGGAGGAGTACCAGCGCCTCGCCGATCTGCTGGTCGCCCAGGGCACCTTCAGGAAGCTCAACCCGGAGAAGCGGGTCAACTCCTACCTCGCCACCTCCGACCCGTCCGACGTGGCCCGGGTCGAGGACCGCACCTACATCTGCTCCGAGCAGGAGAAGGACGCCGGTCCGACCAACAACTGGAAGGCCCCCGCCGAGATGCGGGAGATCTTCACCGGCACGGACGGCCTGTTCAAGGGCGCCATGAAGGGCCGCACGATGTACGTCGTGCCGTTCTCGATGGGCCCGGTCGGCTCGCCGCTGGCGGCGTACGGCGTGGAGATCACCGACTCCGCCTACGTCGCGGTCTCGATGCGCGTGATGACCCGGATGGGTCAGGCCGTGCTCGACCAGCTCGGCGAGGACGGCGAGTTCGTCAAGGCCGTGCACACCGTCGGCGCCCCGCTGGCCGAGGGCGAGGCCGACGTGCCGTGGCCCTGCAACACCACCAAGTACATCTCGCACTACCCGGAGACCCGGGAGATCTGGTCCTTCGGCTCGGGCTACGGCGGCAACGCCCTGCTCGGCAAGAAGTGCTACGCGCTCCGGATCGCCTCCACGATGGCCCGGGACGAGGGCTGGCTGGCCGAGCACATGCTCGTGCTCAAGCTCACCCCGCCGAGCGGCGCCGAGCCCAAGTACATCGCCGCCGCCTTCCCGTCCGCCTGCGGCAAGACCAACCTGGCGATGCTCCAGCCGACCATCCCGGGCTGGAAGGTCGAGACCATCGGCGACGACATCGCCTGGATGCGGTTCGGCGCCGACGGGCAGCTCTACGCGATCAACCCGGAGGCCGGCTTCTTCGGCGTCGCCCCCGGCACCGGCGTGGACACCAACGCCAACGCGATCGACACCCTCTGGGGCAACACGGTCTTCACCAACGTCGCGCTGACCGACGACGGCGACGTCTGGTGGGAGGGCCTCACCGAGGAGCCCCCGGCGCACCTGACCGACTGGCGCGGCAACGACTGGACCCCCGAGTCCGGCACCCCCGCCGCCCACCCCAACGCGCGGTTCGCCGTCCCGGCCGCGCAGTGCCCGACCATCGCGCCGGAGTGGGAGGACCAGGCCGGGGTGCCGATCTCGGCCATCCTGTTCGGCGGCCGCCGGGCCACCGCCGTCCCGCTGGTGACCGAGTCCTTCGACTGGCAGCACGGCGTCTTCCTGGGCGCCAACATCGCCTCCGAGAAGACCGCCGCCGCCGAGGGCACCGTGGGCGAGCTGCGCCGCGACCCGTTCGCGATGCTGCCGTTCTGCGGCTACAACATGGGCGACTACTTCGGCCACTGGCTGAAGCTCGGCGCGCAGGCCGACGCGGCCAAGCTGCCGAAGATCTACTACGTCAACTGGTTCCGCAAGAACACGGCCGGCGACTTCGTCTGGCCGGGCTACGGCGAGAACAGCCGGGTGCTGAAGTGGATCGTCGAGCGCCTGGAGGGCGTCGGCGCCGGGGTCGAGACCCCGATCGGCGTGCTGCCGACCGTCGAGGGCTTCGACCTCAAGGGCCTGGACATCCCGCAGCGCGACCTCGACCTGCTGTTCTCGGTGGACGCCGACATCTGGCGGCAGGAGGCCGCCCTGGTGCCGGCCCACCTGGAGCTGTTCGGCGAGCACACCCCCAAGGCCCTCTGGGACGAGTACGAGGCGCTGGTGCAGCGCCTCGGCTGACGCGGCAGAGACGGCTACGGCCGGAGCCTCGGCCGGACGATCCTCCCCCGACCACGAGGGGATCGTCCGGATCGGGACTCCGGCCGTGACCGTCTCCGCGAGCCTCAGGGTTGGGCGTAGCCGGACAGGAAGTCGCCGATCCGGGTGACGGCGTCGGTGATCTCCTCCGCCCGGGGCAGCGTGACCAGCCGGAAGTGGTCCGGCTCGGGCCAGTTGAAGCCGGTGCCCTGGACGATCAGGATCCGCTGGGACCGCAGCAGGTCCAGCACCATCTGGGCGTCGTCCTTGATCTTGTAGACCTGCGGGTCCAGCCTCGGGAAGGCGTACAGCGCGCCCTTCGGCTTCACGCAGCTCACCCCGGGGATCTCGTTCAGCAGCTTGTACGCCGCGTCCCGGGACTCCAGCAGCCGCCCGCCGGGCAGGATCAGCTCCTTGATGGACTGCCGGCCGCCGAGCGCCGCCGCCACCGCGTGCTGGGCGGGCATGTTGGCGCACAGCCGCATGCTGGCCAGCACGGTCAGGCCCTCGATGTAGCTGCGGGCCCTGGTCCGGTCGCCGGAGAGCACCATCCAGCCGGAGCGGAACCCGGCCACCCGGTACGACTTGGACATGCCGTTGAAGGTGACGCAGAACAGGTCGGGCGCCAGGGTGGCGAGCGGGACGTGGACCGCGTCGTCGTAGAGGATCTTGTCGTAGATCTCGTCCGCGTAGATCACCAGCTTGTGGCGGCGGGCGATCTCGACGATGCCCTCCAGGACCTCCAGCGGGTAGACCGCCCCGGTCGGGTTGTTCGGGTTGATCACCACGATCGCCCTGGTCCGGTCGGTGACCTTGGCCTCGATGTCGGCGAGGTCCGGGTACCACTCCGACTGCTCGTCGCAGCGGTAGTGCACCGCGGTACCGCCGGACAGGCTGACCGAGGCCGTCCACAACGGGTAGTCCGGTGCCGGCACGAGCACCTCGTCGCCGTCGTCCAGCAGCGCGGTCATCGCCAGCTGGATCAGTTCGGAGACCCCGTTGCCGAGGAAGACGTCCTCGACCGTGAGGCCGTGCAGGCCACGCTCCTCGTAGTGCATCACCACCGCCCGGCGGGCGGAGAGCAGACCCTTGGAGTCGCCGTAGCCGTGTGCGGAGGAGAGGTTCTTCAGGATGTCCTGAAGGATCTCGGGCGGCGCGTCGAAGCCGAAGACGGCGGGATTGCCGGTGTTCAGTTTGAGGATGCGATGCCCCTGGTCCTCCAGTCGCATCGCCTCATCGAGCACCGGGCCGCGGATGTCGTAACAGACATTGGCAAGCTTGCTGGACTGGATGACCTGCATGGCAGGTAACTTTACGACCGAAGACCCCGGCCGATCGCGTGCTCTTGGACACAACGTCATGTCGTTCTGCCAGGCTGGTCCCGTGTTCGCGATTCTGGGTGGGGTGGCGGTGGGGCTCGCGCTGGCCCCGGGGGTGCGCCGGGTGGTCGGCCGGTACGCGGTCCCCTATGAGGGCGAGCCCGCGGCGCGCCCGCTGTCGCTGCCGACGGCCGCGCTGGTGTCGGCCGGGGCGGGCGCGGCGGTCGGGGCCGGATACGGCGTGGCCGGGTGGCCGGTGCTGGTCTGGACGGCCCTGCTCGGCGTGGTGCTCGCCCTGGTCGACGCCTCGGTACACCGGCTGCCGGACGTGCTGACCGCGACGCTGGCGGCGGGCACCGCGATCCTGCTGCTGGTGACGGAGCGTCAGTCGCTGCTGCGCTGCCTGCTCGCCGCACTGGCCCTGGGCCTGGGCTTCGCGCTGCTGGCGCTGCTCGTCCCGATCGGCCTCGGTGACGCCAAGCTGGCCCCGAGCCTGGGCGCGTTGCTCGCGGTCACCGGCTGGGCCACCGTGCTGGCGGGCCTGGTGTACGCCTTCCTGCTGGCCGGCCTCTGGGCGGTCGCGCTGCTGCTCACCCGCCGGGCCGGGCGGCAGGACGCGCTGGCCTTCGGCCCGTTCCTGCTGCTCGGCACCCTGCTCGCGGTGCTGATGACCGGGCAGCCGACGGTCTGACGCACCGCCAACGGCGAGGCCCGCCGCACCTGGTGGGTACGGCGGGCCTCGGTGGTACGCGGCCCCACCCTCATAGGGCGGCGCACCGGGGAGGTGTTACGGCATGGCGTGGACGAACGGGCCCACGGTGTTGGAGAAGGCGTTGCCGTTGTTGGCGTCCCAGTTGGTCGACCAGGTCATCGCGCCGCGGATGGTCGGCCACTTGGCCGGCGGGACGAAGCTGCCGCAGTTGGTGCCGGTGGCGAGGCAGCTCAGCGCGTTGTTGACCACGCTCGGGGCCACGTAGCCGCCGCCGGCCGCCTTCGCGGAGGCCGGGACGCCGATGCCGACCTGGTCCGGGCGCAGGCCGCCCTGGATCTGGGTGCAGACCTGGGCGGTGATGAAGTCGATGGTGCCCTGGTTGTAGACCTTGCCGTCGCAGCCGTTCATGCCGCCCGAGTTGTAGAACTGGGTGTTCATCACGGTCAGGATGGACTTGGTCTTGAGCGCCAGCTTGAAGTACGCGCCGTCGGTGCTGTAGACGCCGATGGTCTCGGGCGCCATGGTCAGGACGAACTTCGAGCCGATCTTCGCCTGCAGGTTGAGCAGGGCGGTGCCGAGCTGCTCCGGGTTGACGCCGTTCTCCAGGTCGACGTCGATGCCGTCGAAGCCGTAGTCCTTCAGCACCGCGTAGGCGCTGTCGGTGAAGGCGGCCCCGGCGGTCGCGTCGCCGACCGAGATGGCGCCGTTCTGGCCGCCGATGGAGAGCACGACCTTCTTGCCGGCCGCCTGCTTGGCCTTCACGTCCGCCCGGAACTGCGCGTCGATGTAGCCGCCGAGCTTGCTGGACAGGCCCGGGTCGAGCTGGAAGGTGATCGCACCGGTCCTGGTCGGCACGGCGTCCGCGAACGACACCTCGATGATGTCGTACGCGCTCTGCACCTCGCTCAGCTTCTGGACGGTCGCACCGTTGTCGAAGTTGTGCCAGTAGCCGGTGACCACGTGCTTGGGCAGGTCGGTGACCGGGCCGGTGGGCGTGACGGTCGGGCTGGCGCTGGCCGACGGCGAGGCGGACGCGCTCGGGGAGGCGGAGGCGCTCGGGCTGGCGCTGGCCGACGGGGAGGCGGAGGCGCTGGCGGACGCGCTCGGCGAGGCCGAAGCGCTCGGGGAGGCCGAGGCGGACGGGGAGGCGGTGCCGCCCGGGCCGGTCAGCGTGATGTCGTCCGCGTTGTAGGCGCCCTGGCCGTACCAGCCGTGCACGTACACCGTGACGCTGCTGACGCCCGCGCCGGTGGTGAAGGTGGAGGAGAGCTGGTTCCAGCTGGACTGGCTCGACCAGGTGGACGGGTCGGTGCCGCCGGTGCCGCGCACGCCGAGGTAGGTGTACGGGCCCTGCACCCAACCGGCCAGCGCGTAGCTGGTGTTGGGCAGCACGCTGACGGTCTGCCGGCACTCGGCGGTGTCCCCGGCGGTGGGCGCCGCGTTCAGCGCGTACGAGCCGGAGTGGGCCGGGGTGCCGACGACGCTCGCGCCGCCGGTGCAGGTCCAGCCGCTGAGGTTCCCTCCCTCGAAACCGCCGTTGCTCACCAGGTTGCCCACGGCGGCGCTGGCGCCGCCGGCGAACAGCGCGAGGCCAGTGGCGGCCAGGGCGAGCGCGGTGGTCCCGGCCGCGAGGGCGGCGGGGAGGGAGCTGCGCCGGCGCCGGTGGGACGGCTGCTGCAGCGTTCGGGCCATGGAGACGCTCCTGTGGGGAGGGGAGGAGCCGCCGCGGTGGGGGGCGCGGCGGCTCCGTGTGGGGGAGGGGAGGTCCGCAGTGGTGCTTGGCGAGGGCGGCGACCTGTGGGGTGGTTGCTGCCCTCGGTCAAAAGCTGGACTAGACCATTGGCAAGCGTCAAGAACCCGGCGTCGGCTTACGGGACATTTAAGGAACCGGAGACCGTTCCGTGTCCGGCGTCACACGGCCGATTCGGGGCCGTGACACCTTCGGTACCTGCGGCTTTACCGTGCGGACCGGTCCGGGAGTAGGCTGCGCGAGGGTATTTGCCGTACCCGAGGAGGACCGAGCACGGAGGGGCCGAACACCATGGGTCTGCGCGACGTCGTGGAGCGCACGCCGGGTCTCCGAACCCTGCTGGACAACGCCTACCGGCTCTACGGCCGCCGGGTCGAGGTCCACCTCGCGAACACCCCGCACCACATCGGCGTGATCCTGGACGGCAACCGCCGCTGGGCCCGCGCCACCGGCGGCACCACGGCCGACGGGCACCAGCGCGGCGCGGACAAGATCAGCGAGTTCCTCGGCTGGTGCGACGAGACGCACGTCCAGGTGGTCACGCTCTGGATGCTCTCCACCGACAACCTCTCCCGCCCGGCCGACGAGCTGGTGCCGCTGCTCGGGATCATCGAGGACACCGTCCGCCGGCTGGCCGCCGACGGGCGCTGGCGGGTCCACCCGGTCGGCGCGCTCGACCTGCTCCCGTCCCGGACCTCGGACGTGCTCAAGGAGGCCGCCGAGGCCACCGCCCACATCGACGGCATCACCGTCAACGTCGCGGTCGGGTACGGCGGCCGGCACGAGATCGCCGACGCGGTCCGCTCGCTGCTCCAGGAGCACGCGGGCCGGGGCACCTCGATCGAGGAGCTCGCCGAGATCCTCGACGTCGAGCACATCGCCGAACACCTCTACACCAAGGGCCAGCCCGACCCCGACCTGGTGATCCGCACCTCGGGCGAACAGCGGCTCTCCGGCTTCCTGCTCTGGCAGAGCGCGCACAGCGAGTTCTACTTCTGCGAGGCGTACTGGCCGGCCTTCCGCCGGGTGGACTTCCTCCGGGCGCTGCGGGACTACCAGCTGAGGAACCGTCGCCTCGGGCTGTGAGACGGGCGGTGGCGGGGCTGGGGGTGTGGGGGTCGGCCCCCGTGGTGACGCAGCCTGCTTCTGCGAGGCGTACTGGTCGGCCTTCCGCCGGGTGGCCCCGAGGGTGTGGGGCCTGCGGGCGCTGCGGGACTACCAGTTGAGGAACCGTCGCCTCGGGCTGTGAGACGGGCGGTGGCGGGGCTGGGGGTGCGGGGGTCGGCCCCCGTGGTGTCGCAGCCTGCTTCTGCGAGGCGTACTGGTCGGCCTTCCGCCGGGTGGCCCCGAGGGTGTGGGGCCTGCGGGCGCTGCGGGACTACCAGCTGAGGAACCGTCGCCTCGGGCTGTAGGCGGCAGGGCTCCGGTCCCGGTCGGAGCGGGGCGGTGGTCCCGGGTCCGAGCTGACGCACCGAAAGTTAACCAACGATGATCCGTCGTTGGGTTCGCGGTGCGGTTCGCCTGGGAATACCCCTGTCAGACCGGTACTCCGGCCAACCGGGGTCGCGGGGACCGGCATGCCGCGGGTGACGCAGGGTCATCCGCTCTGGAGGCCTAGTGGTCAGTACAAAGAGCCGCCGGACACCAGACCGGCGCACGTACGTTCTCGACACCAGCGTGCTCCTGGCGGACCCACTCGCCATGACCCGTTTCGAGGAGCACGAGGTCGTCCTCCCCGTGGTCGTGGTCACGGAGTTGGAGGCCAAGCGGCACCATCCGGAGCTGGGCTACTTCGCCCGCCAGGCGCTCAGGCTGCTGGACGACTTCCGGGTCCGTTTCGGGCGCCTGGACGAGCCGATCCCGGTCGGCGAGCTGGGCGGAAGCATCCGGGTGGAGCTCAACCACTCCGACACCTCGGTGCTCCCGGCCGGTTACCGGCTCGGCGGCGGCGAGGCGGACACCAGGATCCTCGCCGTCGCGCGCAACCTGCAGGCCGAGGGGTACGACGTCACCGTCGTCTCCAAGGACCTGCCGATGCGGATCAAGGCCAGCGCGGTCGGCCTGCTCGCCGAGGAGTACCGGGCCGAGCTGGCGATCACCTCCGGTTGGACCGGAATGTCCGAACTGCACGTCTCCGGCGATCAGGTGGACGCGCTGTTCGGCGCCGGCCACGACACCGCGGTGGACGTGCAGGGCGCGGCGGAGCTCCCGGTGCACACCGGGCTGGTGCTCACCTCGGAGCGCGGCCGGGCCCTCGGCCGGGTCACCCAGGACGGCCGGGTCCGGCTGGTCCGGGGCGACCGCGAGGTGTTCGGGCTGCGCGGCCGGAGCGCCGAGCAGCGGGTCGCCCTCGACCTGCTGCTCGACCAGGAGGTCGGGATCGTCTCGATGGGCGGCCGGGCGGGTACCGGCAAGTCCGCGTTGGCGCTGTGCGCCGGTCTCGAGGCGGTGCTGGAGCGGCAGCAGCACCGGAAGGTGATGGTCTTCCGGCCGCTCTACGCGGTCGGCGGGCAGGAGTTGGGCTATCTGCCCGGTTCCGAGTCGGAGAAGATGAGCCCCTGGGCCCAGGCGGTCTTCGACACCCTCTCGGCCGTCACCACCCCGGACGTGATCGAGGAGGTGATCTCCCGCGGGATGCTGGAGGTCCTCCCGCTCACCCACATCCGGGGCCGGTCGCTGCACGACGCCTTCGTGATCGTGGACGAGGCGCAGTCGCTGGAGCGGAACGTGCTGCTCACCGTGCTGTCCCGGATCGGCCAGGGGTCGCGGGTGGTGCTCACCCACGACGTCGCCCAGCGCGACAACCTCCGGGTCGGCCGGTACGACGGTGTGGTCGCGGTGGTGGAGAAGCTGAAGGGGCACCCGCTGTTCGCCCACATCACGCTGACCCGCTCGGAGCGGTCGCCGATCGCGGCGCTGGTGACGGAGCTGCTGGAGGACGTGAACCCCTAGGTCGCCCCCGGTCATAACGGGGCAGAGCCGGACAGCGGGACCTGGTACGAAGTATCAGGTCCCGCTGCTGTCACCACATCTGACGATCCTTCGCCGGGCACTCGGGCAAACGTGCTGGTCGCGAAGTCTGTGAGATGCGCCACGCAACCGGGAATTGCGTTGACCCGTCCCCGTGCGGCATGGTGAGGGTTCTGTCAGGCCCCGCGTACGGCACATATCACCCGACAACTCCGGTTGTCGGGTGGAAAACTGAACAACGATGAGCCGTACGCCGCCCGAACGAAACGCCGATCCGGCACCCGCCGGTCCGGTGCCGGGCCCGTGTCTCCCGTGACCAGCACCATCATGGAGACCAGCGACGAGGGGCATGTTGCGCCCCAGCGGTCACGTGCACGGGGCGACGCCGGAAGGAAACCATGTGACTCGGATCTCGGTCCGGGGAGTTGCTGTCGCCTCAGCCACCGCCGTCACCGCTGTCGGTGCCGTCGTGGGTGTGGCCTCTGGCAGCGAGGGCACGCAGACCCAGACGGTCGACGTCGCCGGAGCCACCCTGCTCCAGGACGTCCCGATCGGTGCCCAGGCGCAGGCCGTCAGCGACCACTTCACCGCGCAGGCGAACGCACAGCAGGCGTCCGCCGACGCCGCGGCCAAGAAGGCTGCCGAGGAGGCCGCGCGCCAGAAGGCCGCTGCCGACGCGCAGGCCAAGGCCGACGCCGAGAAGGCCGCCAAGGCCGCCGAGGCGAAGCGCAAGGCCGACGAGGAGGCCGCGAACCGCGCCAAGGCGCGCTCCGCGATGACCCCCGTCAGCCCGGGCTCGGTCCAGGAGATGGCACTCCAGATCGTCGGCGACGCCAACCAGTTCCAGTGCTTCAGTCAGATCGTGAAGCGCGAGAGCGGCTGGGACTACACCGCCAGCAACGCGAGCTCCGGCGCGTACGGCCTGGTCCAGGCGCTGCCCGGCTCCAAGATGGCCTCGGCCGGCGCCGACTGGCGGACCAACCCCGCCACCCAGATCAAGTGGGGCCTGAACTACATGAACAGCCGCTACGGCTCACCCTGTGGCGCGTGGTCCTTCTGGCAGTCGCACCACTGGTACTAGACACACCGTCAGACCACCGAAGGCCCCGATCCCGCTGGGATCGGGGCCTTCGTCGTCGCTCCTGGGGGGCGGGCCGCGCCGCCCGGGCCGGCTGACCAGCGCGCCACGGGCGGTGCGGTCCTGGGTGCGGTACGCGACGCCCGGAGTGGGTCCTGGTTGCTCCGGAACCGCCGGTCCGCGGACAGATGGTTCGTGTATCGGAGCCCTTCCCCAGATTTAGGGGGATCGAAACGTACCGGTCTGTGACGGTTTGTCGGATCGGTACCCTCGAACTCCCGCGTGCCGCACCGCCTCCGCCGGGTACGGTCGTCCCGGACGGTCGTGGCGGAACCCACGGCGCGAACGGGGAACGGTGGTCTAGGTGACGCAGGGCTGGTGGATATCCCGGGCGGCGGTCCGACTGGGCAGCGAGCTGCAGCAGCGTGCCGCCACCGCGGCCGCGCGCAACGAGCAGCAACCGGAGGAGCCGCACCCGGCACCCCGTGAACCCGAACCGGTGGTGGTCGAGATCAAGCCCGAGCCGGTCCGCGAGTACCACGCCCCCCGTCCGGCCACCCCGGCCGAGGCGGTGCCCTGGGGGCTGCGGGTGGCGGCCGAGTCGACCTGGCGGCTGCTGCTGCTGGCCGCCGCGCTCTACCTGCTGTTCGAAGTGGTCGACATGCTCCGGCTGGTCGCCTTCGCGGTGCTGGCCGCCCTGCTGATCTCGGCGCTGCTGGAGCCGACCGTCTCCTGGCTCCGCCGGCACGGCGTACCGCGCTCGCTGGCGGCCGCAGGAACGTTCCTGAGCGGGGTGGCCGGGATCGGACTCGTCGGCTGGTTCGTGGTCTGGCAGGTCACCACCAACCTGCACTCGGTCACCGACCAGGTGCAGGCGGGCGTCGACCAGCTCAGGGACTGGCTGGTCACCGGGCCGCTGCACCTGACGCAGCAACAGATCACCGACTTCGCCAAGCAGATCTCCACCGCGATCGGCACCAACTCCGAGCAGATCACCTCCGCCGGGTTCACCGGTGTGACGATCGCGGTCGAGGTGCTGACCGGCGTGGTGCTGACCGCCTTCACCACGTTCTTCCTGCTCTACGACGGCGCCAGGATCTGGGGCTGGGCCCTCGGCATGCTCCCCCGGCAGTCCCGCTACGCGATGGCCGGGGCCGGGCCGAAGGCCTGGGCCACCCTGACCGCGTACGTGCGCGGCACCGTCTGCGTGGCCTTCATCGACGCGCTCTGCATCGGGATCGGCATCCAGCTGCTCGGTGTCCAGCTGGCGCTGCCGCTGGCTGTGATCGTCTTCCTCGGGGCCTTCGTGCCGCTGGTCGGGGCACTGGTCACCGGGACCATCGCGGTGCTGATCGCGCTGGTGACCCAAGGGCCGTTCACCGCGCTGATGGTGATGGTCGTCCTGGTCGCGGTGCAGCAGATCGAGGGGCACCTGCTCCAGCCGCTGATCCTCGGCCGCGCGGTCCGGGTCCACCCGCTCGCCGTGGTCCTCGGCGTCGCGGCGGGCACCATAGTCGGTGGCATCGGCGGCGCGATCGTCTCCGTCCCCCTGATCGCCGTCACCAACACCGTGGTGGTCCACCTCCGCCGCCGCGCCGCGGCGGGCCAGCAGGTCTTCGAAGCCCTCGAAGCAGCCCGCTCGCAGTAGCCGCTCGGCACGCGGTCAGGCACAACAGGGGCTCGGGGAACTGCGACGCCGACCTCGTGAGAGGTGATCCGTGCGTGGGTGGTCAGGCGATTTCGCCTGTGACCCGAACGCCAGATCTCGTCGCTGTTCCCCGAGCCCCTGGGCCGTAGAACTGATCGTGGTGCCTACAGGCCGGCGAGCACGGCTTCGGAGTCGAGGGTGGCCGCCACGGCCTGCAGCACCGCCGCGATCTTGATCGAAGCCTGGATGACCTCGCGGTCGACGCCCGCCTTGCGGAGCACGCCCTCGTGCGAGTCGAGGCACTGGCCGCAGCCGTTGATCGCGGAGACCGCGAAGCACCACAGCTCGAAGTCGGCCTTCTCCACACCCGGCGTGCCGATGATGTTCATCCGCAGCCCGGCCCGCATCCCGCTGTACTCCTTGTCGGAGAGCAGGTGGGTGGTCCGGTAGTAGACGTTGTTCATCCCCATGACCGCCGCCGCGCCCTTGGCGGCGTTGTACGCCGCCGGGCTCAGCTCGGCCTTGGCGACGGGCTCCAGCTCACGCAGCACCGCCGGCGACCGGGTCGCCATGGCGCAGGAGAGCACGGTGCCCCAGAGCTGCTGGGCCGGCAGCTCCGAGTTGCCTATGACCGCGCTCAGGTTGAGCTTGAGGTCCTTGGCGTAGTCCGGCAGGGCGGCCTTGAGCTCGTCCAGTGCCATGGGTCAGCCCGCCAGCAGGGTCTGCGCGTCGAGGGTGTCCTCGCCCTTGGTCCAGTTGCACGGGCAGAGCTCGTCGGTCTGCAGTGCGTCGAGGACCCGGAGGACCTCCTTGGGGTTACGGCCGACGGAACCGGCGGTCACCATGACGAACTGGATCTCGTTGTTCGGGTCCACGATGAACACCGCGCGCTGGGCGGTGCCGTCCGCGCCCTCGACGCCGCAGGCCCGCATCAGGTCGTGCTTGACGTCGGCGAGCATCGGGAAGGGCAGGTCGCGCAGGTCCTTGTGGTCCTTGCGCCAGGCGTGGTGCACGAACTCGGAGTCGCCGGAGACGCCGAGGATCTGGGCGTCCCGGTCCGCGAACTCCTCGTTCAGCTTGCCGAACGCGGCGATCTCGGTCGGGCAGACGAAGGTGAAGTCCATCGGCCAGAAAAAGACGATCTTCCACTTGCCCTCGTAGGACTTGTGGTTGATCTCGGCGAAGGCGTTCGCGGCATCGAGGTCGACACAGGCGTTGAGTTCGAACTCCGGGAACTTGTCACCGATCGTCAGCACGTTCGCTTCTCCAGGCTTGGAAACAGAGGGAATTTGTCCGGAATGCGGACAACATCAACAGTCGCACACGGCGACTGATAGCGGAAATCGTTAGACTCGTGACAACTGATCGGAGGGAGCTATCAGTACCGTGAGCCCCAAGCCCCGTACCCCCACCCTCGCCCAGCTGCGGGCCTTCCTGGCGGTCGCCGAGCACCGGCACTTCCGCGAGGCCGCCGCGGCGGGCGGCACCAGCCAGCCCGCGCTGTCCGGCGCGGTCGCCGCGCTGGAGGAGACCCTCGGCGCGCAACTGGTCGAGCGTACGACGCGGAGGGTCATCATCACTCCCCTGGGGGAGCGGGTCGCCGATCACGCACGCCGGGTGCTGTCCGCGCTGCACGCCCTCACCGAGGAGGTCGAGGCGGCCCGCCGGCCGTTCACCGGGCCGCTGCACCTCGGCGTGATCCCGACCGTGGCACCGTACCTGCTGCCGACCGTGCTCCGGCTGGTCCGGAGCAGCTATCCCGAGCTCGAACTGCACGTGCACGAGGAGCGCACCCCCGCGCTGCTGGCCGGCCTGGCCGCCGGGCGGCTGGACGTGCTGCTGCTCGCGCTGCCCGCCGGCGGCGCCTCGCCGACCCGGGACATCCCGCTGTTCGACGAGGACTTCGTGCTGGTCACCCCGCCCGAGCACGAACTGGCCGGCCGGGTCGACGTGCCCCGGGACGTGCTGCTCGACCTGGACGTGCTGCTGCTGGAGGAGGGCCACTGCCTGCGCGACCAGGCGCTCGACCTCTGCCGCGAGGTCGGCGCGGACGGTTCCGGCGGGTCGACCCGGGCCGCCGGCCTGTCCACCCTGGTCCAGCTGGTGGCGGGCGGGCTCGGGGTGACCCTGCTGCCGGCCACCGCGCTGGACGTCGAGGCGGGCCGGACCGACCGGCTGGCCGCCGTCCGGTTCGCCGATCCGGCACCCGGCCGCCGGATCGGCCTGGCCACCCGCCCGGGCTCGGCCCGCACCCCGGAGTACGAACGGTTCGCCGCCGCGCTGCGCGAGGTGCTGGTCGAGCTGCCGGTGCGGATCGTCCCGTGATGTACGGTTTGCCGTTCCGCCGCCGGAGGTTCGCCCCGAGTTGCCGGTCAGGACCGTCCCCTGACGGGTAATCACTACCTAGGCTGACCGCAGTGATCGGGGAGGGGTGGGCGGATGTACGTCTCCAGGCTCGAAGTGGAGAACCTGCGCGGCTTCCGGGGTGTCAGGAACGTCGATCTGGACCTGACCCGGCCGGACGGCTCGCACGCCGGCTGGACGGTGCTGGCCGGACCGAACGGCGCCGGCAAGACCACCCTGCTGGCCGCCCTGGCGGCGGCCCTGGGCGAGGACACCGACCCGGTGGGCTGGCTGGCCCCGGGCGAGGACGAGGGCGGCATCCGGCTGGACGGCGCGCACTGGCGGGTCAGCCGGACCGAGGACGGCGTCACCGCCCGGCGCAACGGCGTGCTCGGCTTCTGGGCCGGCTACCCCGCCGGGCGTGAACTCACCGACGGCATCGCCTGGTTGGTCGGACAGCAGCTGCTCGCGCTGGAGCGCCAGCCCGGGGCGGTGGAGCTGGTGGCCGGGGTCCGGGCGCTGCTCGACGACGGGCTGCTGCCCGCCGGGTACCGGATCGGCCGGATCGACAGCGACGGCCTCCAGGTCGACTGCGGCGGTACCGAGTACCCGCTCGGCGGCGGGCTGACGGCGGCCGTCGGCCTGGTGCTCGACCTGCTGTCCCGGGTCCACCAGGCTTACCCGGAGCAGGAGCTGGTGATCGGCGGCACGCCCCCGTGCGTCCCGGTGCCGGGCGTCGTGCTGATCGACGAGGTCGAGGCACACCTCCACCTGGAGTGGCAGCAGCGCCTGGGGGAGTGGCTGGTCGCGCACTTCCCGGCCGTCCAGTTCGTGGTCAGCACCCACAGCCCGTACGTCTGCCAGTCCGCCGACCCGGGCGGGCTGGTCCGACTGCCCGGCCCCGGCGAGGAGTCGGCGCCGTACGTGCTGGACGAGGACCTGCACCAGCGGATCGTCTACGGCAGCGGGGACGACGCCGCGCTGACCGAGCTGTTCGGCCTGCCGAGCGTCTACTCCCCGCAGGCCGAGGCGGAACGGCGGCTGCTGATCGCCCTGGAGCGCAAGCTCTACGCGGGCCACGCCTCCAGCGCCGAGGTGGCCGAGTACCGCGAGCTGGGGGCCCGGCTGAACGCCTCGCTGGCGGCCCGGGTCGACGAGGCCAGGGACAGACTGGGCGGTGCGCGATGATCCCGCTGCAACGGCCGCCGCTGACCGCGCAGTTGGAGGCCGACCTGCTCCGCCGCACCGAGGCGATCCGGAAGGCCGGGCCGACCACGGCGACCGGCCGGGCGGCCTGGCGGACGGCCCGCGACCCCAAGGCCAAGCTGCGCACCCTGCTGCACCGGATGACCCCCGGGCTGCTGCGCTGCATGTACTGCGGAGACAACCTGGGCACCGACATCGACCACTTCGAGCCGATCGCCCGTGCGCCGCTGCGCACCTTCGACTGGCACAACCACCTGCTGGCCTGCGCGTACTGCAACTCCAACCAGAAGCGCGACCGGTTCCCGACCGACCCGGCCAGCGGGGCTCCGCTGCTGATAGACCCGGCCGCCGAGGACCCGGCCGACCACCTGCTGCTCTACCTGGAGTCCGGCGCCTACCAGGGCCTGACCGCCAAGGGGCACGCCACCATCGACGTCTTCGCCCTCAACTCCCGCGCCGAGCTGGTCCGGGGGCGCCGGCTGGCGTTCACCGTGGTCAAGGCCCTGCTCCGGGACTGGCACACCCGCACCGCGCTCGGCGACCACGGCACCGCCGCCGAGATCGCCGACGCCCTCGACCTGCTCTGGCAGGCCGACGTGGTCCGCGCCGTCCATCGCCTGGCCGACAACCGCCCGCTGGCCGAAGTCGTGTTGGGCCCCGAGGCCCTGACTGCCCTGACCGCGCTCGCCTGAGCCGCGCAAGGGGCTCGGGGAGGCGACGCCGTCCTCGGGAGCGTTCGACCGGTGCGCACGGTCAGGCACCCTCGCCTTTCGGCAACCGCTGCTCGAACCACACCACCTTCCCGGCCCCCAACCTGGTCGCGCCCCACCGTTCAGCGCACCGCGCCACTATCTGCAACCCCCGCCCGCGCTCGTCCTCGGGACCCGCCCGCCGGGCCCGGGGCAGCAACGCGCTGTCGTCCCCCACCTCGCAGCGCAGCACCGACGTCCGCACCAGCCGCAGGGTCACCGGCCGGGTGGCGTGCTGGATCGCGTTGGTGACCAGCTCACTGACCATCAGCTCGGTGTTCTCCGCGAGGGTCTCCAGACCCCACCGGCGCAGTGCGTGGCCGACCAACCGCCTGGCCCGGCCCGGGGTTTCGTGCCGGGGCTGGAGGAACCAGTACGCCACGTCCTCGGCCGGGATGCCGTCGAAGGCGGCGGCCAGCAGGGCGACGTCGTCCGCCCGGTCGCCGGGCGGCAGGATCCGCAGCGCCTCCTGGCAGAGGTGCTCGGGGGAGTGCCGGTGCGCGCCGCCGAGCCGGGCCCGGAGCAGCTCCAGGCCGGTGGTCAGCGACCGCCGCCGGGACTCCACCAGGCCGTCGGTGAACAGCACCAGCGCCGAACCGGGCGGTGCGGGCAGTTCGACCGAGGTGAAGTCCACCCCGCCGACCCCGATCGGCGCCCCGGGCGGCAGCTCCAGCAGCTCGGCGCGCCCGTCCGGGCCGACCAGTACCGGTGGCACGTGGCCCGCGTTGGCGAGCACCACCCGGTTCGCGATCGGGTCGTAGACCGCGTACACGCAGGTCGCCAAGTGCTGCTCCCGGCCGAGGCGTTGAGCCTGTTCGTCGAGGTGGTAGAGCACCTCGTGCGGGGGCAGGTCGAGGGCGGCCAGGGTCTGCGCGCTGGTGCGCAGCTGCCCCATGATGGCGGCCGAGGTGAGCGAGTGGCCCATCACGTCGCCGACGATCAGGGCGACCCGGTTGCCCGGCAGCGGAACGGAGTCGTACCAGTCGCCGCCGACCTGGGTGCCGCGCTCGCAGGGCAGGTAGCGGTGCGCCAGCCGGACCCCGTGCCGCTGCGGCAGGTGGGTCGGCAGCATGCTGCGCTGCAGCTCGTCGGCGATCTCCCACTCGCGGGTGTAGCGCAGCGCGGTGTCCACCGCCAGGCCGCCCTGGGTGGCCAGGTGGGCGGCGGTCGCGGTGTCGGTGGCGTCGAAGGCCATCGCGGCGTCGTAGGCGGAGGTCAGCTCGAAGGCGTCCGAGGGCTGCGCCTTGCCGCCGAACGGTGTCGGTCGGGGTGCGGCCGGGCTGGTCTTGCCGGGCCGCCGGATCAGCAGCAGCAGGCCGAGCACCGTCTTGCGGCCGCGCAGCGGCAGCGCCAGCAGTGCCGTCCCGCTGGCCAGCCGGCCCAGCGTGCGGGCGCCGTAGAGCTCCTCCAGCAGCGGCCGGAGCCGGGCGGCCGAGGGGGTGCCGAGCACCACCGGGCCGGTCGGGAACTGCTGGTCGAGCGCGCGGGCGACCGGACCGCCGGGCCGCAGCCGGCGGGTGCCGGCCCGGCGGCCGAGCCGGGTGCCGTGCCGGTGCCTGATGGTCAGCGCGGTCGGGCTGCCGGGGTCGCGCTCCAGGTCGGGCAGGGGCTCGCGCAGGTGCACCACGGCCGCGTCGGCCAGCGCCGGGACCAGCACCTTGCCGAGGTTGCGCAGCGTCGCGGTCAGATCGAGCGAGGTGTTGATCCGCCGGGTCGCGCTGTCCAGGTACGCCAGCCGCTCGGCCGTACGCGGCCGTCCGCCCGGCAGCGCCGGCGGGCGTCGCTGGGGCGGGACGGCGGGAGGCTGCCCGGTCAGGGGCTCGGGGAGGTCGCGCACGGGCTGCCGTTCTGCGAGAGGAGAGCTGGGGACCAACAGTCGATCAGCCGACCCGTCGACAGCGGAGGAACAGTTGCTCCTCCGGCGGCAGGGTGGTGCTGGCGGGGGCGTACGGATGGCCGGAGTGCGCCTCGACCGAGAACCCGGCCCGGTGCAGCGTCTGCTCCAGCTCCTCCCGCAGGTAGCCGCTGATTCTTATCTCGTGGCCGAGGAACGGTAGCGGGGCGTGGTCCAGATCCGCCTCGACCATGCCGAGCGCGAGCAGGCCGTCGGGCCGGAGCAGCGTCCGGATCCGGCCGAGCACCTCGGGGATCTCCCCCTGCGGCAGCAGGATCAGCGAGAAGAACGCGGTGGCCGCGGCGTACCGCCCGGCGGCCTCGGGCCCCAGCCCGGTCGCGCCCCAGGCCCGGGCGGCGCGCTCGGTGGCCAGGTCGTACATGTCGATCCGGTGGTACTCGGCGGCCGGCACGCCCTGCCTGGCCAGCCGCAGCATCCCGTCCGAGAGGTCGATCCCGGTCACCCGCAGGCCGCCGTCGGTCAACTGGCGGACCGTCGGATCGCCCGTGCCGCAGCCGACGTCCAGCACCCGGGCACCGGGCTCCAGCACGTCGAGCAGCCAGGCGCCGCAGGCCAGCTGGCCGGCCTTGTCCGGAAACGCCTCGGCGTAGCGGGCGCCGATGGTGTCGAAGGCCACCGCCTGGAGCGCGCGCTCGGTGCGTCGGCGGCACTGGTGGTCGGCGTGGGAGGGCCCGTGGCCCTGGGCGGGATCGGATATCTGACCGGTCGTCACGATTGAGAGGCACCTTTCCACCCTGGCCGCCACCCGCCGGTGCCCGGGCTGCCTCCTGGCGGCGCCGTCCACCGTGCGTGACGGTCCGTCACGCTCCCGCGTCACTCCGTGCTGCGCCGCCGTCCTGCCTGTCGCTCCGCTCCACTCGCCGGCCCGCCGTCCATACGTCGCTGGCCTCCGAGAATAGGCGCGATCAACCGACCATAGGGTCCTTTTCCGGCCAACTCGTGGCTGTTGGGATGAATATGGCCGGGATGGCCGGAGCGTTCCGGGGCGGCAGGGGGTGGTGTGAAAGCGCGTCCCGCGCCGAGTGGCGCGAGGGGGTGGCGGCCCTCCCGGGCAGCGCCGACGCGGACCGGTCCGGGCGTTTATCGGATGTCAATCGGGAGGTGCCAGAGTATGGATCAGCGCCGGGGAAGCGTCGAGGTGCTCCCGCAGCCGGGGGGCTGCGGGAGCACCGACACCTCAAGGGGGGCCTGTCGGGGGGCAGGTGGTCACGGCGCGGGGGGTACGGCGGGCTCGGTGTGCTGTTGCTGCTCGATGAGGTCCTGTACGGGGAGGACTTCGGGCACACCGAGCCGCGTGAACACGGCGAGCGCCTCCTGGAGGCAGGCCAGTCCACGCGCGGGCTGACCCAGTTTCAGGAGCGCTTCGCCGAGTGCCGCGTTGGCCATGCCCTGGCAGTACGCCGCATCCAGCTCCTGGGCGATGGCGAGCGATTCGTCCGCCGCCTCCGCCGCTTCGGCGTACTGGCGGTCGGCGAGCAGGCAGGCCGCGAGGCGGGCGAGGGAGTAACCCTCCCAGATCCGGCGCTGCTCGGACCGGTAGAGCTTGTGCGCCTCGCGCAGGTGCGGGGCGGCCTCGCCGGGGGAGCCGGTCGAGCGGAGCACCACACCGAGTTGGTAGAGCGTGTCGGCGAGGCAGGGGATGTTCCCCGACGCCCGTGCGGCGGCGACTGCGGCGTGTGCGGACCGGACGGCATCCTCCGACTGGCCGACGGCGAGGTACGCCCGTGCCATGTTGCCGAGCAGGCGGGCCTCGCTGATGGTTGCGCCGAGGCGGCGGCTGATCGCTGACGCCTGCTCGAAGAAGGGCAGGGCCTCCGTCGGCCGATCCGCCAGGCTCAGCACGACCGCAAGCAGGTTGGCGGCGTTGACCCGGAGGTGCGTGTAGTCCTCCGCACCCTGGAGCTCGAGACTCTGCCGGATCGAGACCTCGGCCTCCTGGTAGTCCCCGGCCACGTGCTGCAGATAGCCGAGGCCGAGCCGGACCCTGGCGAGGGTGTCGGCGTCGGCGTGCGGGTGTGCGGCCGCGTGCAGGGCCACCCGGATGCGCTGACCGTGGGTCGGATCCTCGACCAGGCTGTTCAGCACCATGAGCAGGTCGACGGTCGGGCGCAGCAGGGTCAACGGTTCCTGTACGGCGGCCTCGATGACGCTCAGCAGCAGAGCGAGTTCGGAGCGCAGCCAGGCGTGGGCCGCCGAACTGTCCGCCAACCGCAGCCCGGCGGACACCGGCTGGTGCAGCGTCTCGGGCAGCATGTCGTCCGGCTCGATCGCCCGAGCGGCATTCCGCATGGTGGCCAGCAGCTGGTCCAGCAGGCGCAGCACAGCGGCCTGTTGCCCGTCGGTGTCCTTGAGCTTCTCGTTCTGCCGCTGGGCGAACAGTCGCAGCAGGTCGTGGTAGCGATAGCGGCCTGGGGTGAAGCACTCCAGCATGTTGGCCTCGACCAGGGCCTCGGCCAGCGACTCCGCCTCGTCCTGGTCGGTGCCGAGCAGCGCGGCGACCGCCTCCAGCGGAAGGTCGGGGGAGTCCACCAGCGAGAGCAGCCGGAAGGCCCGAGCCTCCGCCGGCTGAAGCTGGCCGTAGCCGAGACCGATGGTGGTTTCCACGGCCAGGTTGCCGAGTTGCAGCTCGTGCAGCCGGCGCCGCTGGTCCGCTAAGCGCCTGGCCAGGTCGGAGACGCTCCAGCGCGGACGGCTGGCCAGCCGGGCAGCCGCGATCCGGACCGCCAGCGGAAGGAATCCGCAGGCCCGGACGACCGCGAGCGCGGCCTCGGGCTCGGCGGCGACCCGCTGTTCTCCGACGATGGCCGAGAACAGAGCCAGCGCCTCTTCGGGCGTCAGCTCCTCCACGTCCACGAGATGGGCGCCGGGCAACTCGGCCAGTCGCGATCGACTGGTCACCAGGACCGCGCTGCCGGAGACACCGGGGATCAGCGGCAGCAACTGCCGGGCGTCCTTGGCGTTGTCGAGCAGGATGAGCATTCGGCGGTCCGCGAGCAACGAGCGGTACAGGGCCGCGCGTTGCTCGAGCGTGTCCGGGGTCTCCGGCGCGCCGAGCGCGTAGAGGAAGTCACCGAGCACCACGGCCGGATCTGCCGGGGACGCGCTCGGCCCGCGGAGGTCCACGTACAGCTGGCCGTCCGGGAACTCCGAGCGGATGCTGTGCGCCAGGTGCACGGCCAGGGTGGTCTTGCCGACGCCCCCGATGCCGGCCAGCGAGGTGACCACCACAGCCTGGCCGGAACCGCTGCGCAGCACGTCGCGAAGTTCCGTCACCAGTTCGGTGCGGCCACTGAAGTCCGATACGTCCGCGGGGAGTTGAGCAGGCGGTACGAAGACTGCGGCCTCGTCCTGTTCGACCGGCCGGCCGACTGCTGCCGGTGCGGGCATCAGGGTCGGGTCCGCCGCCAGGATGCGTGAGTGCATCGAGGCCAGCCCGGCGCCGGGCTCGACGCCCAGCTCCTCGATCAGCAGCTTTCGGGTGTCGGTGTAGACACCGAGTGCCTCGGCCTGTCGCCCGCACCGGTACAGCGCGAGCATCAGCAGCTCCCGCAGCCGCTCCCGCAGCGGGTGTTCGGCGGAGAGCGAGCTGAGCTCGGACACCGTCTCGGCGTGCAGTCCGATCTCCAGCGCGGCCGAGCAGCGCTCCTCGCAGGCCGCGACCTGACGCTCCGCGAGTCTGCCTCGGTGGGCTTCGGCATGGGGGCCGGGAATGCCGGCCAGTGGCCGTCCGCTCCACAGCGAGAGCGCGGAGGCCAGCAGCCGGTGCGCCTCGCGGTAGTCGCCGCCCGCCTTGGCCATCGCGGCGTGGGTGAACTCACGCTCGAAGACCGAGAGGTCGAGGGACTCCGGTGCGATGCGAAGTGCGTAGCCGTCACTCACCGAGACCAGCAGCTCGGCGGGGGCCCGCATCTCACGGTTGGGCTCGATCAGCGCGCGTAGCCGGGAGACATAGGTGCGCAGCGCGGCCACCGCCTGCGGCGGCGGCCGGTCGCCCCACAGGCCGTCCACCAGGTCCTGGGTGGCGACCGGGCGGCCGTGGCTGAGCAGCAACGCGACCAGGACGGCCTGCTGCTGCGGTGAACCGAGTGAGAGGTGCTGTTCCCCGCGCCAGGCCTGCACGGGGCCGAGCACCTGGAAGCGCAGCGCGTGCGGCTGCCCCTGAAGCTCCATGGAGATCCCCCGATGATGGCCAAGGTGAGGCGTCAGCTTATGAGGAGACTGGCAAACGTTGGAGAAGTGGACGAGCCTCGGGATGTTTATAAGACATTTAGCGAGGCCTACGATACTGGGCGCGCGCCCTGACCCGTCCGTCCGGGCTGACACAAAATCTCATTACCCCGAAAGGCGGCGTCATGGCCGACACCGAGACCACCACCGCGACCCCGAACGAGGCCCAGCCGGTGGCCGAGGCCGCACCCGTCGAGCAGACCGTTGCCACCGAGGCGCAGAAGGCCCAACTGCTCGAGGTGATCGAGGAGCTGGCCGCCGTCGAGCCTGCGACCGAGGCCGCCCCGCTCGTTCCCGGCACCGAGGCGCCGAAGAAGGACGGCGGTTACGAGCCGCTCGGAAACGTCGTCAACCTCCCGTAAGCGGCAAATCCAGGTCAAGTGCCCCGCCCCACCGCGCAGGTGGAGCGGGGCACTTGTCGTTATTCCGCCGACCGCACCCGCAGGCTGGTGATCAGCGGCCCCTCGGTGACCTCGGCGAAGAAGTCGTTGCCCTTGTCGTCCACCACGATGAAGGCCGGGAAGTCCTCGACCTCGATCCGCCAGACCGCCTCCATGCCCAGCTCGGCGTACTCCAGCACCTCGACCTTGCGGATGCAGTCCTGCGCCAGCCGCGCCGCCGGGCCGCCGATCGAGCCGAGGTAGAAGCCGCCGTGCTCGGCGCACGCCTTGGTGACCTGCTTGGAGCGGTTGCCCTTGGCGAGCATCACCATCGAGCCGCCCGCGGCCTGGAACTGGTCGACGTAACTGTCCATCCGCCCGGCGGTGGTGGGGCCGAACGAACCCGAGGCGAAGCCCTCCGGGGTCTTGGCCGGGCCGGCGTAGTAGACCGGGTGGTCCTTCAGGTACTGCGGCATGCCCTCGCCCGCGTCCAGCCGCTCCTTGATCTTCGCGTGCGCGATGTCGCGGGCGACCACCAGCGTGCCGGTGAGCGAGAGCCGGGTCTTCACCGGGTACTTGGCCAGCTCGGCGCGGATCTCGGACATCGGCTGGTTCAGGTCGATCCGGACCACGTCGTCGTCGAGCTGCTCGTCCGTGGTGTCCGGCAGGTACTTCGCCGGGTCGGTCTCCAGCTGCTCCAGGAAGATCCCGTCCGCCGTGATCTTGCCCAGCGCCTGGCGGTCGGCCGAGCAGGAGACGGCCATCGCGACCGGCAGCGAGGCGCCGTGCCGGGGCAGCCGGATCACCCGGACGTCGTGGCAGAAGTACTTGCCGCCGAACTGGGCGCCGATGCCGATCTTCTGGGTCAGCTCGGTGACCCTGGCCTCCAGCTCCAGGTCGCGGAAGCCGTGCCCGGTGGCGGCGTCGCCGCTGGTCGGCAGCTCGTCCAGGTAGTGCGCCGAGGCGTACTTGGCGGTCTTCAGCGCGAACTCGGCGCTGGTGCCGCCGACCACGATCGCCAGGTGGTACGGCGGGCAGGCCGCCGTGCCCAGCGAACGGATCTTCTGCTCGAGGAAGTTGAGCATCGAGTCCTCGTTCAGGATGGCCTTGGTCTCCTGGTAGAGGTACGACTTGTTGGCGCTGCCGCCGCCCTTGGCCATGAACAGGAACTTGTACGCGTCGCCGTCCGTCGCGTAGAGCTCGATCTGGGCCGGCAGGTTGTTGCCGGTGTTCTTCTCGTCCCACATGGTGACCGGGGCCATCTGCGAGTAGCGCAGGTTGAGCTTGGTGTACGCGTCGTAGACGCCGCGCGCGATGGCCGCCTCGTCGCGGCCCTCGGTCAGCACGTTCTGGCCGCGCTTGCCCATCACGATCGCGGTGCCGGTGTCCTGGCACATCGGCAGGATGCCGCCGGCCGAGATGTTGACGTTCTTCAGCAGGTCCAGCGCGACGAAGCGGTCGTTCGGGCTGGCCTCCGGGTCGTCCAGGATCCGGCGGAGCTGGGCCAGGTGGGCCGGGCGCAGGTAGTGCGAGATGTCGTGCATCGCCTCGGCGGTGAGCAGCCGCAGGGCCTCGGGCTCCACCTGGAGGAAACGGCGCCCGCCCGCCTCGATGACGCTGACACCCTCGGAGGTCAGCTTGCGGTACGGGGTGGGGTCCGCACCGAGGGGGAGGAGGTCGGAGTAGGCGAACTCTGGCGTGGGAGCCATGGGTGGAGGTCCTTAACTGATCCGGCTGCGTCGACGAAGCACCTTCAAGACTAGGTCCCGGCCGGGCGGCCGGTGCGCGCAGGTGAACCTGCGTGACCGGGGTCACGTCGAGTGCCGCCGAACTCTCGTTCGGAAGGGGCTCCGGTGGCTAGGCTGGCCCCGTGGACAACTCGCCGTCGATGGACGAAAAGCCGGGCCAGTCGCCCGTACCGATGACCAAGTCCGAGGCCAAGCCGGACCTGACCAAGCAGCCGTTCGACGTGACCCCGGTGGCGGAGGCCGAGCTGCGCGCCTCGGACGCCGACCGGGAGCGGATCGCCGAGCTGCTCCGGGACGCGTACGCCGAGGGCCGGCTCACCGTCGAGGAGCACTCCGAGCGGATCGAGGCGGCCTACAACGCCCGCACCCTGGGTGAGTTGGCGCCGCTGACCAGGGACCTGCCCGCGCACCGTCCGGTGTCCACCGAGAAGCCGCAGGGCGTGGCCCACCGTGCGCCGCAGCTGCCGGCCCGGAGCGAGTCGCCGACCATGATGGCGGTCTTCGGCGGCACCAGCCGCAAGGGCCGCTGGCGGGTGGGCTCGCACCTGCGCGCGGTGGCGGTGTTCGGCGGGGTGGAGATCGACCTCAGCGACGCCGTCTTCGAGTCGCCCGAGGTGGAGATCGAGGTCTGGGCGGTCTTCGGCGGCGTCGACATCAAGGTGCCGGAGAACGTCTCGCTGCACGGCAGCGGGATCGGCGTCTTCGGTGGCTTCGACGTCCGGGAGCAGACCGCGGCCGACCCGTACGCGCCGGTGGTCCGGGTGAAGGGCGCGGCGATCTTCGGCGGCTGCGAGGCCAGGCCCCGCCGGGGCAAGAAGCTCAGGGAATGGGTGCGCAAGCAGCTCGACGGCTGACCTGCCGAAATCTCGCGGGGCGTCAACTTCCGGGCAGGCACTCGATCCTGGGTCGAGTGCAGCCCGTAGTCGAACGCATGCGGTGTGCATGAATCCGGCGGCGGTGGGGTAGTTCCTGACGCATATCGTTTCTTGTACGGCTGTGACCCCGGGGGCGGCTGAGACCCACGGATGGCGTGAGTGGGGTCGGTAACGGGGCAGCCGGGCAGGGAGCCCTTCCCCCCGAGTTCTCTTGAGCCCGTCAGGAGTAAAGCCGTGCTGCATCCCATCGAGTCCAGCGTCCGTGCCGCCGCCCAACCGGCGGCCCGCAGTACCACCGCACCGGCGGTGGCGGCGCAGCGGCTCGAGCACCAGGAGGACAGTCCCTGGCACACCGGGGCGGCCTGCCGACGGGACGAGGCCGGGCTGTTCTTCGCCCCGTCCAAGGAGCCCACGGCGGCCCGGCTGTCCCGGGAGGAGCACGCCAAACAGGTCTGCGCCCGCTGCCCGGTCCTGCTGGAGTGCCGGGAGCACGCCCTCGCCCAGCCCGAGCCCTACGGCGTCTGGGGCGGCCTCACGGCGGCCGAGCGCCGGGTGGTGCTCGCCCGCCGCCGGCGCCGGGAGGCCGAGCTCCGGATCCCGACCGCCCGCCGGATAGCCGGCTGAGCTCTCGGCAGGTGCTCCGGGTCTACGGTCCAGGGGCCCGGGGAACTGCGAGGAGGTCTGGCGTGCGGGTCGCGGCGAAAGTGCCTGACCGCCTACCCGACGATCACCTTGCACCAGGCCGGCGTCGCAGTTCCCCGAGCCCCTGACTCCGGAGCGGGCTGAGCACCTGCCCCCGGAGCCGGAGGCTCAGTTGGCGCGGTCGAAGTCGATCGCGCTGTAGGCCCGCAGCTTGGAGAGCTTGTGGGTGGAGTCGATCTGACGGATCGTCCCGCTCTTCGAGCGCATCACCAGCGAGCTGGTGGTGGCGGTGGCCTGGCGGTAGTGCACGCCGCGGAGCAGCTCGCCGTCGGTGATGCCGGTGGCGACGAAGAACACGTTCTCGCCGCTGACCAGGTCGTCGGTGGTGAGCACCCGGTCCAGGTCGTGGCCCGCGTCCAGGGCCTTCTGCCGCTCGGCGTCGTCCTTGGGCCACAGCCGGCCCTGGATCACGCCGCCCATGCACTTCATGGCGCAGGCCGCGATGATCCCCTCGGGGGTGCCGCCGATGCCCATCAGCAGGTCGACGCCGGTGCCCGCGCGGGCGGTCATGATGGCGCCGGCCACGTCGCCGTCCGAGATGAACTTGATCCGGGCGCCGGCCTCGCGGATCTCCTTGACCAGGCCGTCGTGGCGCGGCCGGTCCAGCACCATCACGGTGACGTCCTCGACCGAGCTGCCCTTGGCCTTGGCGACCCGGCGGATGTTCACGGCGGCGGGGGCGGTGATGTCGACGTAGTCGGCGGCCTCGGGGCCGCAGACCAGCTTGTCCATGTAGAAGACCGCGCTCGGGTCGAACATGGTGCCGCGGTCCGCGACGGCCAGCACGGCGACGGCGTTGGCCATGCCCTTGGCGGTCAGCGTGGTGCCGTCCACCGGGTCGACCGCGACGTCGCACTCGGCGCCGGTGCCGTCGCCGACCCGCTCGCCGTTGTAGAGCATCGGGGCTTCGTCCTTCTCGCCCTCACCGATGACGACCACGCCGTTCATCGACACGGTGGAGACGAGGGTGCGCATGGCCTTCACGGCCGCGCCGTCGGCGCCGTTCTTGTCGCCCCGGCCGACCCACCGGCCGGCCGCCATGGCGGCGGCCTCGGTGACCCGGACGAGTTCGAGGGCGAGGTTCCGATCAGGGGCCTCCGGGGCCACGATCAGGGAGCTGGGGAAGTTGCTGTGCTGGGCGGTCATCGTCGATACCTCTCTGTACGCGACGGCCAGAGCGCCCGACAAGTGCCAGGTCGAACGCCGTGATGAGGGTCCTGCGATCGTATCTGTCCACCCGATGACTGTCTGTGGCGCACCCCCGGCTGGCCTCGCACTGCGTTCCCTGCCGGGGCTCCGGCGGCCGGTTCACCCGTCCGTGAGGACCCCGGTGGTAGGGCCGGGGGAGGGGATGGTTCACGATGAGGGGGTGGCAGGGAAAAGCAGCATGAGAGGCCGGCAGACGGTACGGGACATGGTCCTGTCGATGCTGGCGATCGGTGGCGTGGTCTTCGTCGGGTACCTCTTCATCCCGCACTCCGAGGGTTCGGGGTTGAAGGCGGTCGACTACCGCTCCTCGGCGGCCTCGGCCAAGCGCGCCGCGCCGTACCCGGTGCTGGCCCCGGAGGGCCTGTCCGAGCGGTGGAAGGCCACCTCGGTCGAGTACAACCAGGACAAGAAGCGCCCGAAGGCGTGGCACCTGGGCTTCCTCACCCCCGGCGGTCAGTACGCGGCGGTGGAGCAGAGCGTGGAGCCGCGCGAGCAGGCGGTCAACACCGCGGTGGAGGGCGCGAAGCCCGACGGCACCGCGACGATCGGCGGCCAGGAGTGGCAGCGCTACCAGGGCAAGTCGTACCGGGCCCTGGTGGTCCAGAGCGGCAGCGCCACCACGGTGGTCACCGGCAGTGCCGGCTGGGAGGAGCTCACCGAGTTCGCCCGGTCGCTCCGCTAGCCCCGGAACCGAACGAAGCCCCCGGCCGTGGCCGGGGGCTTCGTCGTACCTGCGGGGGTCACCGTCAGACGGTGGTGACGACCTCGTCGTAGGCCAGGCGCGGGGAGCGCGGGTACCAGGCGTTCTCGCCCGGCTTGCCGATGTTCACCACGGCCAGCACCGAGTGGTCGCCCTCGGGGAAGAACTCCTTGTTGATGCCCTCGGCGTTGTAGCCGGTCATCGGGCCCGCGGCCAGGCCGGCGGCGCGGATGCCGACGATGAAGTACGCGGCCTGCAGGGCGCCGTTGAAGTGGGCGGACGCCTCGCGCACCGGGCGCTCGGTGAAGAACAGCTCGGCGGCCTGCGGGAAGGACGGGAGCTGGGCCGGGAGCTCCTCGTGGAACTCGTTGTCGGCGGCCAGGATGGCGACCAGCGGGGCGGCGGCGGTCTTGGCCTTGTTGCCGTCGGCCAGGTGCTGGACCAGGCGCTCGCGGCCCTCGGTGGAGCGGACCAGGACGACGCGCAGCGGCTGCTGGTTGAACGCGGTCGGGGCGTACTTGACCAGGTCGTAGACGGCCTGGATCTGCTCGTCGCTGACCGGCTCGTCGGTGAAGGTGTTGGCGGTGCGGGCCTCACGGAAGAGCAGGTCCTGGGCGGCGGCGTCGAGAGCCAGGGTCATTACGGGTCCACCTCTACGGGATAAACGTCTTCGTCACGGAGCAGCGGTTTGCGCGCCGTTCGGTACGGTCCAACGTTAGGTGAAACTTAAACCATTCCGCAACTGCCCTGTGAACCACATCACATGAAGAGGGCGGCTATTCGCCGGCGGTCTCCCCGCCCTCGGCGGCCAGCGCCGCGTCGAGCTGGGCCCGGGCGCCGTCCAGCCAGCGCTGGCAGACCTTGGCCAGCTGCTCGCCGCGCTCCCAGAGGGCCAGCGACTCCTCCAGCGGAACGCCGCCCGCCTCCAGCTGCCGGACCACGTCGAGCAGCGCGTCCCGCGCCTGCTCGTAACCGAGGCCGTCGTCCGCGTTATTCCCCTGCTGCTCCGTCATTCCGTCAGGGTAGGCGCTGCGACGGACAATTCGGGTGTGTCCCGCCGTCGCGGCTGGCTACCCTCGGCGCCATGACGCCCCAGGTGAGACCCGCCACCCCCGAGGACGCCGCCGAGCTGGTCCGGCTGCGCGGCCTGATGTTCGAGGCGATGTCGGGGCGGCCCGACCCGGGCGGCTGGCAGCCGGCCGCCGAGCGGGTGCTGCGCGAGCGGCTGGCCGGGCCGGACGAGCTGCGCACCATGCCCGCCTTCGTGCTGGACGACCCGGACCGCCCCGGGCGGCTGGCCGCCTGCGCGGTCGGCACCCTGGAGCACCGGCTGCCCGCACCGGGGCACCCCGACGGGCTGTTCGGCTTCGTCTTCAACATCTGCACCGACCCCGGCCACCGCCGCAAGGGCCACGCCCGGGCCTGCACCGAGGCCCTGCTGGCCTGGTTCGACGCCCGTCGGGTCACCAGGATCGACCTGCACGCCACCGAGGGCGGCGAGGCGCTGTACCGCAGCCTCGGCTTCCACGAGCACTCCGTCCCGCTCTCCCGGCAGCGGCTGCTTCAGTCCTGACGGGCGGTCACCTCGAAGGCGCCCTCGGCGACCCGGGCGTGCAGCAGTTCACCGGGCGTCAGGTCGGCCGGGTCGCCGACCACCCGGCCGTCGGCGTGCTGGAGCACCGCGTAGCCGCGCTGCAGGGTGGCCAGCGGGGAGAGCGCGACCACCCGGGCCAGGGTGTGGCCGAGGTCGGACTCGGCGGCGTCCAGCCGGTGGCCGAGCACCCGGCGGGAGCGCTCCAGCAGGGCCGCGACCTGCTCGGCCGGGCCGTCCACCAGCCGGTGCGGGGCGGCCAGCGCCGGACGGCTGCGCAGCCCGGCCAGGCCCGCCTGCTCGCGCTCCACCCGGTGGGTGATGTGCCGCCTGGCCCGGTCCCGGAGCTGGTGCACCCGGGTCAGCTCCTCGTTCACGTCCGGCACCACGCGCTTGGCGGCGTCGGTCGGGGTGGAGGCCCGCAGGTCGGCGACGAAGTCCAGCAGCGGCTGGTCCGGCTCGTGCCCGATCGCGCTGACCACCGGGGTGCGGGCGGCGGCCACCGCCCGGACCAGGCCCTCGTCCGAGAACGGCAGCAGGTCCTCGACGCTGCCGCCGCCCCGGGCCACGATGATCACGTCCACCTCGGGGTGCTCGTCCAACTCCCGTACGGCGGCGGTCACCTGGGCCACCGCGGCGCCGCCCTGCACCGGGACGTTCCGGACCTCGAAGCGGACCGCGGGCCAGCGGCGCCTGGCGTTCTCCAGCACGTCCCGCTCGGCGGCCGAGCCCCGGCCGGTGACCAGGCCGATGCAGTGCGGCAGGAACGGCAGCCGCTGCTTGCGCTCGGTGGCGAACAGGCCCTCGCCGGCCAGCTTCCGCTTCAGGTGCTCCAGCCGGGCGAGCAGCTCGCCGAGGCCGACCAGGCGGATCTCGGTGGCCCGCAGCGAGAGGGTGCCCCGGGCCACGTACCACTCGGGCTTGGCGTGGACCAGCACCCGGGAGCCCTCCTGGACGTCCTCGGCGACCTGCTCGAAGACCTGCCGGAAGCAGGTGACGGTCAGTGAGACGTCCCGGTCCGGGTCACGCAGCGTCAGGAACACCACGCCCGCCCCCGGCCGTCGGCTGAGCTGGGTGATCTGACCCTCCACCCAGACCGCCCCGAGCCGGTCCACCCACCCGCCGATGAGTGCGGAAACCTTGCCGACCGGGATCGGCGCCTCGGGTGAGCTGGTGTTGGCCATACCGACGAGGCTAACCGGGCCCACCGACGCCGCGCCCGCTTCGGCTCCGGGGTTTCGGCCCTAGGGTGGGACCGGCGAGCAGAGGTCAACTTCGGGGAGCGGCGGGCTGATGGTGATTTCCAAAGGTGCGAACGTGCCGGTGGCGGTGGCCGAGGTACTGGTCGAGCTGGGCTGGTCGACCGGTCCCGGCGTGCCGGACGCCGACGCGTCCGCGCTGCTGCTGGCGGGTGGCCGGGTCAGGTCCGACGCGGACTTCGTCTTCTACAACCAGCCGCAGGACGTCTCCGGCGCGGTCCGGCACTCCGGGAAGCGGTCCGTGCCCGGTGGGGTGGTGGACGCGCTGACCGTCCGGCTGTCCGGGCTCGACCCGGCGGTGGGGACGGTCGTGCTGGCGGCCTCCAGCGACGGTGGCCGGTTCGGCGCGCTGCCCGGGCTGTACCTGCGGGTGCTGGACGCGGCCTCCGGGGCGGAGCTGGTCCGGTTCGAGGACCACGGGGCGACCACCGAGACGGCCTTCGTGCTCGGCGAGCTGTACCGGCGGGGCGAGGGCTGGAAGTTCCGCGCGGTGGGCCAGGGGTACGACTCCGGGCTGGCCGGGCTGGCCACCGACTACGGCATCCAGGTCGACTCGGAGCCCGACCGGGCGCCGGTCACCACCCCGGCCGCCGCACCCGCTCCGCCCGTCGCCCCGCCCGCACCCCCTGCTGCCCCGCCCGCGCCGCCTGCCGCGCCGCCCTTCGCCGCACCGACGGCGGCGCCCCCGATGGCCCCGCCCGCCGCCGCGCCACTCAACTTCAGCAAGATCACGCTGACCAAGGAGGCCCCGCGCCTCTCGCTGCGCAAGCACGGTGCGGTCGGCGGTCTGCTCCGGGTCAACCTCAACTGGGCGCCCGCCGCCGGCGCCGTGCCGCAGCGGCAGCAGTCGGGTGCCACCGGCTGGCTGGCGAAGCGGATGCGGGGCGTCGGCCAGTCCCCGATGGCGGGCCGGGACCTCGACCTGGCCTGTCTCTGGCAGCTCCGGGACGGCAGCTCCGGCATCGTGCAGGCGATCGGCCAGCGGTTCGGCGCGTTGCACCAGCCGCCGTTCATCCAGCTGGCCAACGACGACCGGACCGGCGCGGTGACCACCGGCGAGGACCTCTGGATCAACCTGGACCACGCGGACCTGATCCAGCGTCTGGTGGTCTTCGCGTTCGCCTTCGACAACCAGCCGCTGACCGGCCTGAACGGCCTGGCCACCCTCTACCCGGCCACCGGCGCGCCGGTCGAACTGCCGCTGGACGGCTGCGACTTCCCGGCCACCAGCTGCGTGGTCGCGCTGCTGGAGAACGACGGCGGCGGGCTGGTGGTGAACCGCGAGGGCCGGTACTTCCAAGCGGTCGACGGCCACTCGAACCACCAGCAGATCGACGAGGCGTACGGCTGGGGCCTGAACTGGAGTGCGGGCCGGAAGTGACCCGGCGGAGGTCAGCGCCCGCGCCGGACGGCCGGGCTCTGCACCACCAGCACCAGCAGCCCGACGGCCAGCCAGCTCGCGCCCACCCACTGCGCGGTGCTGGACGCCTCGACCAGTACCCAGGCGATCACCGCCATGCCCAGCAGCGGGATCAGCAGGTGCCGGAACCAGTCCCGGGAGTCGCCCCGGACGGTGTACCAGCCGATCACCGAGGCGTGCAGCAGCCCGAACGCGGACAGCGCGCCGACGTTCACCACCGAGGTCAGCTGGTCGAGCCCGTCGTCCCGGCCGGCCGCCCAGGCCGCCGCCACCAGCGTCACGGTGGCGGCGGTCAGCAGCGCCCGCCTGGGCACCGCCGTCCGGGCGTCCACCGCGGCCAGCGCCCGGGGCAGCCGCCCCTCCCGGGCCATCGCGAACAGCAGCCGGCCGGCCGCCGCCTGTCCGGCCAGCGCGGCGAAGGCGGCGCCGATCGCCTTGCTGACCGCCACCAGGGTCTGCAACCAGTGCCCGATCGAGGCGTCCACGGTGTCGTAGAAGGCCGACCCCTGCGCGGCCGGGTCGGCCGCCAGCTGCTGCGGCGTCACCGGGGTGAGCAGCGCGGCCAGGTAGGTCTGGGTCACGAACAGCACCCCGGCCAGCGCCAGGCACCAGAGCACCGCCCTGGCCACCGCCGCCGAGGCGCCGACCGCCTCCTCGACGAAGGAGGCGATCGCGTCGAAGCCGAGGTAGGAGAGCACGGCCACCGAGACCGCCGAGACCACGGCGGTCAGCGAGAAGCCGCCGACCCCGGTCAGCGGTGAGAGCCAGTCCCGTTCGGCGCCGTCCCTGGCCAGCACCACCACGGCCGAGACCACGAAGACCGTCAGCACCACGATCTCCAGGGCCAGCACCGCCAGGCCGACCGCCGCCGCCGTCCGGACCCCGGTCAGGTTGAGCGCGGTGGTCACCAGCACGGCCAGCACCGTCCAGACCCAGCGGGAGACGTCCGGTACCAGCGAGTGGAGCGCGATCCCGGAGAACAGGTACGCCACCGCCGGGATCAGCAGGTAGTCGAGCATCGCCATCCAGCCGGCCACGAACCCCCAGTTCTCGCCCAGCCCGGCCCGGGCGTACGCGAAGACCGACCCGGCCCGTGGCACCGCCCGGACCATCTGGGCGTAGCTGTAGGCGGTGAACCCCATCGCGACGGTGGCGGCCAGGTACACAGCGGCGACCGCGCCGTGGCTCTTGGCGTCCAGCACGCCGAACACGCCGACGGGTGCCATCGGGGCGATGAACAGCAGCCCGTAGACCATCAGATCGCGTACGCCCAGGCTCCGGCGCAGGGCGCCCGGGGCTCCACTCTGCTCAGCCATGCTCAAATTTGAGCACTTTTGTCCTCTTGTATCCGGTAGCCGGTACCCGTCGGCGCGGCCCGGGGCCGCCCGTACCATGGGAGCCATGTCCAACTCTGCGCAGCGCCGTGTCCTGCTCGCCGCCCCCCGGGGCTACTGCGCGGGCGTCGACCGCGCCGTCATCGCCGTGGAGAAGGCCCTCGAGCAGTACGGGGACCCGATCTACGTCCGCAAGGAGATCGTCCACAACAAGTTCGTGGTGCAGACCCTGGAGAAGCAGGGCGCGATCTTCGTCGACGAGACGGAGGAGGTGCCGGAGGGCTCGATCGTGGTCTTCTCCGCGCACGGTGTCGCCCCGTCCGTGCACGACGAGGCCAAGATCGGCAAGCTCGCCACCATCGACGCCACCTGCCCCCTGGTCACCAAGGTGCACAAGGAGGCCGTCCGGTTCGCCGACGAGGACTACGACATCCTGCTGGTCGGCCACGAGGGCCACGAGGAGGTCGTCGGCACGATGGGCGAGGCGCCCGACCGGATCCACCTGGTGGACGGTGCCGAGGACGTCGCCAACGTGCAGGTCAGGGACGAGTCCAAGGTGGTCTGGCTGTCCCAGACCACGCTCTCGGTGGACGAGACGATGGCCACCGTCGGCGAGCTGAAGAAGCGCTTCCCGCTGCTGGTCAGCCCGCCCAGCGACGACATCTGCTACGCCACCCAGAACCGCCAGGTGGTGGTCAAGCAGATCGCCCCCGAGACCGACCTGCTGATCGTGGTCGGCTCCAAGAACTCCTCCAACTCGGTCCGCCTGGTCGAGGTCGGCCTGGAGTACGGCGCCAAGGCCGCCCACCTGGTGGACTTCGCCGACGAGATCGACGAGAGCTGGCTGGACGGCGTCACCACGGTCGGCCTGACCAGCGGCGCCTCCGTCCCGGAGATCCTGGTCGAGGGCGTGCTCGCCTACCTGGCCGAGCGCGGCTACGGCGACGTGCAGACGGTCAAGACCGCCGAGGAGCACCTGATCTTCTCGCTGCCCAAGGAGCTCCGCCGCGACCTGCGGGCCGAGGCGGCCGGAAAGCTGTAGCGCGGTTCGAGCCGTCGGCCCGTACGTTTGTCCACAGGTCTGTGGATGGATGGAGGTTCGCGGTGACGGCTGTGTTCGGTGTGGACATCGGTGGGTCGGGCATCAAGGGTGCCCCGGTCGATCTCGGACGGGGCGCCCTGGCGGAGGAGCGGCACAAGGTGCTGACGCCCCGTCCGGCCTCGCCCTCGGCGGTGGTCGAGGCGGTCCGCGAGGTGGTCGAGCACTTCGGCCACCAGGGGCCGGTCGGCCTGACCTTCCCCGGGGTGGTGGTCGGCGGGCGCATCCACACCGCCGCGAACGTGGCCAAGGACTGGATCGGTCTGGACGCCGCCGGACTGTTCCGGGAGACCCTGGACCTGCCCGCCACGGTGCTGAACGACGCCGACGCGGCCGGCCTGGCCGAGGTCAGGCACGGCGCGGGCAAGGGCCGGGACGGCGTGGTGCTGCTGCTCACCTTCGGCACCGGTATCGGCAGCGCCCTGTTCACCGACGGCGCGCTGGTGCCCAACACCGAGCTGGGCCACCTCGAACTCCGTGGCAAGGACGCCGAACGCCGGGCCTCCTCGGCCGCCCGCGAGCGGCACGAGCTGAGCTGGGCCGAGTGGGCGGAGCGGGTCGACGAGTACCTGGACCTGGTGGAGATGCTGTTCTCGCCGCAGCTGATCATCGTCGGCGGTGGAGTGAGCCGGAAGCACGACAAGTTCCTGCCGCTGCTGAAGGAGCGCCCGGCGGAGGTGGTCCCGGCGCTGCTGCGCAACGACGCGGGCATCGTCGGTGCCGCGATGGCCGCCGACGCGAGCGGCTGACGCCGTCCCGCCCGTCCTGAGCCACCGTCAACCAGGCGTCCGGGCCGCCGGTTGACCGGTGGTCAGGAGGTGCGGCTGCGCCGGATCCGGCGCTGGGCCAGGAAGCGGGCGGCCACGATCACCAGGGCCAGCCCGGTACCGGTGAACAGCCAGCCCGCCCGCAGTGCGAGACCGCTGGCCAGCGCCACCACCTGACCCGTCACCCCCGACGCCGAGCCCGGCGCGAAGCAGACCAGCGCCAGCGCGAACGCGATCGGCCCGCTGATCGGCGCGGCCGGCAGGTCCGCCAGCCGTACCCGGACGGCCAGTTGGAAGCAGACCAGCAGGTAACCGAGGCCGAACAGCACCCCGAGGTCGTCGAACAGCAGCCGGTCCAGCCCCGCCGCCGCCACTGTCGCGACCAGCGCCAGCACGCCGGTGCCGACCGCCGTCAGCCGGGCCGGCGGCCCGCTCCGGGCCTTCGGCCGGCCGCGCAGCGGGAGCGGTACCGGCAGGGTGAGCCGCAGCTTCGGCTTCGGGACGGCCGCCCGGGCGTCGGGGGGCGTGGCAGGCCCCGGTACGGCGGCCTCGCCGGCGCCGGTCGGCGGTCGGCGTCTGGGCCCTGGCGGCTGGGTACGGATGCTCTGCTCCACCCGTCCAACGTACGGTCCGATCATCGCCACACTGTGTAATGGCGCGTTCGCCTCATTCCGTGTCCCCGGCCGGCGTAACGTCCGGGAACGAACCACCGATCGGCGGGCGCCCGGTCGGGGCCCGGCCTCGCCCGCCCGCACCGTCGCCGCCCGCACCGCCGCCGCCCGGCCCGCCCGGGTGCTGGCGCCCGAGGTGTACGGCAGCGGCGGGCGGCTTCGTCCCGGTGGCCCGGCGGCGCGGTGTGACCGGGGCCGTAGACTTGGCGATCGGCTCGGGGCACCCGCGCCGCTCCACGCCCTCCGAGCCCACGGGACTTCGCTACATGTCGCTCACGATCGGAATCGTCGGCCTGCCGAACGTCGGCAAGTCGACCCTGTTCAACGCCCTGACCAAGAACGACGTGCTGGCGGCCAACTACCCGTTCGCCACCATCGAGCCCAACGTGGGCGTCGTCGGCGTGCCGGACGCCCGGCTGGCCGTGCTGGCCGAGATCTTCGGCTCCCAGCGGATCCTCCCGGCGACGGTCGACTTCGTCGACATCGCGGGCATCGTCCGCGGCGCCTCGGTCGGCGAGGGCCTGGGCAACAAGTTCCTGGCGAACATCCGCGAGTCGGACGCGATCTGCCAGGTCATCCGCGCCTTCGTCGACCCCGATGTGGTGCACGTGGACGGCAAGGTCTCGCCGAAGGACGACATCGAGACCATCAACACCGAGCTGATCCTCGCCGACCTCCAGTCGATCGAGAAGGTCCTGCCGCGGCTCCAGAAGGAGTCCCGGCTGAAGAAGGAGAGCGCGGCCACCCTGGCCGCCGCCGAGGCCGCCCAGAAGGTCCTGGAGTCCGGCAAGACCCTGTTCGAGGTCGGCTTCGACGCCTCCTCGGTCCGGGAGCTGCACCTGCTCACCACCAAGCCCTTCCTCTACGTCTTCAACGTGGACGAGGAGGAGCTCACCAACGAGGAGTTCAAGACCGAGCAGCGGGCGCTGGTCGCCCCCGCCGAGGCGATCTTCCTCAACGCCAAGATCGAGTCCGAGCTGATCGGCATGGACGACGACGAGGCCCTCGAACTCCTCCAGTCCATGGGCCAGGAGGAGACCGGCATGTCCACCCTCGGCCGGGTCGGTTTCGAGACCCTCGGCCTGCAGACCTACCTGACGGCCGGTCCGAAGGAGGTCCGCGCCTGGACCATCAAGAAGGGCGCGACCGCCCCCGAGGCGGCCGGTGTGATCCACACCGACTTCCAGAAGGGCTTCATCAAGGCCGAGATCGTCTCCTTCGACGACCTGGTCGAGTGCGGCTCCATCCCCGAGGCCCGGTCCAAGGGCAAGGCCCGGATCGAGGGCAAGGAGTACGTCATGCAGGACGGCGACGTGGTGGAGTTCCGCTTCAACGTGTAGCGCATAACGGCGGGGCCTTTATCACCCCAGATCCGTAGCTGCAAACAAGCAGGTCAGAGCCCATGCGGCCCGGATGCTCTTCGGAGTAATCCGGGCCGTTTCTGTGTGTTCCTCGGCATGGTGGTGACTTGGGGGTGACCTATCTGACGTGGAATCAGCGATCGGGTGGGCACCAGCGACGACCCCGTCCAGGTGAGCCGTGGGCGGTTTCCTGTTCTCTCAACTGCCACTCCTTGACCGCGCCGTCTCAGCCCCGGGAGCATCGAACGCGACACCAGCCACCAGGGAGGGGAACGACCGTGAAGCTGACGCGTCTGGTCGGAGAGTGTGAGCGGGGAACCTGCCCGACGATCTATGCGGTGGAGGGCTCGGACGATGTGGTCGTCCAGGGCTACGACGTGGAGGAGGCCGAAGCGCTGGCGACGATCCAGCTCCCGAACGGGGAGAGTGCCGTTCGCATCCCGGCTTCGTTGATCAGGCGGTACGCCAGTCAGTACGGAGGAACGTCAGTGTCCATCTCGGGCGACGAGTTCGACAACCTGTTCTCCACGTTCCAGCGCGAGGCATTCCGACTGGAGACGTTGGACGACTACACCGGTTCCTCGAACCCGGAGAGTGTCCGAGCGTTTCTCGCTGGCGAATCCCAGCCTGCCGACTACAACCAGGATTGGGTTGACGAGGTCCGGGGGAACGTCGAGTCCGGTAAGCGCATGTACCGAGTCCACATTGTCTCGCGCCCCCTGACGCCGTATCTCCGCTTCGAACTCGGGTGGGGGTACGCCAAGAATGCGACGGCCGGGGAGGAGTTCTTCATCCTCGACACCACCGACCAGCCGAACCCCCTCGAAGGAATTCCTGACTTCTGGGCCTTCGACGAGACGTCGGTCGTCACGATGAAGTATGGCGACGGCGGAGTGTTCAACGGGGCGGATTTGGAGCCCGCTGCCACAGAATGGCTGCGCCACCGGGACACGGCTCTTCGGTACGCAGTCCCGTTCGCCGAGTGGTGGGAGCGGTACGGCACCGAGTGAAAAGCACAGACCTCGGTAAAGCGCTGCGGGAACTGCGACTGGCCAGCGGTAAGGAGGCCAAGGCGGTTGCCCGCAGCGCTGCCATGTCTCCAAGCAAGCTCAGCAAGATTGAGAACGGCCATCTCGCGCCCAGCGTGATCGACGTGGAGCGCATCCTCACTGCCCTTGAAGTGCCTGATGAGGTCAAGGCCCAGCTGATCGAGACAGCCCGTGTCGTGGCTACGGAGGCCACTGCCTGGAGCATCCACCGCCGGGCCGGCCTGCACAAGCATCAAGATGAGATCCGAGCCATTGAGGCGACGACAGGTCTGCTGCGGATCTTTCAGGCGTCGTGCATCCCGGGTCTTCTCCAGACACCGGAGTATGTGCGTGCTGTTCAGCAGAAATCCGAGCTTTCAGATGATGCCTTGGAGAAAATGATCGGCGCCCGTATGCGCCGACAAGAGGTTCTGTACGACAGCTCTCGCAGGTTTCACTTCATCATCACCGAATCCGTTCTCCGGTGGCGACTTGTGCGGCCACCCATGATGGCGGCTCAGCTGGATAGACTTGCCGCCATGTCTCGCATGTTGAACATATCGCTCGGAATTGTCCCGCTGTCGGCTCCAATGCCGGAGCTTCCAACTTGCTCCTTTGTTCTCTTTGATACGCGCCTTGTGATTGTTGAGATCCCTCACGCCGAGATCACCACGCGCGAGCCGAAGGATGTGGAACAGTACGTCCGCAAGTTCGACTCCTTCGATCGGGTGGCCCTGGCCGGATCCGAGGGGCGAGCCCTGATCGAGGGAATCCGGGACGAGTTTTTGAGAGAACAGGAAATCGGCTAGTCCGGCGAGTTCGGCACCCCTAGCATGGTCGCTCACCCATAAAGCCGAGCGAAGGGGAGTCAGGCATGTCCGTAGCGATGGAAAGCCAACCCGGTCAGGCTGAACCGCTCGCCGTGATGCGCTACGAGGTGTTGAAGGCAGCCGGGTCACACGTCCTACGGGATGTGGTCCTCGGCGAGTTCTGCACCCTGCCGGACGACTCCGGCCGACCGGTGCTGCTGGCGTTCCCGGACGCCTACCACGCGCGTCTGTGGCTGATGGTGGCGGACACCCGCAAGCGGTACGCGGCGAACGCCACGAGGGTCCGGGCGGAGCAGGGGCAGAAGCCGTTGCAGGAGCACGCCGAGTGGCTGCGGTTCGACCTCTACGCTCCCGCGCTGGCCGACCCGTCCACCGAGTCCGAGAGGCCCGATCCGGTGGCCGCTGAGATGGCCTGGCAGGCGGCGCTGAACACGGAGCGCGGGCGGCATCGCCACCAGCACTGACTACCCCAATTGGTCTGATGATCACGGGATTTGGTGTCCTGGGGGTGGGGTGCGGGATCGTGGGCTGACCGCGCGAGCGGCGCGCGGGAGTGGCCACCAATGAAGGGGCGAACCCATGAAGAAGATCGCTGCGAAGCTCTGGCGGATCATCCGGGGTCCGATGCAGTGGCGCGTCCTGTGGCTGTGGCACTCGAAGTTCATGGTCGGGGTCACGGGCATCGTCCGCGACGACGAAGGGCGGGTGTTGCTGCTCAAGCACCGGATGTGGCCGGAGGGTCGGCAGTGGGGCCTGCCGACCGGCTACGCGAACAAGGGCGAAAGCTTCGAAGAGACGATCATCCGTGAGGTCAAGGAGGAGACCGGACTCACGGTGAAGGTGTGCGAGCTGGCGCACCTGAAGAGCGGATACAAGCTGCGCGTGGAAGTTGCCTTCGAGGCGCTGTACGTCAGTGGACGGATCAAGGTCGCTTCGTTTGAGATCTTGGAGGCCCGATGGTTCTCACCGGACAATCTCCCCGAGGGAGTGCAGGACTCGCACCGACAGCTGATCAGTCGTCAGCGGTTCTGACCCTCGGCCGCTCGCTCACGCCCTCGTGTCTGGGGCCGAACGAGCATCTGGCCGGAGATCTGGCCGAGCGTGCCGAGCTGGCGCATCTGCTGGCCGCGCGGCGGGCGACCGCCGCTCTGGATCAGGCGCACCCGCACATCACGTTCAGCCTGCTGCACTGGGTGCTGGACACCTGGGCGGACGAGTCGGCGAGGGAGGTGTTCCGGCAGGGGGCGGCTCTACTGGCCGATCGTTACCGGGAGTTGGGGTTACACCAGCTGTTGCCGATTGATCGGGTGTGGGTCGGGGTGCGCTCGACCCAGCCGGACGCATTCGGCGGCTTCCACCACCCGAACCAGGGTTACCGGCATGTGCAGTTGGCATCCGTGATCACTCGGTACGGGCGGCTGAGTGATCCCTGTTTGGCGTCACCGGAGTTGGTGGCGCTCGACCTCCTCCGAAGCTACGCGCATGACTGCATCCACTTCGGATCTTTCCGGGAATACCGGCTCCACGGTGGACAGGTGGTTCGGAGCCGGTACGGGATCAACTGGCGTGACTCGCACGGGCGTACGTACTCGACGCCCGATGCGGACGACGCTGTTTCGACCCGGAACATCGGGATCGTCATGGAGGGGGCCACCGACCGAGAGGCCCGGACGATCGCCGCCACGGTGGCCGATCGCCTCGGCCTGGCCGACCGGATCGCTCCGCCCGATCGACTGGCGTTCCGCGACACCACGGGGCGGCTGGAGCCGCCCGACTTCGACCACGCCGAACCCGGGATCGCCACCCGCTTCCACCTGGCGATGGCCGGATACGAACACGCTGTCGGGGCGCGGTATCAGCGCTTCCTCACCGAGATGGGCGGGGCCGACGCCGAGACGCTGCACGGGCCCATAGTCGCCGCCATGATCAGCGGAGACCTGTCCGGCCTGACCGGCTGGCTCGACCACCACCACGGGCGCGGCGCGTTCCGCCGCATCTTCCGTTCACCGGCCTACACCGGTCCCGACCCGGGCGAGTAGGCCGCCCTCGACCGCCCCGGCTGTCCGTCGTTCCCCCGTGACGGATGGCCGGGGCACCAGCATGCCCAGACGGGCCTACAGGGCGCCTGGATGGCGCTCCGGGGGTCGGAGCCTGCCGCGCCTGCTGCGGGCGACGCTGGCCGCCGTTCCGCCCTCGCTGCCGGTCTTGCTCGCGTGGTGGTACTGACAGAGCGCTTGCAGGTTCGCGTACCCGTGGTGATCGCCCCGGCGGATGTGGTCCACCTGGTTTGCCGCTGCTCCGCACGATTCCCCTGTATCGGCCCGGATGGCTTGGCACCGGTAAGCGTCTCGGGCGAGGACGATAAGGCGCCGTTGCGGCCAATCGGCGGGAAGCCGCGCCCGACGCTTTCCATCGTCGAATCCGTTTCTGATCATTTCCAGTGCTTTCGGGGAATCTGGCGGGTGGGATCGGAGATTCGTCGCCAACGATGCCCGGAGCCGATCGGAAATGATGCGACCACCGGAGCACACGATTCGCACGGTGGATGTATCCGGCCGAATCCAAGTTGATGCCCGTAGGCGGCCTGGCCGGCGCATCCATTGCAGAGGCCGAAAGTGGTATACCTGCGCCTAATGAGGTTCCATATTCGGGCCTGTTCGACGGTTTCCTGAAGGTCGGCCGCAGGGGCGTTCATAAAGCCTTTCGAAGGTCAGATCTGAAGGGGACGGGAGAAGTCGCCAGGGTAATTCGGCGTGGGGTTCTCGACCGTCACGACTTAACCGGCCCTGTGGGGCCTTCCTCGGGGCATTCTGCGGAACGGCGCTCTCGCGTGCGTACGCCCGCCCGTTCACGCGGGCCTGCGCGTAGGCCCGGAAACAGGCAGGCCAGCGGCCTGGCCGGCCGAAATCTGGGAACCCGTACAGCGGCTCTTTCGCTAGACCGTAGCCGTCCCCGAGAAGGGCGAGAGGGGGTGTCCCCCAGGGCCTGGAGCCATCCGCGACGCGGACCGGGCTTCGTTCGGCCGGACAGAGCAACACGGATGACGAGTCGAACGGACTCGGAAGGAACGAACGATCAACAACGAATCGAACCGATGATGAGCGAGCCAATGCGGTCTGATGTATTGGATTGGATTCGAAGTCGAGAAGCGGCGACTCATTCTGTCGATTGAGTCGAAGTACGAAGCGCACGACTGTTCTCATTGAGAAACCGGTACGAGTTGCGCGGAAGCGCATCATCCGGATGAGTGCGGATATCGAGTAGAACGCCGATCACTCGAAGTCTCGACTCAGCTTCCCGCCGCTCCCTGGGGTCGGCATAGGCCCCGGAAGCCACCCCCCTCCGGATCACCCCCCACTGACGACACCCCCACGAGCAATAGGGCTTCCTTCCTCGCCCCCGCCCGTCCCGCTTGCCCTCGAACCGGCATCCCGACCGCCTGCATTCCCCTGCCATTGAGGAACCTCCCTACCAATAAGAAAGGGCCGGTCCCCGGAAGTGGGGACCGGCCGTGGAGACCTGCATCAGACAGACTTGGCGCGGATACCGATCGCCCGCCGGGCGTCGAAGATGGTCGCGCCACTGAATGCATCAACAACCGATCGCTCGGACAGGGTGTTCATGTCGGTACCCTTCGTGTGGCGGAGACCATATCCATTCTTCGAGAGGCTGCCGGAGTACCCGGCCGAAGACAGAGCCTCCGGCGCACCGATGGCGAGGCAGAATGCTTCCTTGACGAAGGCGACAGCGCCCGTGACGAAATTGGAGAGGTACACGGAGAAACCGAGGATCGTACCCATGTACTGCCGGTCCTTCTCGGCAGCTCCCTGCTGAATCAGAGTGGAGCTGCCGAAGTCGGCAGCCTTGATGTACGCCGGATCATTCATGATGACCTCGCGGAAGGCAGGGTTGATCACCAGCACCCGGCCGGAGAGTGGCACGTTATTCTCATTTAGCGCTCGGTCAGCCTTCACCAGCGCCGAATGGAAGCTGGTCATAGTGCACTCGATGGCGGCGGGGATGAGCTGACCCTGACCATCTCGGTCAGTCTTGCCATCCGAAGCCACGAACCGGTTCAGCTCAGCAGCGATACGAGTCTCGATATCCTCGGCGACGGCATCAACCTGGGGAGCGACTACCTGCTGAGCGTAGGACTCAAGATTTACGGTGAGATCCCAGCTGTCCGCCTTGACCGAGCTGTAAGAGTGGGTATCGAGAGTCACCGGGATCTCAGTCTCGACCAACGGTGAATCCTCGACCGTGCCACCCTGTGGCAGTCGCTTGGCCTTGAGCGCGGTCGGGACTCGGACCAGTACGGACTTACCCCGGGCCGGCTGGAACTCGGCGACACCCTGTCGAGTCACGAGATTGGGGAGTACGAGACGCTTGGTCAGTGCTTCGAGACCGCCAATCAGAACGGCAGTCGAGATCGCAGAGCGGTTTGCGTTGCCAGTGGAAATGGGCATTCAGAGTCCTTTACTTGGAATGGTAGTAGGAACTGTTCCGGCCATTGCTGATGACCGGATTGGCGTAGCGATCCCGGGCGCCGTACATCAGCGCACCGAGGTTTCTCGGTAGGCCGTGATCGTCCGGGGCCTGACCGGCGGAGCGCAGGGCTTCGACCGGCTGGGCCTGGAGCGGCACAGGCTTCACGGCCTGTGCCAGTGCGGCGGCCTGGGCCTGCATCGTGGCTTCGTCTCCGGTCAGGAAGGAGGCCAGGCCGGCTGGTAGGCCGTGCTCGGTGAGAAGGGCGTTCACGGCCTTCTCGCGGGCGGAATCCTCGGTCTGCTGGCGGAGCTGGTCACGCTCGGCTGTCACGGCATCGAGCTGAGACCGCAAATCACCCTGTGCGGCCGTTTCCGTCGCCGGGTGGGTAACGCCCTCGGGGATCGCCTCGGAAGGCGTCGGAACGGCGCTCCCGCTCAACGGAGACTCCCGTAGAACTGATCCACGAAGAGCCGAGTATCGGCATCGTCGGAATCCCGGATCGTTGGCTCGGCGCCGACAGTGGCGCTGCGGAACAGCTCAGATGCGAAAAGCTCAGACTCCAATACTGTTCCCTCGGCCTGTCGCATCAGGCCGTCGAACGGAATCCGGAGGACATGAGCCAGCTCCACGAAGTGATCCAAGGTCGGCGTGCGGTCTCCCGCTTCCCAGGCGTATACGGCATTCTCGGATACGCCGACTCGATCGGCCACCTGTCGAACGCTTAGGCTGATCTCGATTCGTCGCGCCTTAGCGCGCGTCGGATCGTACATCTCCGCTCCTCCTTCTGGTTGAGATAGATGGAATGAAAAAGCCCCGCCGGAAGGGGCGGGGCCTAGTAGGGGTTCCACTCGGGGTGGAACCTTCCCTCACCCATAGAGAGGTATCCGCTGCCAGATTTGAGGGCAGCGGCAGAGTGTGGCATCGGCCACACCAAGAGTGGGATTCAATGAAGAAGGGCCACCCCGAAAGGTGGCCCCTGGTCATGGCCGCTTTGGGGCGGCCGGAAGTCTCTCCTGTTCTCCGGTTGCTCGCTCACCCGTCGCTCGAACCCGATGGAAGAGAAAGAGCGATTGGCACTCTGTGGCTTGATGAAGCCCTGAGCCGGGTGGGTTTCTTACCCCGGCAGGGGATCAGAACTACCCATTGGGCCCGCCTGCCGGGTACCAGCCTCACCCGGTCAGAACGGCAAGCCGTTGGTTGCCCGCCTACGGTCGGCGGCCGTCTCGACGCCGTGCGCCTTACAGCCTGTGCTGCCGACACCGGTTCGCCAGAGCCATCGGTCCACTACCAGGCAACGACTGCTCGACCCCGGGGATAGCACGCCGCGCTTCACTGCGGTGCGGATCGCGCCTTGGACCGCTTTGGAAGCTGTCGTGACCCCGAGAGTGCTGGCCAGGACGCCGGGGCCGTACTCAGCGTGGCCGGACTGGTTGGCGTCGGAGATCGCCAGCAGCCACACGCGCAGCCACAGGGGGCCGGTGCTCTTGTCGAGAGCCAGGTTGTACGCGCGGTCTCGGTTCATCATCCCGAACGGGATGCCCGCTCCGAAGCTGTTCACCAATCACCCTTCCTGCCGGTCGATCCAGCGCTCAAGGTCCGCTGGTCGGCAGCGCAGCGACTGGCCGATCTTCTTGAACGGGATGCCCTCGGGCCGCCAGTTCTCGTATACCCAACTACGCGGCTTGTTCAGGTAGTTGGCTACCTGCTGTATGTCCATGAGGTTGCTCATCGTGCTCCGGTGAGTGGCGGCCAGCCGGGGTTGGCCGGGGTTGGCGCTGCCGTCTCGTGACAGCGGCGCCACACACCCTACGGTGGATTGAACTCAAAGTGAGCATGGTTCAATATGAGGAACCTCACGCGTGGCGAACTGGAATCGAGACGAGTTCGCTGCCTATGGTCCTCTCATGACACAAACACGCACAGCAACCGGCACAGGCTCTGACCCGCTGCCCCCGGGATGGTCGTGGCGCGCGGACGGCGCGTTGGCCTGGCGGCAGGAGCACGGCCCGTGGCGGGTCGAGATGGCCTGTTCGCCGGGGGCGCCGTTCAGCGGTCCATACGAGATGAAGGTGTGGCTCGATGCTGGCGGCGACGCGACTCAGGAAGCCATGGACGCGGCGGAGGAGAGTGACGGCATCCCGTCCGCTCTCCTGAACCGTCTGCCGCTCGCCGAGATCAAGCAGACCGCCCGGCGTCTGGTGGCCGAAGCATCCCCAGAGCCACCCTGGCCCGTGCCGAAGCGATGCGCCACGGACGAGGACTTCGCGTTGCTCGCTGCCGAGCTGGTGAGGATCAAGGCCACCGGTGCCAGCGCTCCGCAACAGGTTCTCGCCGATCGCCTGGGCGTCGGCAAGGCAACCATGTCCGAGCGCGTAAAGCGTGCTCGGGGTCGCGGTCTCCTTGCGACCGACCGAATCGAACTCACCGACAAGGCACGGGAGTTCTTGGCGGCGCTCGGCGACCCTCCGGCCGCCGGCTGACCGGCAACGAAGATCCGATTCACAAGTAAGGCGAGTACGTAAGTGGCAAGTGTCCTGAAGAAGTGCGAGTGCAACACCCCGAAGTGCGGACACCCGTGGACTGTCCGCTACCGGGAGCCGGGAGGCAGGCAGGGCAGGAAGCGCGAGAAGTCGTTCCGGCTCAAGAAGGATGCCGACGCCTTCGCGCTCAAGGTGGAGAGCGACAAGAACGAGGGCGTGTTCCTCGATCCGGAGCGGGGCAAGGTTCCGATGCACGGGTGGTCGGCGGACTGGCTGTCGCGGCACGTGGTGAACGAGTCCACCCGGAGGAACTACCAGGGGTTCATCGACAACCACCTGATACCGGCACTCGGCCGGAAGACCATCCTCGGCGTCACGTTGGCGGACGTGAAGGCGTTGCAGGCGACGATGGCCAAGAAGCTTGCAGTGTCCACGGTGAACGACCGGCTCGGCGTGCTGTCCGCGATGATGGGCGCGGCCGTAGACGAGAAGCGCATCCCCGAGAACCCGTGCAAGGGCTTGAAGCCGCTCAAGGCCGGGACGGATGCCGTAGACCCGGACGAGATTCCGACGCTGGCTGAGGTCAACGCCATCGCTGCTGCCATGTCGCCGCAGTACCAGCTAGCGGTGTGGCTGATGGCCGGTGCCGGGCTCCGGATCAGTGAGGCTCTGGGCTTCTCGGCCGAGTGCAAGCGTGATGGCTTCGTACGTCTGCGTCGGCAGATCAGCAGCAAGGCCAACAACGAGGGATGCCGTACCAGGCTGGTGCCGCTCAAGCACCGGACGGCGGACGAGTACCGAGATGTGCCCGTGGCTCCGTTCCTGGCTGACGAGATCGACGCGCACATAGAGCACTGGGGAACGGTGACCGTGGAAGGCGTCGAAGTGCTGTTCTCGCCGCGCGAGCGCGGCAAGGGGTACATCCCGACTGCTTCGACCTTCGGCTACCACTGGAACAAGGCTCTCAAGGCCGCCGGGCTGGAAGGCAGCGGCTACACGCCCCACTCGCTCCGCCACTTCTTCGCCAGTACCGCGCTGGCCGGTGGCGTGCCCATCCTCGAAGTGAGCCGGTGGCTCGGCCATCGGTCGATCAAGACCACTGCTGACATCTACGGCCACTTGACCGCTGAAGCGCCGGAGCGCTGCCGTCAGGTGATACAGGCCGCCTTGCGCCCGAAGGTCACCCTTCGCGCGGTGGCCTGAGTGGTGACTACCCGGCGGCGTGGTGACTCCGTGGTGAGTGGTGACCTGCGGAGGCGCCGAAACCCTTGGAAACACTGGGCAGGATGCCAGTCGTGCGATGTTCCGCTTCAACGTCTGAGCGGATGAAATAACACCACGTTGACGGCCTGGCAAACGTGCAGGTCAGATGAGGTCGGCTCTTCCGGGGGTCGGCCTCTTCCCGTTTCCCGTGCTGGGAAGGTGCTGGGAAATCTGACCCTCCATCAGCTGGATGATCCCTCCGGGAGGGTTGCCAGTGGTACGTTATCAGGTACTACTTTGGGGAAAGGGTCAGGTCATGTCCATAACTGCGAGCGAAGCCCGCAAGGCTCTCTTTCCGCTGATCAAGCAGGTCAACGACGATCACGAGGCCATTGAGATCGTCTCCAAGCACGGTAACGCCGTGCTCGTCTCGGCCGAGGACTATGCGGCGCTGCGCGAGGGCTCCTACCTGCTGCGCTCGCCTGCGAACGCACGGCGTTTGCTCAAGGCGTACGAGAACGCCCTGGGTAAAGTCAATGTGTCAGAGCGCGAGCTGATCTATCCGGACCCAGTGGAACCTGCCGTGGGTGCTGCGTGAGGCTTGTCTTCGAGGACCAGGGCTGGGAGGACTACACGTCCTGGCTCAAGAGCGACCGCAAGATGCTCGCTCGGATCAACCGGCTCATCGAGGACGTCAGGCGTGACCCGTTCTCAGGGATCGGTAAGCCCGAACCTTTGAAGTACCACCTGCCGGGGGCGTGGTCGCGGCGGATCGACGACGAGCACCGCCTCGTCTACCTGGTGACGGACAAGGAGATCGTCGTCCTCGCGGCTCGGTACCACTACTGACCGCCCGTGCTGGGAGGGTGCTGGGATGGCCCTCTCAAAGGAGATATTTCCGCAGGTCACAGCTCTGCGCTCGACGTTCCGCTTCAACGTCTGACGCCTGATCGGAGGACGGTGCCCGGCCCGCCTCTGGCGGGCCGGGCACCGTCGGTGTCGCCTGGGGTCACCTCTCGTAGCGGTAGCGGTAGCGGCACCGGGCGCTCAGGACGACAGGGCGGACGGTCAGCCGGGCAGGCCGAGGCGGGGGCCGCCGTGGTCGTGCAGGCGGCGGAGGAAGGCGAGGACGCCGGCCGTGCCGCCGGCCCAGGTGGCGGAGGAGCCGGCCAGGTCGGCGTCGGGGAAGGTGGGGCGGGCCCAGGTGCCGCCGCTGCGGGCCAGGACGAGGGTGGCGACGGTGCGGGCGGCGTCCCGGAACTCCTCCGACCCGGTGGCCACCGCGACGTCGACCAGCAGGTCGCCGACCCCGGCGAGGCCGCAGCACTGGGTGACCAGCGGCATCCGGGGGGCCAGGTCGGCGCAGGTCCGGGCGGTCCGCCGGGCGAGGAGGAGGTACGCCGGTTCGTCGAGACGGTCGGCGGCCCGGACGAGTACCGAACCGATCCCGGCCAGCCCACGGCACCACGAGCCGTACCGGCGGGTGGCCCCCGGCCGGCTGGTCGCCGCGATGATGCCCGGGGTGACGGCGGCGAGGCGGGCGCAGGCCGCCCGGGCCCGGGCGACGGCGGCCGGGTCCCCGGTCGCGGCGGCGTGTTCGAGCAGGAAGTACGCGACGCCCGCCTCGCCGTGGGCGAGACCTTCGCGCAGCGCGGCGGTCCCGACGTTGGCGGTGCCGGTGGGGGTGAGTCGGGCGGTGCCGGTGGCCAGCAGCCGGGCGCACTCGGCGGCGATGCCGAGGTGGTGGTCCGTGAGCCAGGGGTCGGCGGACTGCCGGGCCAGCAGCAGCCGGCCGAGGCCGATGCCCGCGACGCCCTCGATCAGGTCGGCCTCCGGCGGGCCGCCGTCCGGCCCCTCGGTCGGCAGCGCGGGACGGTCCGATGCCGGGTCCAACCCTGCTGCGGAGAGGAAGAGCTCGACACCGGTGTGGCCCGAGTAGAAGCCGGGCGACAGGGTCCTGGACTGGTCGGCGGTCCACCGCGCCAGTGCGTCGACGGCCTCGCGGACCTCGGGGCGGTGGGTGTGCTGCAGAAGTTCCAGCCCCAGCCCGGACGTTCCGCCGTAGACGTCGATCGGGGCCGGGACGGCCGCGCGGGCGGAGAGCGTCGGGTCCACGATCCGGTGGGCCTCGTCGAGGCAGAACGCGGTCGCGTGCTCGATGATCCCCGCCAGCAGGTCATCGTCGATCCGGGGCGGTCGGGACAGCGGCGGGGAGCTCCGTCGGGGCGAGGTCCCGGTGCGCAGGCGGGCGGCGCCGGCTGCCCGTACGGCCGGATCCAGGCTCAGCAACTCGGCTATCGCAGAACGGAGTTCGCGGTGTCCGGGGAGTGCCAGGTCCAGGCCGAGCAGGGTCCGGTCCCGGTTGACCACGGCGTCGGGATCGACGATCACCGGGTCCATGCCGGTGGCGGCGAAGCACAGGGTCGCGCCCAGGGCGTAGTAGTCGTCGGCGGCCACGGCCCGCCCGGCCGCGCGCTCGACCGGCCCGCTGTAGCCGGGCGTTGCCCCGGCAGGACCGGTGCCGTCCAGGGAGCTGACGCCGAAGTCGATCACCCGGCAGCGTCCGGCGGGGTCGAGCACGACGTTGTCCGGCTTGAGGTCGCGGAGGATCACGCCCCGGCCGTGGATGTCGTCCAGGACCGCCAGGAGCCGGTCGGCGAGGCCGGCCAGCGTCCGCCCCGGCCGGGCGTCGTCGTCCAGGTACGGGCCGTGCTCCTGGACCTCCCGGCGCAGGTTGCGGTCGCCGCAGTCGCTCAGCACCAGGTACTCGTCCGCCCTGTGCCGGAAGTAGTCGAGCGCCCGGGGCACGCCCGGGACGGAGTCGAGTACGGCGAGCACCGCACGTTCGTTGCGCAGCCGGTCCCGGGTGTCGGCGCCGGATTCGTCCTCGGCCACGAACGCCCGCGCCTGTTTGACCACCACCGGTTGTCCGGATTCCAGGTCGACCGCACGGTAGACGTTGCCCTGCGGTTTGCGCACGATGCCGGCCGTGACCCGGTAGCGGCCGCCGCCGAATCCGGTCGGGGACGGTTTCCCGGTGCGCCCGAGTTCGCCGGCGAAGGGATCCTCGGCCCACGGCGGGCACCGGTAGGCACCGGTGGCCAGACCGTCGAAGACCCGGCCGTCCGGACCGGTCATGATCGACTCCAGCCGTCCGCTCCGGCCGGTCCGGTAGTCACCGGTGAAGGGCCCGTACCGGTAGTAGACGGGGGAGTCCGGGTCGACCCGCCGGTCGCTGACGATCTGCGGGCCCTCCCGGCCGCGCAGTGCGGCGACCAGGTCCCCGGCGAGCGCGACGACGGTGCCGGCCATGGGGTAGACGGTGATCGCCTTGCCGACCGCACCCGCGCTCCGCACCCCCGAGTTGATCGCCCGCAGCGTCTCCGGATCGCGGGCGAACTTCGCGTGGCAGACGTGCCGTCGCAGGACGGGGAGGACCAGCTCGGTGACGTCCGCCAGGTCGCCCGGGCGGGCCGACACGTGCAGCTTCCAACCGTGCTCCATCGCCGGCATCCGCGGATCGTTCAGGTACGACCAGACGTCGTCGGACCATCCGCTGCGGCCGGCGATGGGCCCGGTCACCGTTAGGAGTTCTTCTCGCAGGCGAAGCGGGTGGTGGCGGTCACCCACGGGTCGGCGAGGCACGCCGTGTGCTCGCGGTCGCTGCGGTCGTCGTCCTCGAACACGATGACCTCGTCGTCGAGTTCGAGCGGTCCCGCGTCGCGGAAGTCGGTCGTCAGGAGTTCCAGCACGGCAGTGGGCATGTGACGCCTCCGGGGGTGTGGTCGCGCAGTGGATGACGGCGCGGGGCGCGGCGGGTGCAGGCCGGTTGGGCCGGCGGGGCCGAGGTCCTGATCCACGAAGGTAGATAGCGCCGACCGACCTGACAAGAGGTCAGAAACCGCTAACTTAACGGCTGTTCACGGCCTTTCGGGCTGCCGGAGAAGGGTGGAAGGATCGTCCACGCAGCTGGTTCCGTCCGCGAGTCCGCCACGGTTTCTCCACGGGGTGTTCTTCGAAAGCTTCCGTCGAACACATGACCGTGGTTGCATGGGCCGCAGCGCGAGTGATCCACGGCGGCGGAGGGCGGCCCGCCGGCTCGGCGGTCGTTCCAGGCTGGGGGCTCGAAACCATGGCGCGCACCGGGCAGTTCTCGCCCGAACCGGGGGAGCGATTAGCTGACCTCCTCGGGGTCTGCGCGCTGACCTGGGCGCTGCCGGGAGTCCTGGTGGACGGAGCCGTCGAGGCCGCCGGGCGGACCGAGCAGCGCACCCGGGTGCTGCCCGCGCGGACGGTCGTCTACTTCACGCTGGCGCTGTGGCTCTACCCGGCCAGCGGGTACGGCGAGGTGATGCGGTTGCTGCTGGCCGGACTCGCCCGCAAGCACCGTCGGGCGCGGCCGCTCGCGGTGCCGTCCACGGCGGCGATCACCAAGGCCCGGCAGCGGCTGGGCCCGGGGCCGCTGCGGCTGCTGTTCGAGCGGGTGGCCGGGCCGGCCGCCGACGGCCGGCCGCCCTGGCAGCGGCACCTGATGTCGCTCGACGTGGCCCTGCTGGACGTCCCGGACTCGCCCGACAACCGGGAGGCGTACGGCGGCTCCGACGGGGTGTCGGCCGGCCGGCCGTTGCCGCAGGTGAAGGTGCTCGCGCTGGCCGAGAACGCCACCCACGCGGTCCGCGCGGCCGCGCTCGGCACCGCCGACGCGGCCGGTGCCGAGCTGGCCCGCGAGGTGCTGGCCGCCCTGCGGCCCGGCCAGCTCGTGGTGGCGGCGCGCGGCGCGCTCTCGTACGACCTGTGGACCAGCGCCCGGGGGTGCGGTGCGGATCTGCTCTGGGAGGCGCGGCCGGCCCTGGACCTGCCGCCGCTGCGCCTCCTCGCCGACGGCTCCTACCTGTCCCGGCTGGCGGGCCCGACGGCGGCCGACCGCCTGGTCCCGGTCCGGGTGGTCGACTGTGTCCTGCCCGCCCTCGACCGGTCCGGCCGCCCGACGGGCACCCGGGCGGGGCGGCTGGTCTGCTCGATCCTGGACCCGTCCGGAGCACCGGCGGCGGAACTGGCCGGGCTCTACGCCGAGCGCTGGCGCCTCGACACCCTGATCGACGAACTGGGCGCCCGGCGGGGCCGGTCCCGTCCGGTGCTCCGCTCCAAGTCTCCGGCCATGGTGGAGCAGGAGGTCTGGGCGATGCTGCTCACCCACCACGCGATCCGTGCCCTGGTGGTGGGCGACTCCGGGGACGGGTGAGCGGGTCAGGCGGCGGAGCCGAGGCGGGCCGTGACCTCCCTGGTCAGCACGGTGCGGAAAGCGGCGGTCAGGGGATCCGGGTCGGTCCTGGTCCAGACGGCGAGCGGGCGGCGGACGGGCGGCGTGGGGCGGAGCAGGTGACCGTCGAAGTCGGGCGGGATCACGTGGGCGGCGGCGAGGGTGGGGCCCAGTCCGGCGGCGGCGAGCAGCGGAGCGGCGGCGGTCTGTTCGGTCCGGACGGCGGCGCGCGGCTGGAAACCGGCGGCGGCGCAGGCCCGGTCGAGGAGCTCGGCGAGGCCGTTGCCGGGGGCGTAGTGCACCCAGGCGCGGTCGGCGAGCGAGGCCAGGTCGAACGGGGCGGGGCCGGTGGCGGCCGGGTCGTCGGCCGCGACCACGACCACGAACTCCTCCTCGCCGACCGGGTGGACGGGGCCCGCCCAGCCGGGCGGCGGCGGGCCGAGGGCCAGGTCGGCCTGCCCGGCGGCCATCGCGTCGCGGAGCTCGTCGGCGTGCCGGTGCTCGAACAGCCGGACGCCGATGTCGGGGCGGACCCGCCGCCAGGCCCGCAGGACGGCCGGCAGCAGGCCGAGGCTGTAACCGTAGAGGGTGGCGAGCTCCACCTCCCCGCTCGCGGTGCCCGCGGTCCGCCGGGCGGCCTGCTCGGCGCGCCGGGTCTCGGCGAGCGCGGCCCGGGCGTGCGGGAGCATCGACCGCCCGGCCGGGGTGAGCCGGACCAGCCGGGGCAGCCGTTCCAGCAGTGGACCGCCCAACTGCCGCTCCAGGACCCGGATCTGGTGCGAGAGAGCGGGCTGGGTGACGTGCAGCAGCTCGGCGGCCCGGGTGAACGAGCCCTGGTCCACGATCGTCACCAGGTACTCCAACTGCCGCAAGGTCACCATGAGCTGATCTTATGGCCAGCAGTAGAAACAGAACCTGGACTCATCGCCCCGGCCGGACGGAGGATCGAGGCGGGCCCGCACCGCGCGGAGCCGCCACCGGAGCGCAGGGAGCCACCGAGCCATGGAGACCACCAAGACCGCCCTGGTCGTCGGAGCGAACGGCGTGATCGGCCGCAATCTGGTCGACCACCTGGCGGCCACCGGCGAGTGGCAGGTGATCGGGCTGTCCCGCCGGGGCGGCGAACCGGCCGACCGGGTCCGCTACCTGAGCGTGGACCTGCTCGACCCGGTCGAGACCAAGGCGAAGCTGGCCGGCCTCACCGAGGTCACCCACGTCTTCTACGCGCCGCGTACCAGGACCGGCCCACCTGGGCCGAGCTGGTGCCGCCGAACCTGGCCATGCTGACCAACGTGATCGAGGCAATCGAGCCGGTCGCGACCGGGCTGCGGCACGTCAGCCTGATGCAGGGGTACAAGGTGTACGGCGCGCACCTGGGCCCGTTCAAGACCCCGGCCCGGGAGAGCGACCCGTACTTCATGCCGCCCGAGTTCATGCACGACCAGCAGGCGTTCCTGACGGCCCGGCAGCTCGGCAAGGAGTGGACCTGGTCGGCGATCCGGCCCTCGGTGGTGACCGGCTTCGCGCTCGGCAACCCGATGAACCTGGCGATGGTGATCGCGGTCTACGCCGCGGTGTCCAAGCAGCTGGGCCTGCCGCTGCGGTTCCCGGGGAAGCCGGGCGCCTACGACGCCCTGCTGGAGGTGACCGACGCCGGCCTGCTGGCCCGGGCCACGGTCTGGGCGGCGACCGACGAGCGGTGCGCCAACCAGGCGTTCAACATCAACAACGGTGACCTGTTCCGGTGGAGCGAGCTCTGGCCGAGGATCGCCGGGTACTTCGAGCTGGACGTCGCGCCGCCCCTGCCGCTCTCGCTGACCACGGTGATGGCGGACAAGGAACCGCTCTGGGACGCCATGGTGGCCGAGCACGGCCTGGCGCCGCACGGCTACCAGGAGGTCTCCTCCTGGGGGTTCGGCGACTTCGTCTTCTCCTGGGACTACGACATGTTCGCGGACGGCTCGAAGGCGCGGCGGTTCGGCTTCCACGAGTTCGTCGACACCGGGGCGATGTTCCTGGAGATCTTCGAGGACTTCCGCCGCCGCCGGATCATCCCGTAGCCCGGTCCGGATCGGGGGGACGGCCGTTGTCGTACGGTGGCGGGACCGCCTAGAGAAACGGACCGGCCCGTGGCTATCCGCCCGTACGTCCTGCTGAGCGCCGCGATGTCCGTCGACGGGTACCTGGACGACGCCTCGCCGGAGCGCCTGCTGCTGTCCGGTCCGGACGACTTCGACCGGGTGGACGAGCTGCGGGCGGGCAGCGACGCGATCCTGGTCGGCGGCAACACGCTGCGCCGGGACAATCCCCGACTGCTCGTCAACTCGCCCGACCGGCGCACCGGACGACTCCGGGCCGGGCAGCCCGAGTACCCGCTCAAGGTGACCCTGAGCGGCAGTGGCGACCTGCCGAGGGAGCTGAACTTCTGGCACACCGGCGGCGAGCGGCTGGTCTACACCGGCACCTCAGCACGCGACCGGCTGGCCGCCGAACTGGCCGGGCTGGCCGAGGTGGTGGCCATCGGCGACCGGCTGGACCTGGGCGCGGTGCTGGACCACCTGGGCGCGCGCGGAGTGCGGCGGCTGATGGTGGAGGGCGGGAGCAGCGTGCACACCCAGTTCCTGGCCGAGGGCCTGGCGGACGAGCTCCAGCTGGCGGTGGCGCCGCTGCTGGTCGGGCAGCCGGCCGCGCCGAGGTTGGTGGGCCCGGCCGACTTCCCCGGCGGCCCGTCCCGGCGGATGCGGCTGTTGGGGACCCGTACGGTGGGTGACGTCGTGCTGCTCCGCTACGCCCCGAAGGAGACCACCGCGTGAAGACCGACGCCGACTGGCTGGCCCGGGCCGTCGAACTGTCCCGGCGCTGTCCGTTCTCGGAGACCGCCTTCTCGGTCGGGGCGGTGATCGTCGGGGCGGACGGCGAACTGCTCAGCGAGGGGTACAGCCGGGAGACCGACCCGAAGGTGCACGCCGAGGAGTCCGCGCTCGCCAAGCTGCCCGCCGGCGACCCGAGGCTGCGGACGGCCACCGTCTACAGCTCGCTGGAGCCGTGCGGCGAGCGGGCCTCCCGGCCGCGTACCTGCGCCCAGCTGATCATCGCGGCGGGCGTGCCCCGGGTGGTGCTGGCCTGGCGGGAGCCCGACCTGTTCGTGACCGGCTGTCAGGGAACGGCGCTGCTCACCGCGGCGGGCGTCGAGGTGGTCGAGCTCCCGGAGCTGGCCGAGGCGGCCCGTGAGGTCAACGCCCACCTACTCCGCTGAGTTTTGTAACCTGGTATGACAAACCCCGCCCGGAGGAGTCTGCCCATGTCTGTCACCCTGCCCGCCCGTGCCCTGCTGCTCGACATGGACGGCACCCTGGTGAACTCCGAGGCGGCGGTGGAGCGTTGCTGGCGGCGCTGGGCGGCCGAGCACGGCATCGACGGTGACGAGGCGATGCGGGTGGTGCACGGCCGGCAGGGGCACCTGAGCATGGCGATCCTGCTGCCGGAGCGCCCGGTGGAGCAGAACCTGGCGGACAACCGGCGGATGCTGGCCGAGGAGGCCGCCGACCTGGACGGTGTGGTCGAGGTGCCGGGGGCGGCGGCCTTCCTGGCCGCGCTGGAGCGGCTCCCCCACGCGCTGGTCACCTCGGCGGACGAGACGCTGGCCACCGCCCGGATGACGGCGGCCGGGCTGCGGCTGCCCGAGCTGCGGGTGACCGCCGAGTCGGTGGGCGCCGGCAAGCCGGATCCGGAGGGCTTCCTGAAGGGCGCGGCCGGCCTCGGCGTCGACCCGGCGGACTGCGTGGTCTTCGAGGACTCCGAGGCGGGCATCATGGCCGGCCGGGCGGCCGGCATGCGGGTGGTCGGCGTCGGCCCGCGCGCGGCGGCGTTCGGCCCGACCGTGCAGGTGGACACCCTGGAGCAGGTCCGGGTGGTCCCGGCCGCCGAGGGCGGGCTGCTGCTGGAGATCGGCTGAGCGACCGGTGGGCCCTGAGCGGCCGGGCCCCGGGCGCTCAGGGCCGGGGCGGCAGCGGCAGTGGCAGCGCGGGCAGGCCGTCCAGGCTGACCGGGACGTACGGCTTGCCCTCGCAGTAGACGGCGAACTCGTCGTCGGTCTTCCGGTCGAAGAACTCCGCGTGCATCGAGCGGTCCTCCTGGTACTCCATCAGCGGCACCGCGAAGCCGCAGGAGTCGCTGACCCGGGTGGCGTGCACCAGCACGACGCAACGCAGGGCACTGCCGTCGGCGGTCGGGTCGAAGTGGCCGAGCAGCTCGGTGAACCGCGGGTCGTCCCGGAACACCGGCTCGCCCCGGCCGTGCACCCGGACCACGGTGGGCGGGCCGGTGAACGCGCACCACATCAGCGTGATCCGGCCGTTCTCCCGCAGGTGCGCCAGGGTCTCGGCGGTGCTGCCGCCGAAGTCCAGGAAGGCCAGCGTGAGTTCGTCCAGGACCACCAGGGTGCCGGACCGGCCCTTGGGGGAGAGGTTGACGTGCCCGGCCTCGGCGAGCGGGGCGGTGGCGGTGAAGAAGACCGGCTGGGCCTCGATGAACTTCCGCAGGCGGCCGTCGATTCGTTCGTAGGTCTTTCCCATGGCCCGATTGTCGCGGAAACGCGCCCGCCGGGGCGACCCTGCTCGGCAGTCGTCTTGTCATCCGAGACAGATATTCTCAAGCTCCGAGACGTCGGCGTAGGCTCGAAACGGCGGTGAACGGGCCGTCAGGACGAGGGGAGCCCACCATGACCGAACGTCAGGCTGTCTACACCCATGGCCACCAGGACGCCGTGCTGCGCTCGCACCGGTCCCGTACGGCGGCGAACTCGGCCGGCTACCTGCTGCCCGAACTGCGGCCCGGCCAGGCCCTGTTGGACGTCGGCTGCGGCCCCGGCACGATCACCGCAGACCTGGCCGAGCTGGTCGGCCCGACCGGGCGGGTGGTCGCGGTGGACCGTTCGGCCGAGGTGCTGGCCCAGGCGGCGGAGCACGTGGCCGGGCGGGGCATCGGCAATGTGACCTTCGCTGCCGCCGACGCGTACCGACTGCCGTACGCCGACGGCGAGTTCGACGTCGTACATGCCCACCAGGTGCTGCAGCACGTGGCCGATCCGGTGGCGCTGCTGCGCGAGCTGCGCCGGGTGACCAGGCCCGGCGGGGTGGTCGCCTGCCGGGACGCCGACTACGCGGCGATGGCCTGGTACCCCGAACTGCCGGAGCTGGCCGACTGGATGGCGCTGTACCAGCGGGTGGCCCGGGCCAACGGCGGCGAGCCGGACGCCGGACGCCGGCTGGCGTCCTGGGCCCGGGCGGCCGGCTTCGGGACGGTCGACTGCTCCTCCTCCACCTGGACGTACGCCACGGCCGGGCAGCGCGACTGGTGGGGCGACAGCTGGGCGGACCGGGTGGTCGGCTCCGGGATCGTGGACACGGCGCTGGCCGGCGGCTTCGCCACTCCAGGGGAGCTCGCCCGGATCGCCGCCGGGTGGCGGCGCTGGGCGGCCGACCCGGACGGCTGGTTCGCCGTGCTGAGCGGCGAAGTACTGGCCCGGGTCGGGTAGTCGGGGCCGCCGGTCAGGCCGGTATCCCGGCCCGCTCCAGCAACTCGGCGAACGCGGCCCGGTCGTACTGCGCGCCGCCGGCCACCTTCTCCCCGTCCACCAGCACGGTCGGGGTGCCGGTCGCACCGGAGGCCCGGAAGGCGTCCTGGGCCTGGCCGACCCAGTCCCGGTAGGTCACGCCCTCGACCGCCCGGTCGAACCCGTCACTGCGCAACCCGGGGACCCCGGAGGCGAGGTCGAGCAGGAACCGGTCGGTGAAGGCGTCGTCGGACTCCTCGGCTGGCTGGTTGGCGAACAGCGCGGCGTGGAACTCGGCGAACCTGCCCGCCTCCAGCGCTGCCCGGGCCGCGTTCGCCGCCTTCACCGAGCCCGAGCCGCCGAGCCTGCCGTCCAGGAACGAGGCCAGCGTGTACTCGATCCGCACCTCGCCCCTGGCGGCCGCCGAGGCCAGCAACTCCCCGGTGGCCGCCTCGGACTTCGCGCAGTACGGGCAGCGGAAGTCGGCGTACACCCGCACCGTGTGCCGGGCGTCCGGGTCGCCGACCAGCACGGTGGTGCCGTCCGCCGCCAGCCGGGCCGGGAGTTGGGAGAGCGTGGTCGCCTCGGCGGCCGGCAGCGTCCTCGGCGTGGCGGTGGCGGCGGATCCGGCGGCGGCCGAGCCCGGCGCGTCCGCGCCGCCGCAGCCCACCAGGGTCACGGCGAGCAGCCCGGCGGCGAACGACCCGGCCAGGACCTGGCGACGCCGGGGCTGCCGGGAGAGTCGGGCGGTCGCGGGCATGGGGACTCCTCTCGTCGGGAGCCCCGAGGCGGGCGCGGGCGGGGCCTCCGTGCCTGTGACGCTAGTCAGCGGCGCGTCGGCCGGGCAGAGGCGCAGGACCCGCCCGGGGCCGACCTTCGTCCCGGGCCCGCCCGCCGCTTACCTCCCGTTAACCCCGGCCGTACCCGCCGGTAGCAGAGCAGCCGTAGCTTTCGGAGCGCACCGGGCCCGGCCCGCCCCCCACCGGGCCGGGCCGCAGCGGCCTTAGGGTCTGTCGTCAGACTCCCGCCTGCCCCACGCCGCCTGGCACGCACCCTCGCCGCGCCGGACGAAAGCCCGAGTACGACCCAGTGCGCGTGCTCCCGCCCGGCATGCCGAGAGCACGCACCGGACGCCGCAGGGCCGCCCTCCGGGCGACGACGGGAGTTCGACGACAGCCCCTAGGGTGGTGCCCATGGGGACGTACCGGGTGATGCGGCAGGACGACAACGGCAACCGCGCTCTGGTGGCCGGTGAGCTGACCCGGCCGGCGGCCGAGGCGATGGCCGACGAGTTCGAGGCCCGGGGCCACAAACAGCTGTACTGGGTGGAGCCCGTGCCCGACCGGATCGTGGTCGGCGGCGCACTCCTCCACCAGGGCCGGGTGCTGGCCGCCCGGCGCAGCGCCCCGCCCGAGGTCGCGGGCGGCTGGGAGTTCCCGGGCGGCAAGGCCGAACCGGGGGAGACCGAGCAGCAGGCCCTGGAGCGGGAGCTCTTCGAGGAGCTCGGCGTACGGGCCCGCGCCCTGCACCGCCTTCCCGGCAGCTGGCTGGTCCGCCCCGGCCTCGAACTCCGGATCTGGGCCGCCGAACTGATCACCGGTGAACCCCGCCCCCTCCAGGACCACGACCAACTCCGCTGGCTGGGCCCCACCGACCTCACCACCGTCGACTGGCTCACCCACGACCGCGAGGTCCTCCCGCACGTCGCCGCGCTGCTCCACTAGCCAGGGGCCCGCCGCGGTCGACACCGGCCTTTTGCAGGTGCTCAACCGCCCACGGCCCGGGGGCTCGGGGAACTGCGGACGCCGGCCTCGTTCGAGGTGATCCGTGCGGAGGTGGTCAGGGACTTTCGCAGTGACCCGGACGCCAGATCTCCTCGCAGCTCCCCGAGCCCCCGGACCCCAGACCCGAGCGCCCTGCAAAAATCTGAGCGCCTGCCTACGGCGCGGCCTCCCGAGCCCCCTGCGGAAGGGTTGGGCCAGGTAGGTCAATCGGAAAAGCCGACCCGCTCGCCGGGGTAGCCTGGCGTTCTGATGGGTATGTCACTTTTCGGCAGTATTCGTCACCATAGGTGAGGCGGTCGGTGTCGAGCACGGGTAACGACGGCGGAGCGCAGCCGTCCGCGGACGGAGCCTCCCGGCGGGGGCCGCGACCGGCGGTGGCCGGAGCGGGTGTGACCCCACGGCCCAGGACGGTCGGCAGCGCCTCGGCACGGGCCCGGCTGCGCCGCCTGACCCCCAGGCCCCCGGCCGCGCAGCCCGCTGCGGCGCAGGCCCCCCGCCCACCCGCCGAGCCCCGTTCGGGCGGCACCCGGGGCGGCCCGACGGCCCCGTACCCGGGTCTGGACAGCTCCCCGGTGGAGGCGTTCGCCGAGCGCACCGAGGGCAGCCTGTTCGACGTGGTGAAGGTGGCCATCGCGATCCTGGACACCGCCGGGCGGGTGGTGCTCTGGAGCCCGGCCGCCGAGGAACTGCTCGGCTGGCCGAGCGAGCTGCTGGTGGGCCGCCGGATCGACGAGCTGATGGCGGATCAGGACCTGGTGAGCCGGGTCAGGGCGGCGATCCAGGCGACCCTGCGGAACGGCCACTGGCAGGGCTTCACCGCGCTGCGGCACCGGGACGACGAGGAGGTCGGGGTGGAGGCCCGGATCTCCCTGCTGGTGGACGGGGACGGCACCCCGTTCCTCCAGGTGGCGCTCGCGGAGGCCGGTGCGCTGCGGGCGGTCGAGCGCGACCTCGCGGTCCGGGACGCGCTGTTCGAGCAGTCCCCGCTGGGCATCGCGATCCTGGACACCGAGCTGCGGTACACCGCCGTCAACCACACCCTGGCCGAGATGAACGGCGTCCCGGCCGAGGAGCACGTCGGCCGGACCACCGGGGAGACCCTGCCCGAGCGGGCCGCCGACGAGATCACCGCGATCCAGCGCCAGGTGCTGGCGACCGGGGAGCCGGTCATCGACGTCACGCTGGCCTCCCCGGTGACCGCCCGCTCGGGCGGCTTCCGGTCGATCTCGTACAGCCGGATGACCGACCGGGCGGGCCGGGTGCTCGGCATCTCCGGCACCGTGATGGACGTGACCGAGCGGTACCGGGCGGTGGCCAAGGTCGAGCACGCCCGGCGCCGGCTCTCGCTGCTCAACGAGTTCGGCTCCCGGGTCGGCGACCTGCTGGACGCCACCCGGATCGCCCAGGAGCTGGCCGGTGCGGTGGTGCCCCGGCTGGCCGACTACGCGGCGGTGATCCTGCTGCAGGCGGTCGCGCACGGCGACGACCTGCCCCGGCACGGCCACGACCGCAGGACCTCGCTGCTCCAGCTCGGCACCGCCTCGGTGCAGGATGCCCCCGAGGTCGAGGTGATGCTCCGCCGGGGGGCCAGGATCACCTTCGCCGACGACTCCGCCTTCGGCCGGGCGCTCCGCACCGGTATCCCCGAACTGCTCTCCGGCCCTGAGGAGTTGAGCGACCTGACCTATCCCGGCGACCCCAAGGTGCAGGCCGCCCACGACCTCGGTGTGCACTCGCGGCTGGTGGTCCCGCTGCGGGCCCGGGGGATCGTGATCGGCCTGCTGGTGGTCAGCCGGGCCGGCTACCGGGAGGGCTTCGACCGGGACGACCTGGCGTTCACGGTCGAGCTCGCCGACCGCGCGGGCAGCTCGCTGGACAACGCCCGGCTGTACGCCCGGGAGCGGACCGCCGCGCTCACCCTGCAGCGCACCCTGCTGCCGCAGCAGGTCCCGCAGCCGGCCGGCATCGAGGTCGCCTACCGGTACGTGCCGGGCAGCAGCGGCACCGAGGTCGGCGGCGACTGGTTCGACGTCATCCCGCTGCCGGACGGCCGCACCGCACTGGTGGTCGGCGACGTGATGGGCCACGGCCTGCGGGCGGCCGCCACGATGGGGCGGCTGCGCACCGCCGTCCGCACCCTGGCCGGTCTCGACCTGCCGCCCGAGGTGCTGCTGCGGCACGTCCACGAGCTGACCGACGACCTGGCCCAGGGCCCGGACGAGGCACTGCTCGCCACCTGCGTCTACGCGGTCTTCGACCCGTCCACCCAGCGGCTGACCGCGACCAAGGCGGGCCACATCCCGCCGATCCTGATCGTGCCCAAGGAGCCGCTCGAGGAGCCGTCCCGGGTCGGCAGCGCGCTGACCGGTGGGGTCGGCCAGATCCTCGACCTGCCGTCCGGCGCCCCGCTCGGGGTCGGTGGGGTCCCGTTCGAGTCGATCGAGCTGGACATCCCCGAGGGCAGCCTGCTGGTGCTCTGCACCGACGGCCTGGTGGAGTCCAGGGACAAGGACCTGGACGTCGGGCTCGGACGGCTGCTCACCGTGCTGGAGCAGCCGTACGCCTCGATCCAGCAGGCCTGTGAGGCCGTCCTGGACACCATGGAGCAGGGCCGCGAACCCGATGACGTGGCACTGCTGCTGGCCCGGCTGGGCCGGGGCCGGGCGGGCATCCCGACGGCCGGCTGGACGCTGCCCGCCGAGCCGACCGCGGTCTCCCGGGCCCGCCGGCTGGTCCGCGGCGCGCTGGCCGAGTGGGAGGTCGAACACCTCACCGACACCGCCGAGTTGCTGGTCAGCGAGCTGGTCACGAACTCGGTCCGGTACGCCAGTGCCCCGATCGGCGTCCGGCTCACCCTCGGCGAGACCCTGCTGGTGGAGATCTCCGACCCGCTGCCCGACCCGCCCCGGGAGCGGCACGCGGCCGAGGCGGACGAGGGTGGCCGGGGCCTGGAGCTGGTCCGCCGGCTGGCACTGCGCTGGGGCGCCAGGGCCGAGGGCATGGGCAAGGTGGTCTGGTTCGAGCTCGACCCGGCGGACGATCACCTGGAGTGAGACCGCCCGGGAAGCGGACGGTCCGTCAGGCGGCGTGCGGGGTACGCCGGGCCTGTCCGTGACGCGTCAGGTCCCGGGCCGGGGACCGGGCGCCGACCAGCGATCTTGTGGCGCGCGGGCGGTTCGAACAGCCGCCTTCGGGTATGGAGGAGCAGGGAAGGGGAGTCCTGAGTCGATGTTGTGATGTTGGGGGCGTGTGCGCCTGCCCTCCGATGATGAATACTCGGTGTTCTCGACATCCGGATGGGCGCGGGTTGGAGGGGATCGGACCGTTGAACAGCATCCCGGCGTGGAGAGCGTCGAGCGACAGCGGCCATGTCGCCGTGCCCGGGCAGCCGAGCGGTCCGAGTCTCCGGGCGGCCGCGGCCGCAGCCGACTGGGGTGACTACGACAAGTCCGGGACGATCTACGACTACATCCGGGTCGCCACCTTCGCGATCGGGCCGGACGGCCGGATCACCCAGTGGAGTGCCCGCGCGGCCGAGTTCTTCGGCGTCCCCGCCGAGGAGGCGGTCGGCACCGACCCGGTGACCACCTTCGTCCCGCGCGAGCTCTGGCAGCGCGGCCGGGCCCGGCTGGAGAGCATCCTCGCGGGCGAGGAGTGGGTCGGCACCGCCCCGTACCGGGACGCCACCGGCTCCGAGGGCCTGGCCGAGCTCTACGTGATGCCGGACAGCGGCTCACCGGGCGCCACCTGCCTGGCCGTCGACCTCGGCCGGCTGCGCCGGATCGAGACCGACCTGGCCGCCTCCGAGGCGGTCTTCGGGCAGACCCCGACCGGGTTCTTCCTGTTCGACCCCGAGCTGCGCCTGCAGCGGGTGAACCAGGCGTTCGCCACCGCCGTCGGCCTGCCCACCCACGAGCTCCCCGGGCTCAACCCGTACGACCTCTTCCTGCCCGGCGAGGCGGACCGGCTGCTGGCCGCGCTGCGCAAGGTGCTGGCGGGCGGCGGTCCGGTGCTCGACCTGCGCTTCACCGGTGCCGTGCCGCGCACCAGCACCGTGCCGGCCCGGGACGGCGGCCGCCGCTGGGCGATCTCGCTGTACCGGCTGAACAGCGCCAACGGCCGTCCGATGGGCGTCGCCGGCCAGGTCCTGGACGTGACCAGCCGGCACGTCGCCGAGCGCGAGGCCGCCGGCGTCCGCCGCAGCCTGGCCCTGCTGAACGAGGCCAGCACCCACATCGGCTCCACCCTCGACCTGGAGACCACGGCCAAGGAACTGCTCGACGTGATCGTCCCGCAGTTCTGCGACCTGGCCAGCGTCGACCTGTACACCGCCCTGCTGGCGGGCGAGTCCGGCCCGGTCTCCGGCCAGGGCGGCGCCTCGGACGGCTCCGGCGAGCTGCGCCGGGTGGCCGTCTCCAGCGTGGTCGGCGGCGCCTCCAGCGTGCTCGGCGCCGAGGGCGCCGTGCCGGTCGCCGAGGCCGGCGGCTCGCTCTGTTACCCCCGCCGCTCCCCGCACGCCCGCGCCCTGCGCACCGGCCGCAGCGTGGTCCCGCAGCCCGGCCCCGACCCGCTGCTGCGCTCCACCCTGGTGGTCCCGCTGGTCGCCCGCGACCAGGTGCTCGGCCTGGTCCAGCTGTCCCGCGCGATCGGCAGCGAGCCCTTCGACGCCCGGGACGTGGCGATCGCCGAGGAACTGGTCGCCCGGGCCGCCGTCTGCGTCGACAACGCCCGGCTCTACCGCCGCGAGCACGAGCGCGCGCTGATCCTCCAGCGCAGCCTGCTCCCCCCGGGCAACCCGGCCGCCACCGGTCTGGAGATCGCCCGCCGCTACCTGCCCAGCAACAACAACACCGAGGTCGGCGGCGACTGGTTCGACGTCATCCCGCTGCCCGGCAGCCGCACCGCGCTGGTGATCGGCGACGTGATGGGCCGCGGCCTGCGCGCCGCCGTCGCGATGGGCCAACTCCGCACCGCCGTCCGCACCCTGGCCCTGCTCGAACTCGACCCGGCCGAGGTGCTCACCGCCCTGGACGAGATCGCCCGCGGCCTCGGCGGCGACACCACCGCCCCCGGCGAGGAGGCCGAGGTCTACCTCGCCACCTGCGTCTACGCGGTCTACGACGCGGTCAAGCAGCGCTGCGTCTTCGCCAACGCGGGCCACCTGCCCCCCGTCCTGCTCAGCCCCGGCGAAGCCGCCCGGATGCTGGAGGTCCCGCCCGGCCTCCCGCTCGGCGTCGGCGGCGAGCCGTTCGAGGAGGTCACCGTCACGCTGCCGGACGGCGCCGTGCTCGGCCTCTACACCGACGGCCTGGTGGAGTCCCGCAAGCACCAGCTCGACGAGGGCCTGCGGGCCTTCCGGACCGCCCTCACCGGCGGCTCCCGCGAGCTGGAGAGCCTCTGCGACGAGGTGCTGCACGAGCTGATCCCCCATCACGGCGAGGACGACATCGCCCTCCTGATGGCCAAGGTCGAGCCCCTCCCCGAGGACGCCGTCGGCGACTGGAAGCTCCCCTCCGAGCCCACCTCGGTCGCCAAGGCCCGCGAGCTCGCCTGCTCCTGGCTGCTGGTCCGCGGCCTGGACGAACTCGTCGACACCACCGAGCTGCTGGTCAGCGAGCTGGTCACGAACGCCCTCCGGCACGGCAACGGCGACATCCGCCTGCGGCTGCTCCGGGACCGCACGGTGGTCTGCGAGGTCTGGGACGACGGCTACGCCCAACCCCGCCAGCGCCGCGCCCAGGAGACCGACGAAGGCGGCCGCGGCCTCCAGCTCGTCAGCCTCCTGGCCGAACGCTGGGGCAGCCGCCGCACCCCGAACGGCAAGATCGTCTGGTTCGAACTGACCCTCTAGCGGCTCCGCCGCGCGGGCGACGCCGACTTTTTGGCAGGTGCTTCGGCGTCTACGGTCAGGGGCTCGGGGAACTGCGACGCCGGCCTCGGAAAAGGTGATCCGTAGAGGGGTGGTCAGGCACTTTCGCAGTGACCCCGGCGCCAGATCTCCTCGCAGTTCCCCGAGCCCCTGGGTAGTAGACCGCTGAGCACCTGCCTACGGTGCAGCCCCGGGCCCCTCCCTGACAGTCTCGACTGAGACGCCCGGTATGTCGGGTTAGTCTGGATCGGCGAGACAGGAGCATCACCGGCATGGGCAGCACCACCCAC